>DBFZQW010000117.1:0-11959 GCA_048521445.1 Collinsella sp. | reverse complement strand
GTAGGGGAGGGGTTTATATACAAATTCTTGAAGACTTTATTCATATAAAGTGAAAACGATTTCGGCTAAACTGGTAGTAACAATGTGGTACCACTGTTCATCTGGTAGTAACCAATTTTGAGACGAAATCGAATGGAAATTGCTAAGAATTAGTTTGGTAATGAAAGAAACGCACCATGTCTACCTGCGTAAATTACCGTTTACGGGCCAAAAAAAACCGTTTGGCAACGATATAGTAATTTGAACGAAATGTGGTGGACGTTTGAATTGAGTGTGTGCTACCGTACATACCAGCAACCCCAAATAGGGACTGGGTTGTCTAAGTTTGCGCATCAATGCCGGCAAGCGGAGAAGCCGGTATGCACAAGGCGCGGACATGGAACTCGTTGGTGAACAACGAAAGAAAGGTTGGAGGAGATACCATATGATGAAGTACCTCCAGAAGCTCGGCAAAGCGCTGATGCTTCCCGTCGCGGCGCTTCCCGTCGCAGGTATTCTTATGGGCGTGGGCTACCTGCTCGCTCCCGCAGTCATGGGTGCTGCCGGTGACACTACCGGTTTTGCCTATACCGCCGGTTTCCTGCTCATCAAGGCAGGCGGCGCTCTTATCGATAACATGGCCTGGCTGTTCGCAGTCGGCGCCGCTGTCGGCCTTGCCGACGATCACGATGGCACCGCTGGCCTCGCTGGCCTCGTCGCCTTCCTGATGATCCAGCAGCTCCTGAACCCCGCTGTTGTTGGCACCATTCGTGGTATGGACGCCGATGCTCAGACCGCTTGGCTTGCCACGACCGAGGGCATCGCGTTCTCCAAGATCGCTGGTAACTCCTTCATCGGCATCCTGTCCGCCGTCATCGGTGGCACTTGCTACAACAAGTTCAAGGACACCCGTCTTCCCGACTGGCTGGCCTTCTTCTCCGGCAAGCGTTGCGTCGCCATCATGACCGCCGTCATCTGCATCGTCGTCTCTGTCGTCCTGCTCTTTGCTTGGCCGCTCATCTTCGGTGCTCTTGTTGCTCTTGGTGAGGGTATCGCCGCCATGGGTGGTATCGGCGCTGGCATCTACGCCTTCCTTAACCGCCTGCTCATCCCGACTGGTCTGCACCACGCACTCAACAACGTGTTCTGGTTCGACACCATCGGCCTGGGCGACCTGACCCACTTCTGGGCTGGCGAGACCTCCGCTGACGTCAAGTGGAGCCTCGGTATGTACATGTCCGGCTTCTTCCCCTGCATGATGTTCGGTATCCCGGGTGCTGCCCTGGCTATGGTTCAGACCGCTAAGAACAAGAAGGCTGCTATCGGCCTGGTTGTCTCCGCTGCTATCTGCGCCTTCGTCTGCGGCGTCACCGAGCCCTTCGAGTTCGGCTTCATGTTCCTGTGCTTCCCGCTCTACGTCGTGTACGCTGCTCTGTACGGCATCTTCACCATCGTCACCTACTATGTTGGTTTCCGTGCTGGCTTCTGCTTCTCCGCTGGTGCTACCGACCTCCTGTTCTCCTCTAGCCTCCCGGCTGCCGCCAACACTTGGATGATCATCCCGCTGGGCATCGCTGCCTTCGTGGTCTTCTACCTCGTGTTCCGCTTCGCCATCACCAAGTTCAACCTCATGACCCCTGGTCGCGAGGATGAGGATGTCGAGGAGACCTCCGCTTCCGCCGCTGCTGGCGACGACAAGTTCGCCGCTCTGGCCGCCGCTGTTCTTGCTGCCGTCGGTGGCAAGGAGAACGTCAAGACCGTTGACTGCTGCGCTACTCGCCTGCGCTTCGAGCTTGGCGATTCCGCTCTGGTCGACGAGGCTGCCTGCAAGAAGGCCGGCGCTCTGGGTGTCATGAAGATGGACAAGGGTGCAACCCAGGTCATCATCGGCACGCAGGTCCAGGCTGTTGCCGAGGAGCTCAAGAAGCTTCTCTAAGCCTTAAAGACGTATCTGTCTTACAAAGGGTCGTCCCGCTCCGCGGGGGCGGCCCTTTTTGCTACCTCGATACTTGATGTAGTGGTGTAATTGGTATTACGGCGCACAGGCTATCAACCGGCAAACAATATCGAAATGTGCGGGTTGACCTGCTGTTATTCCATTAAAACTGCTATAGTACGTGGTGTCTGGTTACAACCAATTTCGAGTCATTTATCCGGCAGGTATCATTATGGCAATGGGAGCGCGCAAACAACCTCTGTACGATCAGCTCGTTGATCTACTGACCGATAAAATCGATCACGAACTTCGGCCCGGCGACTATTTGCCGTCCGAGCGTGACCTGTCGGAACGCTACGGACTCTCGCGTACGACGGTTCGCCTTGCCCTGCAGGAGCTTGAACGCCTGGGCCTGGTGGTTCGTCAGCGCGGCCGTGGAACCATGGTGTGCGACCGCTCTCTGCAAACGGCAAACCTCACGCAGACCTATAGCTTTACCGAGCAGATGAAGGCGATCGGCCGTGTGCCCAAGACGACGATTCTTGAGTTTACCGAGGTCGAGGCTGACAAGAATATTGCCGTAGAGATGAACGCGCGCCTAGGCGAGCGTCTGTACAAGATCAAGCGCCTGCGTATTGCCGATGGTGTGCCGCTGATGATTGAGTGTACATATCTGCCGAGTCGCAAGTTCTTTGCGCTTAAGCGCCCCATGATCGAGAACAAATCGCTGTACGACATGATCGAGCAGGACTTTCACGAGAAAGTTCGCGTGGCAGAGGAAGAATTCTACGCGAGTATCGCACGCCATTCCGACGCTCGTCTGCTCGAGATTGCCGAAGGCGCACCGGTCCTGGATTTGATTCGTACCACATATGACATGAACAACGAGGTTATCGAGTATACGCGTTCGGTTGCGCGTGCCGACCAGTTTAAGTACAAGGTCTACCACAACCGCGCAGTCTAGAGTTATTGGGTATAAACGGCTTGGCGTGTTTTGCGGCGGGTGCAAAATGTGCCAAGCGGTAGAAGGCAACGAACAATCGCTCGAATTAACAATGCAGTGGTTTTTGATCCGCCCTAAAACACACTGCGGGTACGGGAGCATAGATGAGCACGTATGCTATCAAGGCCGACAAGTTCTTTTTGCCGGCGGGGCCGCAGCTGGGCGGCTTCCTGATGGTCGAAGACGGCGTCTTTGGCACTTGGCAGGCCGATGAGCCCGCTTGCGAGATCAAAGATTATTCGGGTACATGGATTGCGCCGGGCATGGTGGATACCCACATTCATGGCTTCTATAACCATGCCACGACCGATAACGATGCCGAGGGTATCAACATAAGCTCGACCGAGCTCGCTCGTCGTGGTACCACCAGCTGGCTGCCTACGACCTTTACCGACGGCGTGGAGCAGATCAAGGACGCCTGTGCTGCTATTGCACAGGCGGACGAAGAGCGCGGACCTGAGTTCTGCGGTGCTCGTATTCAGGGTATCTACCTGGAGGGTCCGTTCTTTACCATGAAGCACGTGGGTGCCCAGAACCCCGCTTATCTGATTGACCCGTCCGAGAAAGTTTTTGACGAGTGGCAGGAGGCCGCCGGCGGTCGTATCGTCAAGAGCGCCATGGCGGCCGAGCGCGATGGCGCTGCCGCTTATGCTGCGGCTCTGAGCGCAAAGGGCGTCGTGACCTGCATTGGCCACTCTGATGCCACCTATGATGAGTGTGCCGCCGCCATCAATGCTGGCGCCAGCTGCTTTACGCATACCTATAACGGCCAGCGCGGCCTCCATCACCGTGAGCCCGGTGTCGTCGGGGCTGCCATGACCACGCCCAACACCTATGCCGAGATCATTTGCGACGGCAAACACGTGAACCCTGCTGCTATCAAGGCACTGCTGCAGGCCAAGGGCTGGCAGCACACGGTGCTGATCACCGACTGTCTGGGTTGCGGCGGCATGCCCGAGGGCAAGTACACCAGCGGCGGCATGGACGTCATTATGAAGGACAACCTTTGCTGGCTCGCCGATGGCTCTGCTATCGCCGGTTCGGTGCTCACGCTCGCACAGGGCGTCAAGAACATCGTCGACTGGGGTCTTGCGAGCGCCGATATCGCCATTCGCATGGCGACCGAGGTGCCCGCGCGCTCTGCTCACGTCGAGGATAAATGTGGCAGCATTATGCCCGGTCGCGACGCCGACTTTGTCGTGTTCAATCCCGACCTTACCCTGGTCGAGACGTATGTGGGTGGCAACAGCGTCGGCAACGCGTTTGCCGAGTAGCCGCCAAGGAAACGATCCGAAAGGGGATTTAGATGATTTACGGTGCATTAGGCGATATCGAGGAATATCGCGGAATGCTCAAGGGCCTCGACGTGCTGATCGACTGGCTCGAGGAGAACGACCCGGCGGAGCTCGAGGTCGGCAGCCATCCGATTCTGGGCGACAAGGTCTTTGCGAACGTCATGGCTCCCACGACGCGTCCCGAGGCTGAGGCTCATTACGAGACGCATCAGCGCTATCACGACCTGCAGATCGACGTCGAGGGTCGCGAGGCCTTTAAGGTCGCCACGGGCAGCCTGACGCTGGTCCAGGAGTTTGACGAGAAGGACGACTACGATCTGGTCGATTCCGACGCCTCGATCGCCGGCGATCTTGCTGACGATAAGTTCGCGCTGTTCGTTGCCGGCGAGCCTCACATGCCCACGCTCGAGTTCCCGGGCGATGGCGCACAGCCGGTCAAGAAGATCTGCTTTAAGCTGCTTGCAGACGCTTACTGGGAGGAGTAGCGAACTGCTCGGCTGAGTTGTTCGCCTGATGGCGTGATTCCCCTAGGGAAATCACGCTACGACCCCGCCAAGCGTGTTTTCCCTAGGGGAATCACGTTTGACGGGGTTTTATGTTTATGAATAGGGGAACTGAAGCCGTGACGATGCTTGGGTTGGCGCACGCGCACTCAAATCGGCAACAACAAAGTAGATAAGCATTTGAAGAAATGCGATTGAAGCATAATGTAACTAGTATGAAATAGTGGATAGCTGGTACATACCACCTTTCAAATATAGAATCGCTAGAAATCTATAGTAAAAAAGTAATTTACCAGCGGGTTTATATTTTGTTCATTAAAGCCGTTCATCGTCATTTGGCTACCGTTTACGGACCACTTCAGATTCTGACTACATAATTGCGTCAATGCGTCCATAATAGGCAAGGCGTTTAGCTGAGGGTCGGGGAACCGGCATCCGCGTCGTAGAGCACGAAGATCGGGAGTAGCATGCATTCGTTTAAAATCACCAATCAATTCCTACTCGATGATGAGCCGTTCACCATCTTGTCGGGGGCGATTCACTATATGCGTGTTCATCCGAGCGACTGGCATCACTCGCTCTATAACCTTAAGGCTCTTGGGTTTAATACGGTCGAAACGTATGTACCGTGGAATCTTCATGAGCCAAAGCCTGGCGTCTTTGATTTTTCTGGTTCAATTGATTTGGCGGCATTTCTTGATGAGGCGGCGTCGCTCGGTCTGTATGCAATTGTTCGGCCTTCTCCGTTTATTTGCGCAGAATGGGAATTTGGCGGCATGCCAGCATGGCTGCTGCGCCAACATGATATGAGACCGCGTAGCAGCGACCCCAAGTTTCTTGCTCACGTTGCGCATTACTACGACCATCTCATGCCGATACTCGTCCCGCGTCAGATTGACAAGGGCGGAAACATCATCATGATGCAGGTTGAAAACGAGTATGGATCATATTGCGAGGATAAGGACTATCTTCGTGCGATTCGTCGCCTTATGGTCGAGCGTGGGGTTTCCGTGCCCCTTTGTACTTCCGATGGTCCGTGGCGTGGGTGTCTTCGTGCCGGTACGCTCATTGACGATGATGTGTTGTGCACCGGCAACTTTGGTTCTCATGCAAAGGAGAACTTTGAGGCTCTTTCTGCTTTTCACAAGGAACATGGAAAACAATGGCCTCTTATGTGCATGGAATTGTGGGACGGCTGGTTCAATCGCTATGGGGAGAACGTCATCAGACGCGATCCCGAAGATCTTGCCTCTTGCGTTCGCGAGGTGCTCGAGCTTGGAGGATCTTTAAACCTCTACATGTTTCATGGAGGCACCAACTTTGGATTTATGAACGGATGTTCTGCACGCCATACGCATGACCTGCACCAGGTGACATCATATGACTACGATGCTCCATTGGACGAACAGGGCAACCCGACCGAGAAATACTTCGCAATTCAAAGGACAGTTCACGAGCTGTATCCCGATATCGCGCAAAGCAAGCCGTTAACAAAAAAGACGTTTTCCATGCCCGATATTTCGGTGAGTGAGCGCGTAAGTCTCTTTAATGTGCTCGATATTCTTTCGGAGCCGATTGAAGCCCAATATCCTATGCCCATGGAAGAGATGGGTCAGTCGTATGGATATACGTTATATACCACGACTGTCGAGCGTGACCGTGCAGATGAAGAGCGTATTCGGGTTATTGACGCCCGCGACCGTGCACAGGTGTTTGTGAACGGTGACAAAGTGGCGACGCAGTATCAGGAGCACATCGGGGAAGATATTCACTGCGTTCTTCCCTGTGAACAAAACCGCCTGGATGTTCTGACCGAGGATATGGGTCGCGTCAATTATGGTCACAAATTGCTCGCTGATACGCAGCATAAGGGCATTAGGACAGGAGTTTGCGTTGATCTTCACTTTGTTACCGGTTGGGAGATGCGTTGTCTGCCACTCGATAACATCGATAATCTTGATTATTCCGCCGGCTGGGTAGAGGGGCAACCTTCCTTTTACCGCGCAAAGTTTGATATATCTGAGCCGGCTGATACCTTTATCGACACTACGGGTTTTGGAAAGGGTGTGGCATTCGTAAACGGAACGAATGTCGGACGTTTTTGGGATAAGGGTCCCATCATGACGCTCTATGTTCCGCACGGTTTATTGCACCCTGGTACCAATGAGCTCGTTATGTTCGAAACAGAGGGCGTGTATGATGCGAAAATCTCCCTTCGCTCTGAGCCCGTTATCCGTACACTTGAACAAGAAGGAGTTGAGTAGAAATGATTGTAGGCGCACGAGTCGACTTTCGCTTGATTCACGGACAGGTGGCAAACCTCTGGTCTAACGCCCGTCAGGTAAGCCGCTTCATGGTAGTTGACGACGAGGTATCGCAAGATGCTACCCAAAAGCAGGTTCTTCGCATGGCTTGCCCGGCAACTGTGAAGTTGTCCGTGCTTCCTGTCGACAAGGCCGCTGCCAACATCACTGCTGGCAAATATGATGCGCAACGTCTCTTTATTGTTGCGAAAAAGCCTGAGGTCTACGTTCGACTTTTGGAGCAAGGTGTTAAGCTTGAGCAGCTCATCGTCGGTAATATGACGACAATGGAGCCGGTCAAGAAGCTGACTCGCAACATTAGTTGCGACCAGGGGGACCTTGACGCATTTGCCAAACTCAAGGCCGATAATCTTCCTATTGTCATTCAGCTGACGCCGCAGGATAACCCAGAGGCTCTCACGCTCTAGTCGAATTAACGCTAGGCCGTGAAGGGGGATGCACGGTTTATATAAGCGTATTGGTATTGTAGAAACTGTTACACCTTAAATAAGGAGTTTACCATGATTGCTTGGTGGCAGATTCTTCTGTTAACCCTGTATGCGGGTTATCAGATTCTGGATGAGCTGAACTGGTACACCTGTGCCGGCTCAGCCGTCTTCTCCGGTATGATTACCGGTTTGATTATGGGTGACCTACAGACTGGCCTGTTTATCGGCGGCAGCATGCAGCTCACCGTCCTGGGCGTTGGTACCTTTGGCGGCGCCTCTCGTATCGATGCCAACTCCGGCACTCTGGTCGCTACGGCCTTTGCCGTGGGTGCGGGCATGAATCCCGAGACGGCTCTTGCCGCCATCGGCGTACCTGTCGCTGCCATTCTCGTTTACACCGATATCGCCGGCCGTTTCGCCAACACGTTCTTCGGTCACATGTGCGATGCCGATATCGAGAAGATGAACTGGGGTGCCTACAACGTACACTACTTGCTCGGTGCCGTTTCCTGGATGTTGTCCCGCATGATTCCGGTCTTCCTGGCTCTCGCATTTGGCCAGGGCTTGGTCGAGGGCATCACTACCGCCCTTAACGGCGACTGGAAGTGGCTGGGTGACGGTCTGTCTGTTGCTGGCGGTGCCTTGCCCGCTGTTGGCTTCGCCATCCTGCTCCGTTACCTGCCGGTCAAAAAGCACGTCGCCTACCTGCTGCTCGGCTTTGTAGTTGCCGCCCTGTTTGGTACGGCCTTCACGAGCATCATGAACCTCAACGCCAACATCGTCGCTGTGAACGGCGCGCTTGGTAAGGGCGCCGTGGATATGGTCGGTATGTTCAATAACATGTCGATGCTGGCGATCGCTATTATTGGCTTTGCTCTGTCTTTGCTGTACTACAAGAACAACCAGCGTCCCGTCGCTGCTGCTGGCGCTGCGGAGGGAGACGACGACGATGAGCTCTAATGAGAAACTCGCCAATGGCACCACTGGCTACAAGATTACCAAGGACGACCTTGCGCAGATCAACCGTCGTAACCTGCTTGGTTTCCAGGATGGTTGGAACTACGAGCGCATGCAACACTCTGGTTATCTCTGGATTATCCTGCCCACACTGCGCAAGCTGTACGGCGACGGCACGCCGGAGCTAAAGGAAGCCTGCCGCGCCCAGTGCGCACCGTTCTTCAACACCTCAAACTTCCTCAACACGATCATCACCGGTATCGATTTGGCGATCGAGGAAGAGGAGGGCATTGAGGGCCTCGAGGCTGTTGCTGGTCTCAAGACTGGTCTCATGGGACCGCTGGCTTCCATCGGCGATTCCATCTTCGGTTCGCTGCTCCCGACCATTTTCGGTGCTCTGGCTGCCAATATGGCCATGAACGGCAACCCCTTGGGTATCTTCATCTGGGTCGCCGTTAACATTCTTGTTGACTGGTTCCGCTGCAAGCAGACCCACATGGCCTATGAGCAGGGTATGAAGCTCGTCACCACCATGAGCGATCGCCTGAACGCGTTGACCGACGCGGCCTCCGTAATGGGTGTCTTTATGGTCGGTGCTCTGGTCGCAACCAATGTCGGTATCGTTATTGCGGCGAAGCCTGTTATCGGCGGCGTTACCGTTGACTTGCAGAACATCTGCAATATGATTTGCCCCAAGCTGGTTCCTGCCGCACTCGTCGGCTTCGTATACTGGCTCCTCGGTAAGAAGGGCATGACCTCGACGAAGGCCATCTTTATCGTCTTGGTTCTGTCCATTGCCTTGGGTGCATTCGGTATCATTTGCAAGGGCTAAATACCCCATATTGTCACGGCATTTGAGCCTCAATTGAGACGTGGCGCACACCTCCAAGGCGACTTTATCGCCATATCCCCTGGAGTGTGCGCCTCTTTTGTTTTGTCGGGCACCGTTGTTCATAGGCGGTTATGCAGTCATCGTGTTCGATTAATTCCTTAAGGCTGCCTTGAAGGGAATATAGTGCAATGCCATTTTGGATCGTCCTGTTCATTTGTGTTGTAGTGGCTTATTTCGCTGTGACCGAAGGAGCGAAAAAATACTTCGATATGAAATTGCAGGTATTGTTTAACTTGGGCTTATACCAAGATTGCATAGACCTGCTCGATCGCAAACTTGCGCGTATAGTAATGTCTACGTATAAGCAGTATTACCTGCGTTTCACGATCTATGAAGCTGCTGATATGGACGCATATGCAGATCGAATGCTTGACCACTTGCTGGAGATGTCGTGCAGCGATAAACAACGTCGACAGCTTGCGGTTCGCGCCTTTAATTTCTATATCAAGACGGGTGACCGGAAGCGGGCGGCGTCCATGTTGGAAGAGATGCGCCCCATCGTGTCGAAGGGCATTTTGGCGGACAGTCAATTGACCTACGACATAGTCTTTTGCCGTCGGCATGATAAGATCGATGAGATGGAAGCTATGCTGGATACGAACGACCTTGGGTTACGTGGAAAGCTCTATCTGCTGCTTTCATATCAATATGAGAGCAGCGGGAACAAGGGCGAAGCACGTAGATATCGCAACCTTGAAAAGCAGCTTAGAGACGCTCACAGACCTCCCGCGATAAAACAAAATACTCACTAAACTTTAATGATGCAGTGGTCGTAAGAGCCCTTTTGAGGGGTTCTTTGGCTAGAGAAAGCGAACGGTAGAAAGGTAGATAGAATGATTGGATTTGTACTAACTGGTCACGGTCAGTTTGCACCTGGTTTGAAAAGCGCTGTGGATATGGTCGCCGGCGAACAGCCTAATTTTGAGGTAGTTCCTTTTGCGGGCTCGGAGGCGGTTACTTTTGGTGATGATTTGCGAACCTGCATTGCCAAGATGCGTCAAGCTTGTGATGGCGTATTGGTGTTTGTTGATTTGCTTGGCGGTACTCCGTTCAATCAAGCTATCCCAATGACGACTGAGCTCGATAACGTGACCGTTGTCACCGGAACAAATCTACCTATGTTGGTGGAGCTCGTTATGACGCGTGCGTTTGGAGACCCAACGCTTGATGAACTTGCCGAACGCGCACGGGTCGTTGGTCGTGAGGGAGTCGATCTCAAGAAACTCGAGAGTGCTGACATTGATGAAGACGATGAGATGTAGTGTCGCTATTAGCCCATTTATGGGACATGTTGGTGCGTTACCTGAAGGCTGAAGTATTGGTCAATTGCTCATTACGTGGAGAATATCATGACGTGCAAGAGGCACAGACAACCGCTATATGACCAGCTCGTAGATATTCTGATCGAAAAAATTGATCATGAATATCAGCCAGGTGATTTGATTCCGTCCGAACGTGAGCTTGCCGAACGTTTCGGGCTTTCGCGGTCGACTGTCCGGCTTGCAATTCAGGAACTTGAGTATCTTGGTCGGATTGTGCGAAAACAAGGTCGCGGTACGTTTGTTGCCGATCGACTAGCTCAAGCAACAAATCTTACCCAATCGTACAGTTTTACTGAACAGATGAAAGCGATGGGCCGGCTGCCAGAAACAACCATCTTAGAGTTCTGTGAAATGGAAGCAGATAAAACGCTCTCGATGCAAATGGGGATTCATTTGGGTGAAAAGGTATTAAAACTCAAACGTTTACGAATGGCAGATGGTATTCCTATGATGGTTGAGCGTAGCTATCTTCCAGCAAGGCTCTTTATTTCACTCAAGCGTTCTCTACTCGAACAGAAGCCCCTTTACGATGTCATTGAGCAGGATTATCAGCAGAAAATTCGAGTAGCGGATGAGGAGTTCTCTGCGGGTATAGCACGTCCATGTGACGCTCGGCTTCTAGGTATTGGTGAGGGTGCGCCAGTTCTGGACATAGTCCGAACTACTCACAACACCCAAAATGATGTTGTCGAGTTTACGCTTTCGGTGGCTCGTGCGGACAAGTTTAAGTACAGGATTTCTCATTATCGAGATACTCTGTGATCGGATACGAGTGTTAACGAAAGAAAAACAGCCTATGACTACTACCCGATTTAACTTTTCAGATTAAGTCTTTATATATCAGACAATTTAGTAAAGAAAGAGGTATTAGAAATGTTCGAGAAGAGTGTCGAGGAGCTCACCAAGCTCGGCGCCCAGATCACCACGGCCGAGATTGCTCAGCAGCCCGAGCTTTGGCGTGATACGCTCAACATCTATCGCGAGAACAAGGAGGCCATCGAGGCCTTCCTGGCCGAGGCTCGCGCCATGGGCGAGGGTCGTCTGTCCGTTGTCTTCACCGGTGCCGGTACGTCCGACTACGTTGGCGATACCTGCGCCCCGTACCTGCGTCACGCTGGCAACACTGATCTCTACGACTTTAAGCCCATCGCCACGACCGACATCGTGAGCGCCCCGCGCGACTTCCTGCGCGCCGAGGATCCCACGCTCGTGGTTTCCTTTGCCCGCTCTGGCAACAGCCCCGAGAGCCTTGCCGCCGTTGCCGTTGCCAAGGAGCTCGTCCACAACGTCAAGTTCCTCAACATCACCTGCGCTCCCGAG
>DBFZQW010000116.1:0-4806 GCA_048521445.1 Collinsella sp. | reverse complement strand
TGAGCCCTTTGTCACGTAGAGCCATCATCACGCCGTTTGCCATGCAGTCGTTAGCAGCGAGGACCGCCGTGCAATCGGGCTTATCGGCAAGCACAAGGCCCGCGGCATAGCCACTATCCGCATTCCAATCGCCTTGCAGAGGCTCGGGCGGCTCAATGCCACGTGCCTCGAGTGCCGCTCGCCAACCTTTCATACGGCACTGGCTCGACAGTGACTCTTTCTTACCAGAGACGAAGTACACGTTCTTGTGCCCGTGGTTCAAGAAGTACTCGCACGCCATGCGCGCGCCGCCCTCTTGGTCGTCACTGACGGTAGAGCAGGTAGGATGTTCCATCGGTGTGATAATCACCGTCTTGAGGTCTTTCGGCGCCTCAGAGGTATCAAAGTCATCGACCATCTGGCGCAGGTTGAAAATCATGCCGTCGACGGGGAGCTGCGACATCCTACGCGCCGCTTCGGCAAGGGTCATCTTCTCCCCCGCCCGCTTTTTGATCATCGTAAGAGCAAAGCCTCGCTCTTCGGCGGCATCGGCGATACCGTCGATCATGTCCACGGCACCGCCCGACAAGTGGAACAGCGCCACGCCGATGCACCCGTAACGGCCCAACTTGAGCGAACGCGCGGCAAAGTTGGTTCGAAACCCGAGCGCCTCCATTGCGGAATGAACCTTATCGCGTGTCGACTCTCGCACGCTATCGGGCTCGTTAATCACGCGCGAAACCGTCTTGAGAGAAACACCAGCGGCAATCGCCACATCATTCATTGAGACATTTTTCTTGTCCATCGTTGCCACTGCTTCTCCAGTCGGTTTTACATCGCTTGTTTTTGCGTTCTAGCATACACTACCTGCCTGACTGATAAATCAACCGTTTACCGAACAATATCGACCGCTCACCCGTATATCCTTGTTGCTCTTCCAAAAATGTCTTACGTTGTCATTAACGAAATGACAACGTTGTCATTTCGCAATGCCTTCCTTAAGCAGGAAGGTTTCCGGGCAGTCCTGACCATCCATCGACGACCAGTTCCATCCACATGCATCGCGCATCAAGTAGCAAAGGAGCTCTATGGACGCCATCGTAAAGATGCTCGAAAAGCATCAACCGTTCTTTGAGAAGATCTCGAGGAACATATACCTCCAGGCCATCAAGGACGGATTCCTTGGGTGCATGCCCATTGTCCTCACCTCTTCGATCTTTCTGCTCATTGCCACCCTTCCCGGCGTAGTCGGCGTCACGCTGCCCCAGCCGCTCATCGACTGGTGCAACAAGCTCTACAACTTCACCATGGGCGTCATGGGCATCATGGTTGCCGGCACCACTGCCAAGAACTTCACGGCTTCCATGAACCGTCGCATGCCCGCCGGCAAAGTGCTCAACGACGGTTCCACCATGGTGGCCGCCCAGTGCAGCATGCTGCTGCTCGCAGTCACGCAGTTCACCACCAAGTTCAACGGCTCCGAGCTTTCGGTCTTCGACTGCACCAGCATGGGTACGCGCGGTCTGTTCTCGGCCTATATCGCCGCGTTCATTACCGTGTGGGTCTACAAATTCTGCGTCTCGCGCGATCTGACCATTAAGCTGCCCAAGGAGGTCCCGGGCGCCATCGCTCAGAACTTCCGCGACATTATCCCCTTTGGCGGCGCCGTCATCATCTGCGGCATCATCGATGTCGTCGTGCGCAACCTCATGGGCGTTCCGTTCTCCGAGCTGCTTATCAAACTGCTCTCCCCGCTCTTTACCGCTGCAGAAACCTATCCTGGCCTTATCCTTATCCAGGCGGCCACCGCGTTCTTCTGGTTCATCGGCGTCCACGGCCCCTCGATCGTCCAGCCGGGCATCGACCCCATCCGTCTTGCCAACCAGGCCGAGAATCTGCAGGTTCTGTTGGCAGGCGGCCACCCCGCCCACTCCCTCACCTTTAACATGTCGCTCGTGGGTGAGTTCGGCGGCACCGGCGCCACGTTCATCGTGCCGCTTCTGCTGATTCTCTTTATGAAGTCCAAGCAGCTCAAAGCCGTCGGTAAGGCCTCGATTGTTCCTGTTGCCTTCGCCGTCAACGAACCGCTGCTCTTTGGCGCGCCGATGATCCTTAACCCCTACATGCTCATCCCCTTTGTTGCCGCCGGTTGCGTCAACGTGAGTGTTGCCAAGTTCTTTATCGATAACGTGGGCATGAACGGCTTCTCCTTCGTGGTGCCTTGGGCTACCCCTGCCCCCATCGGCATCTTCATCACCACGAACTTCCAGCTTATTGCCCTGGTATTTGTCGCGATCATCATCTTGCTGGACGCCATCATCTACCTGCCGTTCTTGAAGGCGTACGATAAGCTGCTCTGCGACCAGGAGGCCGAGCGCGTCGCCGAGCTGGGTCTCGAGTCCGATGGTGCCGCTACCATCGCCGCCAACGCCCCTGCGCCCGCTGTCGAGCAGGCCACCGCTTCCGTCGAGACGACCGCTGCCGCCGCCGACAGCGAGCCTGTCGCCGATCAGCCCGAGCCCGCTGCCGATGCATCCGACAAGAAGGATGTCGACGGCCTGAAGGTCCTCGTCCTGTGCGCCGGCGCCGGCACCTCTGCCATGCTCGCCAACGCCATCAAGGAAGGTGCCGCGCAGACCGGAGAGAACATCGCTTCCTCCGCAGGCGCCTATGGCCAGCACACTGCCATCATGGATCAGTACGACGTTATCGTGCTCGCCCCGCAGGTTCGTAGCTACTACAACGACATGAAGGCCGACACCGATCGTCTGGGCATTAAGCTGCTCGCCCCGCGCGGCAAGGAATATATCGACCTTACCCGCGACCCCGCTGGCGCCATCAAGTGGCTCCGCGAGAACCTCGACTAGTTCCTCCCTCTATTGGTGCCCGGATCCCCAGTTCGGGCACCTCTCCCTATTCATATCCCACAGAAAGGATGCCTCATGAACAACCCCATGCAGTTCCCCGACGGCTTTGTGTTTGGCGGCGCCACCGCCGCTTACCAGGTTGAGGGCGAGACCCGCACGCACGGCAAGGGCAAAGTGCCCTGGGACGATTTCCTGGCTGCTCAGGGTCGCTTCTCCCCCGACCCCGCAAGCGATTTCTACAACAAGTATCCGGTCGATATCGACCTGTGCCAGCGCTTCGGCATCAACGGCATTCGCGTCTCCATCGCTTGGAGCCGTATCTTCCCCAGTGGCACCGGCGAGGTTAACCCCGAGGGCGTCGCTTTCTATCACGAGCTTTTTGCCACCTGCAACAAAGCTGGCGTTATCCCCTATGTCACGCTCGATCACTTTGACACGCCCGAGGCCTTCTACCAGGACGGCGGCGAGGGCTTCCTGACGCGCACAACCATCGATGCCTTTGTCGAGTACGCCAAGTTCTGCTTTGCCGAGTTCACCGAGGTCAAGCACTGGTTTACCTTTAACGAGATTCCCGCGACCGCCGAGGGCAGCTTTATCGTCGGCAACTGGCCGCACGGCGAGAAGTATCGCCTGGACAAGGCCTTCCAGCTCATGCACAACATGATGGTGGCCCATGCCAAGGCTGTCGTCGCCTTCCATGAGGGTGGCTTTGAGGGCGAAATCGGCATTGTCCAGAACCTGGAGCCCAAGTATCCCCTCGACCCCAACAACGCCGCCGACTGCGAGGCAGCTCGCATGGCCGACGTCATCAACAACCGCTGGGTACTCGACGCCACCTTCCGCGGCCACTATGCAGCCGACACCATGGAGGCCGCGACCAAGCTGGCCCATATCGCCGGCGGCGAGCTCGACGTCCGCGACGAGGACATCGCCGCGCTGACCGCCGCGCTCCCCTACAACGATTGCCTGGGCGTCAACACCTACAAGTGCCAGTTCCTGCGTGCCGCCGAGGGCGAAAACGACATCAACCACAATGGCACCGGCGACAAGGGCTCCTCGCGCTGGTTCCTCAAGGGCGTGGGCGAGTCGTGCGTGCGCGAAGGCGTACCCACCACCGATTGGGACTGGATCATCTATCCCGAGGGCCTGTACGACCTGCTGCTCCGCATTAAGAACGATTACCCCAACTACAAGAAGATCTACATCACCGAAAACGGCATGGGTTATAAGGACGACTTCGAGGACGGCTTTATCGACGACGCCCCTCGTATCGACTACATGCGCCAGCATCTCGCGTGGATCCTCAAGGCGATCGACGGCGGCGTGAACGTCGACGGCTACTTTGTGTGGTCGCTGCAGGACCAGTTCTCCTGGACCAACGGCTACAACAAGCGCTATGGCCTGTTCTACATCGACTTTGAGACCCAGAAGCGCTATCCCAAGGCGAGCGCGTACTGGTACAAGAACGTCTCGGAGACCGGCCTGCTCATGGCCTAACTTTTGCCGCATACCCCCTGTCGGCCGCATGCGAATCCCTCCACGGGTTCACATGCGGCCTTTTTGTTTTGGTGGGCCCGAACAGGCCGTTTGTCTCGATCTGTAACATCTAGCAGGGGTTTTCGGTCTTAAATGTTACAGATCGAGACAAACAGAACGCCCGAGCAGAAAAATCTAAATCTGTAACACGTAGCCCACTTTCGACCGTCTACCTGTTACAGATCAAGACAATAAGATAGTCAAATCCGAACTTTCCAAGCAGTTATGAAGCATGGTTTCTAGTTTTCGGTATCACGAACATACTTTCGGTATCATTTAATGGTATTATGATATCGAAAGTATGTTCGTGATACCGAAAGGAGCCGCATGCGCCAGTTCGATTACACCACAGTCCCAGCGGAACTCGAAGCAACTCCAATCACCAACCTCCTCCTCTCGATACGCGAGCATAAAGGCCGTCAGC
>DBFZQW010000115.1:0-18936 GCA_048521445.1 Collinsella sp. | reverse complement strand
TCTTCTCGTCCTGGAGCCACTTGACACATACGGATGTATCAAGACCACCGGAATATGCGAGAACGACTTTTTCCTTGCTCATGGCTGTTTCCTTTCGCCCTTGGTAGCTAGTTAGAACATCGGTCAGTTGCAAGTCATTTCGAGGTCAAAAACCGTGCAATATCAGGTTAAATAGCAAAAAGCAGCACATACATGCCCTAGAAACATGCAGCAATTTCGTGCTAAAACCCAACGACCTCAAAATGACTCTGTTGAGGCATTGCGCCCCATGCGGACAGAGACGATTGTTATCGTCGTCGGGAAATTGCGCGCTGGCGTCGGATGGCATTGTCTGCAGTGGTGATGATCTTTACGAACTGCATCTGCCTCTCCTTTCACCTATCGCCGGGCGCAATTCTAATATCGTAAACGGTACCTTTTCCTCGGTAAGCGGTTGTTTTTCCGTCTCCGTTTTCGATGGTCGCTATATTACGCTAAAGTGCCCGCAGCACAAGCGACAAATTCAAATTTCTGAAAAGTTTTTTCAGTACTTTGTGAAGCGTGGTGCAAATACGCTCCGTTCCTGCGAAAATACGCTCGACTACGAGTTGATGGTTATCACGTCTGAAACAATCTCGAAACGAAAGGGTCGCTTTTATGCAAACTTACGAATCGGACGCCAACATCGGCAACATTAAGATTCTCGCCGTCGATATGGACAAGACGCTGCTGACCGACGAGCGTGTGCTACCCCAGGGTCTTGATGAGCGCCTGGACAAGCTCGCCGACGCCGACATCGTATTCTGCCCCGCCAGCGGACGTCCCGCCCCCAAGCTCGAGGAGATGTTCGAGGGCGTCAAGAACCGCCTCGCCTTTTGTCCCGACAACGGAGCGTGCGTGATCTATCGCGGCAGCTATATCTATAAGAGCACTATTGACGTGGAGCTGTATCAGCAGGTCTTGAGCCGTGCCTCGGAGGATCCGCGCGCTGTCCCCGTCCTGTGCTGCTTCGACGAGTTCTACGTGCTTGCCCGCGACCATCAATACCACGACGAGATCAGCGTCTACTACAACACAATCAACTACGTCGACAGCTTTGAGGGCATTGATTTCGAGTCCAACAAGATTTCGGTCTTCTTCCCCGGCTACGACGCCGAGCCCGCTTTCCGCGAGACCTATAGCCCCGAGTTCTCGGACAAGCTCTACGTCACCAACGCCGGGCGCGAGTGGATCGACTTTATGAACCTGGGCGTCGACAAGGGCGCCGGCGTCGCTCACCTGTGCGAGCACCTGGGCATCGATATTGCCGATGCTGCCGCCGCGGGCGATACCTACAACGACATCCCCATGCTGGAGCGCGTCGGCCACAGCTTTATCGTGGACAATGCCGAGGAGCACATGAACGCGCACGCCAAGTGGCGCATTCCGAGCAACAACGACGGGGGCGTACTGACGCTCATCGACGCCATCCTGGCGGCTCGGTAACGTGGCTCGTCGGACCTGGCCGGGCGGCGCGGATTAGTTTTTCGTTCGGTCAGGTCCTGGGCTCGCTCGGAAAGCACATTAAGTGCTTTCCGGCTCGTGCGGAATCTACGAAAAACTAATCCGCGCCGCCCGGCCAGGTCCTAGGTTTACTTGCTTGCCGCCTAGATGGTGTCTTGAGTGTCTAGATACTTGGCTGATTTTTTGGAATGAAGGGGGCTCCTTGTTGGCAAGGAGCCCCCTTCTGGTTTGGTTACTTTGGAACTGTGGGCGCTTTCCTATTTGGCGTCGGCCCAGGTTATGCCGGTGCTGGCTTCGGCGATTAGGGGGACGCGGAGGTCTACTACGTGCTCCATGACGTCGCGGACCATGGTGGTTAGGCGCTCGACTTCGTCGACGGGGCACTCAAAGTCCAGTTCGTCGTGCACCTGTAAGATCATGTGGGCGGCAAAGCCTTCTTCTTCCAGACGGCGGCTTACACGGGCCATGGCGATCTTGATGATGTCGGCAGCGGTTCCCTGCATGGGGTGGTTCATGGCCGTGCGCTCGCCAAAGCCGCGGAGTTGCGGGTTTTTGGCCTTGAGCTCGGGAATATGGCGTCTGCGGCCATACATGGTCTCGGCGTAGCCCGTCTGCTTGGCGCGCGCCACCACGTTGTCGAGGAACGTGCGCACGCCCGGGTAGGCCTCATAGTAGCGGTCAATCATATCGCGCGCCTCGGCCATCGAGATATGCAGCGACTGCGACAGGCCGTAGGCCTGCTGACCATACACGATGCCAAAGTTCACGGCCTTGGCGCGGCTGCGCAGGTCGGGCGTTACCTCGGACACGGGAACGCCAAACACGCGCGCGGCCGTCTCGGCGTGGAAGTCCTCGCCCTCGTTAAAGGCGCGCACCAGATGCTCGTCACCCGAAAGATGCGCCAGCAAACGCAGCTCAATCTGCGAGTAGTCCACCGCCAAAAAGATGCTGCCCTCGCCTGCCGAAAACGCCGTCTTGACGGTGCGGCCCAGCTCCGAGCGCGTCGGGATGTTCTGCAGGTTTGGGTCGCTTGAGGACAGACGCCCCGTTGCCGTGATGGTCTGGTTGTACGTGGTGTGCACGCGACCGTCACCACGGCGTAGCGGACCTAGCGTGTCCAGATAGGTCGACTTAATCTTGGACTTCTCACGCCAGTCCAAGATCAGGCGGACGATCTCGTGGTCGCGGGCAAGATCGCTCAACACCTTGGCGTTGGTCGAATAATAGCCGCGCTTAGTCTTTTTGAGGCCCTTGGTCGGAAGCCCCATCACATCAAAGAGCACGTGCGACAGCTGCATAGGACTGCCAATATTAAAGGTCTCGTCACCCGCCAGGTCGCGAATACTGCGCTCAACCTCGGTAATCTGGGTCGCCAGGCCCTCGGACAGATTGCGCAGGCGGTCGGGGTCTACAAGCATGCCCGCACGTTCCATCTTGGCAAGCACCGGCACGAGCGGCATCTCAATGCCATCGAACACGTTGGCGGCATTCTCACGGGCCATGCACTCGCGCAACGGCGCCACGAGTGCCAGCGTCAGAGCCGCAGTACGGGCGGCAGGCGCTGGAGCGTCCTCACCAGCACCCTCTGCGCCGCGCGCCGCAGGCAGCGCCATCTGCAGATACGTATCGGCAAGATATGCCTCATCGAACTCGGAGCGATCGGAATCCAGCAGATAGGCAGCGACCACGGTATCGAAGATACGCGTGGAATCGGTAGCGAGCGGATCCATGAGCTCGGGCTCAGAAGAATCGATGGGCGAAAGCTCGTGCAACAGCGCCTTCATATCCGGGCTCGCCACGCGACCCTCCATAAACAGACGCGCGAGCACGCCGGCAATCACGCCGTGGACGAAGTTGAAGCCATCGACTACGGCAGTGGAGGCGCCGTCGCCCTCCTCGAGCGCGAACAGGCCCTTGGACGTCGCCAACCACAGCGTGCGCGTCAGTCCAAAGAGCGC
The DNA here is from genome assembly GCA_048521445.1 of Collinsella sp. Taxonomy (GTDB): domain Bacteria; phylum Actinomycetota; class Coriobacteriia; order Coriobacteriales; family Coriobacteriaceae; genus Collinsella. The sequence goes on along the minus strand of DBFZQW010000115.1, from coordinate 15,496 downwards.
GCCCTCTTCCTTGTCATCGTCCACCACGGCGGCGACCCACTCGCCGGCATCAATCGCACGGGAGACCTCAGCCGCAACGGCACCAAGCGCGTCGGCATCGCCGGCGGCTGCGCGAACCATCGCAGGTATCTCAAACACACTGGAGGCAGCAGCAGCCCCGCCCTCGCCGCCGATCAGCGCCAAGAAACGGTTCTGCATGGCGGTGATACCAAGCGTACCCAGTGCCGCAGACACCTCGTCGGCAGAAAACGCCGGGAAGGACGTCGCCTCAAAATTGAGCTCAACGGGCGCATCGGTGCGAATGGTTGCGACCTTGCGGCTCAGCAGTGCATCGTCGATGTGTGCACGCAGGTTTTCGCCCATCTTGCCCTTGACCTCGTCGGCATGCGCGATGACCTCATCCAAGCTGCCGTACTGCGCGATGAGCGCGCTCGCCTTTTTAGGGCCGATACCCGGTACGCCGGGAATGTTGTCCGACGTATCGCCCTTCAGACCGTAAAAATCGGGCACGAGCGCAGGCGTAATGCCGTGATACAGGTCATCCACGCTCTCGGGCGTCATAATCGCCACGTCGGACAAGCCCTTGCGGGTCGAGACCACGTTGACGTGCTCGGTCACAAGCTGATACATGTCGCGGTCGCCGGTCACCAGCAGCATGTCGCAGCCGGCCTCCTCACCCAGGCGCGCCATGGTACCGAGGATATCGTCGCCTTCCCAGCCCTCGGACTGCAAAATCGGCACGTTGAGCGCGGCGAGCAGCTCCTTGATCATCGGAAACTGTGCATGCAGATCGGGATCCATGGGCGGGCGCTGAGCCTTGTACTGCGGCAGCATCTCCATGCGCACGCGCGGCTTGCCCTTGTCAAACGCCACAACAACGCCGTCGGGGTTAAAGGCGTCAATCATCTTAAGAAACATGTTCAGAAAGCCGAAGATCGCGTTGGTGGGGCGCCCGTCCGGCGCATTCATGGTGGGTGGCACGGCGTGGAAGGCGCGGTGCATGAGCGAGTTGCCGTCGATAACGGCAAAGGTGCGGCGCTTGTCAGACATATTAAATACCTCGCTTTGGGCTGGGCACGGTTTGCTCACTCCAGTTTACACGCTCCCCGCCCCGCGGCCACCGCACATCGGGCTTCCCTGCCGCCGCGGGCCCGCGCGTGATACGATGGCTCACGGTACATCAACCAGCACGATCGATCCGAAAGGAGCCTGCGTCATGGAGCGTCCCTGCGCATGGAAAAAGTACACGCCACAGCAAGTCGAGGAACTCGAGGAGCTTTGCCGCGGCTATAAGCAGTTTTTGAGCGAGAATAAGACCGAGCGCCTGTGCGTCAAGACCGGCATCAAGATGGCCGAGGAGGCGGGCTACGTCGACTTGGAGACCGTGATTGCCGAGGGCCGCACGCTCAAGGCCGGCGACAAGGTGTACGCCGCCAATCACGGCAAAGACCTCATGCTCGTCAACCTGGGCACCGCCCCGCTCGAGCAGGGCTTTAACATCCTGGGTGCTCACGTGGACTCGCCGCGCCTGGACCTTAAGCAGAATCCCGCCTTCGAGGCCGGCGACATGGCCTACCTCGACACGCACTACTACGGCGGCGTCAAGAGCTACCACTGGGTGGCCTCCCCGCTTGCACTCGTGGGCGTCATCTGCAAAAAGGACGGCACCACCGTCGACATCAACATCGGCGACAAGGCAGACGATCCGGTCTTTACCATCTCCGACCTGCTGATCCACCTCTCGAGCGAGCAGATGTCCAAGCCCGCCAAGGACGCCGTCGACGCCGAGATCCTCGACGTGATCGTGGGCGGCCGTCCCGTCAAGTTCGATGAAGACGACAAGGACGCTCCCAAGGAGCCCGTCAAGCAGATGTTCCTGGACATCCTCAAGGAGCAGTACGACGTCGAGGAGGAGGACTTCCTCTCCGCCGAGATCGAGGTCGTGCCCGCCGGTCCCGCCCGCGACATGGGCCTCGACCGCTCCATGATTTTGGGCTATGGCCACGACGATCGCGTCTGCGCCTATCCGTCCATGCTCGCCCAGATCGACGTCGCCAACGTGGAGCGCACGAGCATCACGCTCATCGTCGATAAGGAGGAGATCGGCTCCGTGGGTGCCACCGGTATGACAAGCCGCTTCTTCGAGAACACCGTCGCCGAGATCATGACGCTCGCCGGCGAGGATAGCCCGCTGGCCCTGCGCCGCGCGCTCGCCCGCAGCCGCATGCTCTCCTCCGACGTGTCCGCCGGTTTCGACCCGGGCTATGCCGGCAAGTTCGAGACGAAGAACGCCGCCTTTATGGGTCGTGGCCTGTGCTTTAACAAGTACACGGGCAGCCGCGGCAAGGGCGGTTCCAACGACGCCGATGCCGAGTACGTGGCCCTCGTCCGCGACATCATGGACGAGGCCGGCGTGGACTTCCAGACCTGTGAGCTCGGTCGCGTCAACGCGGGCGGTGGCGGCACCATTGCCTACATCATGGCCAAGTATGGCATGAACGTCATCGACTCCGGCGTTGCCGTCCTGTCCATGCACGCCCTGTGGGAGGTCGCCAACAAGGCCGATATCTACGAGGCCTACCGCGGCTACAAAGCCTTCCTCGAGCGCGCCTAGCAAACCCTCGTAAGGCGCACCAAACCAGCCCTTTATAACTTGCGGTGGAATACGGACTAACCTGGCCTTCAACCGGCCCGCGCAGACCGCATTCCACCGCAACTTCTTTTTGGCAGAGGAGAGTTCATGCTCCAGGTCATCGTTTCACCCGCCAAGCAAATGCGCGCGGCACAAGATGCTTTTGAAGTTCAGGGGATTCCGCCCTTTGCGCGCGAGACGGCTCGCCTCCAGCGCGCACTGCTAGATATCGAGCGGAATGAAGGCAGCGGCGGCCTGCAGGCGCTGTGGAACGTGAGTGACAAACTGCTGGGGCCCTGCCTCAACACCCTGCATGAGTTCGGGCCCATCCTGAAAAACGGCGATCTCGACAATCCCGCACTCGCCCGTCACCTCTCCCCTGCCATCATGTCCTATCACGGCATTCAGTACCAGAGCATGGCACCCGAGGTAATGGATGCCGAACAGCTCGCCTGGCTGCAAAGCCACCTGTGGATCCTCTCCGGCCTCTACGGGTGCGTTCGTCCCTTTCATGCCGTCGAACCGTATCGGCTGGAGATGGGCGCGAAGCTCGCCGTTGACGATGCCCGAGACCTCTACGCGTTTTGGGGCGACAAGCTCGCGCGGACTACCGCCCCGGCAGGCTCAAACACCACGATCGTCAACCTCGCCAGCGTAGAGTATGCCAAAGCCGTTCTGCCCCACCTCGCGGACGACGCCACGACCGTCACATGCCTCTTTGGCGAGGGTATCCGCAACGGGAAGCCCATCCAACGGTCGACCGCCAGCAAAAAGGCGCGCGGCTCCATGGTGCGGTGGATGGCAGAAAACAAGCTCGAGGATGCAAGCGAACTTACCGCATTCAACATCGGCTATCGGCACATCCCCGAGCTTTCAGACAAAAACACCCTGGTTTTCATGAACGCGCAGGCACAATAGGCCCGCCGTTTCCAAACACCCCATTACTCCGCCAAGCCATCGGCCTTTGCAATCTCGCTCGTCGAGCCATCTTGGTAGGTAATCTTAACGTGCTCTACGTCGGATACCGTAACGCCCGACGGAGGTTCCAGACGCCACTCCGTCAGAGCGATATCCATGGTCGTAGGCACATCGCCCTGATCTTTGAGCTTCACCGTGAGTGTTTTGAGTGCCTCATCAAACGTCACGCGTTCGATTTCTTCACCCGGAATAGACCCGCCGCTCAACTGCAGCTGCACAAACTCGTCGCACGGATACCAGTAGTCGCCCGGCGCGGCCACCGTGTTACCGCCAGCGACCTTCACCGTCATAATCGGCAGGGCATCGTCGGCCTCAAACTCCCAGGCAGCGCCGCCGCGACCGCCAAACGTCCAAATACAAAAGGCAATCACCGGCACGGCAAGCACCGCAAAGCCAATCGCGACCAACCCATGGTGCGCACGGCCCTCCTCGGCCGATATGTCCCATTGTGTCTCTCGATATAGATGCTTGTCTTCCATGTACGCCTCCCCACAGGCACGCTCGTTAGGTCAATCTTACCCATTCGAGCTATACTTGAGCCCATTACATAAACGGGGAGCTTGCAGGACAAGACGGCAGGCTGAGATTGGGCGCGCCCGCCCTGACCCGCAAACCTGATATGGGTAATGCCAACGAAGGGAGCCGTGCCAATGAGCACACAGACCGAGCCCAAGCTCGTCACGCAAATCGACTTCGCCCGTGCCGGGCAGATCACGCCGCAGATGAAGGAAGTCGCCGAGCGCGAGCATCGCGACCCCGAATACATCCGCGAGCGCGTGGCCGACGGCCGCATCGCCATTCCCGCCAATATTGTGCACATCAAAAAGGGCATGCGCGCCTTTGGCGTCGGTGAGGGCCTGTCCACCAAGGTCAACGTGAACTTGGGCATCTCGGGCGACAAGGCCGATGCCGCCGAGGAGTGGAAGAAGGTCAAGATCGCCGAGGACTTTGGCGCCGACGCCATCATGGACCTCTCCAACTCGGGCAAGACACGCCAGTTCCGCCAGCAGCTCATCGACGAGACGCCGCTCATGGTAGGTACCGTCCCCATGTACGACGCCATCGGCTACATGGAAAAGCCGCTGGTCAAGCTCACCAAGGACGACCTGTTCGAAGTCGTGCGCGCGCACGCCGAGGACGGCGTTGACTTTATGACTATCCACTGCGGCATCAACAAGTCGGTCACCAAGACCTTTAAGGAGACCGGCCGCCTGATGAACATCGTGAGCCGCGGCGGCTCACTGCTGTTTGGCTGGATGGAAGTCACCGGTAACGAGAACCCGTTCTATGAGTTCTACGACGAGTTGCTCGAGATTTGCCACGAGTACGACGTGACGATTTCGCTCGGCGACTCCTGCCGCCCGGGCTGCCTCTACGACTCCAACGACGCCACCGAGACCGCTGAGATGATCGAGCTGGGCAAGCTGTGCAAGCGCGCTTGGGCCGCCGGCGTCCAGGTCATGGTCGAGGGCCCGGGTCACATGGCGCTCGACGAGATCGCCGCCAACATGAAACTGCAGAAGCGCCTGTGCCACAATGCCCCGTTCTACGTGCTCGGGCCGCTGGTGACCGATATCGGCGTGGGCTACGACCACATCACCGCTGCCATCGGCGGCGCCATCTCCGCCAGCTCCGGTGCCGACTTCCTGTGCTACGTGACGCCGGCCGAGCACCTGTGCCTGCCCAACGCCCGGGACGTGCTCGATGGCCTCATGGCCACCAAGATCGCCGCACACGCCGCCGACATCGCCAAGAAGGTGCCGCACGCCCGCGACATGGATGACAAGATGGGCCAGGCACGCCGTAAGCTCGACTGGGACGCCATGTGGAAGTGCGCGCTCGACCCGGTCACCGGCAAGAAACGCTACGAGGAATCCCCCGCCGCCACCGAGGGCACTTGCACCATGTGTGGCAAGATGTGCGCCGTCCGCACCGTTAACAAAGTGTTCGAAGGCACGACGATCGACCTCGGTATGGAGGACTAACGCGTCACCGAAGCCACAATCGGTAACAAGGTGTTCGTCAATTGTTGACGTGTGAACATTTTCTTACATTTGCGTAAAGATTGCACCACCCGCCCGGGATCGGCATACAGCCGGCCCGGGCACTTTATAATGCAGGCAGAAGACCCATTTGAATCCGACCGAACAAGGGAGCGAACATGGATCGCAGTAAGGTACCTGCCGTTCTATCCATCGCAGGATCCGATTCCAGCGGAGGCGCCGGCATTCAGGCCGACATCAAGACCATCACGGCGCACCGCCTGTATGCCGAGACGGCCATCACCGCCATCACCGCACAGAACACCCTGGGCGTCACCGCCGTGCAGAACATCTCCCCGGATATTGTCGCGGCGCAGATCGATGCCGTTTTTGACGATATCCGCCCCAACGCCGTCAAGATTGGCATGGTTTCCTCTGCCGAGATTATCGATGTTATCGCCGACCGCCTGAGCGCTTGGAACGCGACAAACGTGGTAGTCGACCCCGTCATGGTAGCCACCTCGGGCGCACGGCTGATTGCCGAAGATGCCGCCGAGGCGCTCACCCGCCGCCTGTTCCCGCTAGCGACGGTTATCACGCCCAATATTCCCGAGGCCATGGCCTTGCTCGACTACGAGGTCGACTCCGAGCGCACGCAGCAAAATGCTGCCATGCTCCTCACCCGCCGCTTTGGTTGCGCATCCCTCGTTAAGGGTGGGCATCTTGTCAACGAGGCCAACGATGTACTGGCCGAACCCGCGCCACTCGATGACGAGGGCAACCATCTGGGAGATCCACTCACCACGTGGTTCCGCCACAAGCGCATCGAGACCGACAACACACACGGCACCGGCTGCACGCTCTCGTCCGCCATCGCCTGCGCGCTGGCCCAGGGCATGGATCTTGCCGACGCCGTCAATGCGGGCAAGGCATACCTAACCGGCGCTCTCGCCGCCGGCTTTGACATGGGCAAAGGTTCCGGCCCCGTCAATCACATGTGGCAGTATTAAGATTCGCAGCCCAAACCACCGCAAAGGGGACAGACACCTTTGCGGCGGCTTGGGGTCGCGCTACTCACCGAGCATCTCTTGGAGCTTGGCTGCCACGGCGTGACCCAGGCTCTCGTGGCTTTCGGGCATCATATGCAGATAGTCGATATCGCCCGGCTCGGCAAAGTCGGCGGCATTCAAAAAGTCGCAGCCAAACTGCTCAGCCACATGTGCGTAGTACTCACCAAAATGCTCCGAGGCCTCGACGGAACGCTCGTCAAAATCGGTCATATATACATCGGCGATTTGCGGCTTGATCTTGATAGGTGCCATCAGCAGAATACGCGGGCAGGGCGCGGCATTGGTCCAGGGAAATGCACGCACCGCACGAATCAGCGCCATGGCGCCACGGGCAATATCGGAGGCCGTCACACCAAAGACCGTCTTGCAATCGTTAGTTCCCAGCATAATAACGATCGCATCCAGCGGCTTATGAGCCTCGAGCAGCATCGGCAGCGCGCGGATGCCGTTAAGATTGGTGTCCAAATGGCACATGTCGTCGCGTACCGTCGTGCGGCCGTTGAGGCCTTCTTCAATTACATGCCAGCCCTCGCCTAAGTCACGTTGGGCCACGCCACACCAGCGCACATCCCGCGCATAGCGCACCGCGGTGCCGTCGCGCATGCCCGCCGGATCGTAACCATAGGTGTTGCTATCGCCAAAGCATAGAACGTTTTTCATCGTAAGCCCCTCGCTCGGTAAAAAGCCGACGGGAGCAGCCTCTCCCGCCGGCTCGACCTATCTGTCAGCACGCACCGATTACAGGTACTTGCGCCAATCGTCCTCGTCCTCATCATCCTCGGTAGCGGCCTGGGCCTGCTCGGCGGCGCGAGCTGCCGCAGCGCGAGCGGCAACCTGGGCATAGGACTCCTCGTTGCGCTCGGGGAAGTTTGCCAGCACGTGCTCGAACTTGGCAAAATCCTCATCCCAGCGCGTAGAAGGCACGGCAAAAAAGACTTGCTTGACCTTAAAGTCGCCCGACGCGAGCTCCTTGCGGAAGAGCTCGGCCACGGCCTCTGCGTCAAAGCCGTTGTTGTCGCAGCCCCAAGCGCCCAGCACGAGCTTCTCGCGACCTAGCTCGTCGCAGATGGCAAGCACAAAGCGGATGCGGTCGCGCAGGGCATCCAGCAGAGCATCGTCGCTCACGCGATACTCCTGGCGGGCGCGCTTAACGTTGGGCGCAGCGGCCACGATCACGTCGGCGTATGCATGCACGTGGTTGCGGTCGAAGCGCACCGCAGGCACCACCAGGGCGCGGTTGCGATAGAGCTCGCAGTTGATGTTGCGGCGACGGTTCTCGCCGTACCACTTACGCTGCTTATCGAGAACGTTGTACAGATACGAATCGGCGCACAGCGTGGCCTCCTGGCCCAGATAACCCTGAATATAGCCACCGCCCGGGTTGGTGAACGAGGCAAAGGCGAGCACGGCCATGTCGCAGAACTGCGCATAGCCACGACCGTTGTCCAGGATGGCCTGCGTGGCGGAGGCATCGAGCACGGTGACCTCGGGCAGAACCGGAGCGGGCTCCTCAGCGGGCGCGGACTCAGCTTCGGCGATTTCCTCGGCAGGCTTCTCGACGGGCTCGGGCGCTGCCTCGGTCTCGGGCGCAGCGTCGAACTCGGCAGCCTCCGCACCCTCGACGTCCTCGGCAACCCACTCTTCGGCGGCCACAGCAGTCTGAACCTTGGCCTTCATCGCCGCGACAAAGCCGGCAGGCATACCGTCAAACTCGCGAACGCCGGCAAGCGAACGCTCGATATCCTTGGCGCACGCTTCGGACACAGTTGCCACGTGACGCTCGGCGGCCTTGGCACGGGCCTCGCGCTTGGGATTGGGCTGACCCGCTCGGTTGGACCTGCGGTTACGGTTCCTGTTGTCGACGTCTGCCATAAGTGGTCACCTTTCCTGTCGCTGCCGCTATCGGCTTTTTCCATCCATGATACCCCGCCGCGTACAAAAAAGACGGCCCCGAAGGACCGCCTTTCGCATCGATTTGCACGCACGGCAAGCACCGCCGCAATTCGCCACTAGTCGCGACGGCCAAGGATGTTCAGGATGCGCAGGAACACGTTGATAATGTCCACGAACAGATTGGACGCCATGAGCACGGCGTTGGGCAGCGTAGGCGGCACCGTCGTGGCAACATAGGTGTCGTAGCCAATAAAGCCAGCGAACACCACGATCACGATCAGGTCGGTGATGGACTGCGAAACGCCCATGAACATCAGCACGATCTCAACCAGAATAGTGGCGAGCAGAATGCCAAAACCGATGCCATATACGCGCTGGAAAAACTTGGGGAACGTCACGCCCAAGGCGCCAAAGACAAAGGTGATGGCGGCCGTGGCGATAAAGGCAGTGTTGATGGTGGGCAAGTCGTAGTTGGCAAGGCCAAACGACGCGGTCAGGCCAAAGGTACTCGCAAAGATTACGTAGCCCACAAGGGACAGGCCCACGGACTGCTTGCTGGCGGCGGCCGACATCATGACCATGCCGACGATGGTCAAAATTAACGAGCCAAAGACCAGCGGCAAGGCGGCGCCGCTCATCATCATGCGCGCAAACGACATGGTGCTCGTAAAGTAGGCGCCGGCGCCCATGGCGCAAAAGCCCAAGAAGATCAGGGCAGACATGGTGAGATTGTACGCGCGCGGCGACATCTCCTTGGCGCGGCTTGCACCGCTCTCGACGGGGCCGTTCTGATAGCCCTGGATATCGTTCATAGGTTCGTCCTTTCAAAAAGCGCCACAAATAACGGCGCAGTAGCTGACAAGATTCCTGTCATTGTACCCGAATGCCATACGTCCTTACCTACGGCGCTCGCCCTCGAGCGTACGGTCGAATGCCCACACCCACCAACGCATCAGATGGGCCTGCGAGCCATCTGGTCGTTCACGCGTCTGGTCCTCCAGATACAACTCGGTCGCATGCCCGCCAAAACGCACCTTATAGGTTGCCGTACGAATGCCGTGAACCGTCAGGCCAAACCCAGTGGTCGAGACAATCTCGTCAATCGTAAAGCAACGACCGTCGACCCAGCAGACGGTGACCGGCACGACCTGTCCGCCCGCGAGGATGCGGGCCACGACGTCCACATACTGCTTGTGCACGCGCCGAGTTTTGCCATCTGTCTGTCGATATTCCATGTCTCCTATTATCGAACGCATGTTTGCATGTTGTAAAGCGAACAGACTGTGGTTTTGGAGTGTCGTAGCAATCGCACGTGTCCGCATGGCGTGTTAGCAAAAAGAATACCCGCGGTCAACAGGACTAATATTCAATTTTAGTGCCAAAAAATCCACTTCTCACGTCAGAACTCCGTTAAGAAACCCACAGGAGGTGATACGATTTATCATGTTTTTGTAACGTGCCTGCAAACTTCGAGAAAGCCCATATATGGACGTAACGTTCTCAACCTTCCTCGGCCAAATTGTGTCGAACCCAGTCCTTGCCGTCACCGTGATCCTCGCGCTCGGCGCCATCTTCGTCAATGGATGGACCGACGCGCCCAACGCCATCGCGACCTGCGTCACTACGCGTTGCATGCCCGCCCGCGCCGCCATTCTCATGAGCGCCGCATTCAACTTCCTCGGCGTGCTCATCATGACGCACTTTAATGCGAGCGTCGCCAACACCATCTCACATATCGTCGACTTTGGCGGAAACAGCACCATGGCGCTCGCGTGCCTCTGCGCAGCGCTGTTCTCCATCGTCGTCTACGGCGCCACAGCATCGCGTTTTGGCATCCCCACTTCGCAAAGCCACAGCCTTATCGCCGGCCTGACCGGTGCCGCTATCGCCCTCGGCGGCGCGAACAGCGTCAACGTCCACGAGTGGATGAAGGTCATCTACGGCCTGGCGCTCTCCATCGGCCTGGGCTTTGTCATGGGCTGGGTCCTGTGCAAACTCGTCTCGATTCTTTTCGCCGCCGCCAACAGGCGACGTGCCAATGTCTTCTTTAAATACGCTCAGATCGCGAGCGCTGCGGCCATGAGCTTTATGCACGGCGCGCAGGATGGACAGAAGTTCATCGGCGTGCTCTTTTTAGGCGTAGCCTTCGCAAACGGCCAGACTAGCGTCGGCGATGCCGGCATCCCCATCTGGATTATGCTGCTGTGCTCGGCCACCATGGGTATCGGCACCAGCGTGGGCGGCGAGCGCATCATCAAGTCCGTCGGCCAGAGCATGGTTAAGCTCGAGAAGTATCAGGGCTTCTCCGCCGACCTCGCGGGCGCCGCGAACCTGCTGCTTGCCACCCTTACCGGCATCCCCGTGTCCTCCACACACATCAAGACCTGCGCCATCATGGGCGTCGGTGCCGTCAAGCGCCTCTCAGCCATCAACTTCGGCGTCGTCAAAGACATGATGTTCACCTGGTTCTTCACCTTCCCCGCCTGCGGACTCATCAGCTTTGTCATGGCCAAGCTGTTCATGATGTTCCTCTAGTCAAACCGAACGTCCATCCGGACCGCAACACTTCGCCCACCCGTCTTCGCCTCGAAAGGACCCACCCATGGCAAAGAAACCCGATTCGTTCTACTTTGACAACTACGTCGCCTGCGCCGACCTTGCTGTCCAGGCCGCAGAGTTGCTCATCAAGATTTTTGAGAACTTTGATCCCGCGCAGATCCACGACATGCTCGAGGAGATGCATGCGATTGAGCATGCGGCCGACAAGAAGCACCATGAGCTCGAGGATGCCTTGCTCACTGCCTTTATCACCCCGCTTGAGCGCGAGGATCTGGACCTGATGAGCTGCTCGCTCGACACTGTGCTTGACCGTATCGAGGGCGTCGTGCAGCGCGTCTACTTCACCAACATCCAGAGCATTCACCCCGATGCCATCGTCATCGCTCACAAGGTGACCGACGCCTGCCGCGCCATGAAGGACCTGATGGTCGAGCTTCCCAACTACCGCAAGTCCAAAACGCTGCGCGAGCTCGTCATCCAGATCAACACCATCGAGTCCGAGGCCGATGAGCTCTATATCAACGCCATGCGCAACCTGCACGTCAACGGCAAGGACCCGCTCGAGGTCATCGCCTGGCGTGACGTCTACGCATTCCTGGAGTACTGCGCCGACTGCTGCGAGAATGTGGCCGATGTCGTGGATTCGATTGTCATGAAGAACAGTTAATTGGGGGTACATATCCCACCGGTCGCGGGCCCGACCACTAATGCCTTTTTCACTCCGGCTGCAAGCAGAGTCGTTCAAAAGCGGTTAATTAGTGGTACGCGTCCCACCGGCGAAGGCCCGGCACCTATTTGCTTTCTCACTCCGGCTGCGTGGCAGAGTCGTTCGAAAGTAAATAGGTGTCGGGCCTTCGCCTTACGTATCACCATTGGGAACCTGGGCTAATAGGCGGAATGCATGGTGGCTTTGGTTGAAAGCGTCTCTGGCATCAGTCATGACTTTGGGCAGCGCTGAGCGTTTGGCTGAATGTTGCTCTGGGTACCCTTTGGTTGTCTTTTATTTCGTTATTAAATTGTTGGAGGGCTTGTATGTCTTATTTGGATCTGGCTCGTGGTCGGTATTCTTGTCGTTCTTTTGAGGATCGGGCTGTTGAGCAGGCTGTGGTGGATGCCATTGTTGAGGCTGGGCGTATTGCTCCTTCTGCTTGTAATAATCATCCAACCCGTGTGATGGTGTTGGATACGCCTGAGCTTCTGGAGAAGGCTGCTGCTTGTCAGCCTCGGTTTGCTCGTGATGGATCTATCTTTGGCGCTCCGCTCATCTTCCTTATTTGTAGCGTTACCGAAGACGCTTGGGTGCGCCCGTATGACCAGATGAATTCCAGTGAAATCGATACGTCCATAGTGTGCGATCAGATGATGATGGAGGCCACCGAGCAGGGCCTGGGAACGTGCTGGGTATGCCATTTTAAGCCTGAGGTGGCACAGGAGCAGTTCAACCTGCCCGAGGGCGTCTATCCCTATCACATGCTCGTCTGTGGATATCCTGCCGACCACATCGCCGATCCCGAGCATCGTGAGGCCCGTACCATTCCCCTCCCCAATTTCCTCCTCAAGTAGTTTTTTGGCACATACCCTAAAACCTACCTTTTACCGCTCACCCATTCGCCGAGTTCTGCGCCACTATGTGCAGGGCTCGGTTTTTTTATGTTGCGTACCCCGGCACAGTCATAATAAAGGACCCGCAAGCTGCGGGTCCTTTCTAGGCACTAAATTGTAGGCCGAATGTTAGTCCAGGTCGTCGGCGGCAAAGTTGTCGATCGGGGCGAAGGGATCGGCCACGGGGACAACCGGGTCAGCGACGGGCAGCGGCTCGGCGGGAACAGTCACCGCAGGAGAAGCGGCGGAACCGACCGGCGTGGAGGCCATGAGGTCGGCCGGGAAGGAGTTTTGGGCATCGTCCATGAAGTGCTGGATGAGCTTGAGGTACTCGGCCTTGAACTCCTCACGGGAAGCCTTGAGACGATCGATCTCCTCGAGCTCGGCCTGCTTCTCGGTCAGAGCCTGGCGGATAACCTCGCGTGCCTTGGCGTCAGCCTCGTTGCGGATACGCTCAGCGTTCTCATTGGCATCGTTGACGATGGTCTCAGCGGTCTGCTGGGCAGCGATCAGGGCAGCGGAAATCTGGCGCTCCTGAGCGGAGAAATCAGGGGCGGGAGCAGCCACGGGGGCGGCAGGAACGGCCTGGGCGGGGGCATCCTGAGCCTGGGCAAGCTGAGCCTGTGCGTCGGCAAGCTGCTGCTCGGTAGCAGTCAGACGACCCTTAAGGTCAACGATCTTAGCGAGCATAGCGTCAACCTCGGAAGACAGCGTCTCCAAGAAGACGTCGACCTCGGCAGGATCGTAGCCACGCTTGGCCTCAGAGAAAGTCTGAGCCTGGATGTCTGCGGGGGTAATAGCCATAACAAGTCTCCTTTTTCATCGCCTCGGCGCTACACGCCCGACGTAAGTTACTAAGTCAGTTCTATACGAGTATACCTATAAGAAGCTGCAGAACCAGCCTCTGCACCAACTGCAACGCAATAATCGCAACGACCGGCGAAAAATCGATACCGCCCATCGGCGGGATGAAACGACGGAACAGGTTGAGCCACGGACCGCACACGCTATCAAGCACCGCGGCAATATCCTGAAGCAAACCACCCTGCTTCATGGGAATCCACGTCATAAAGCAGTAGACGACAATGAGCGTGGAATAGAAGTTGAACAGCGTGTTGACCAGTTGGACGATAGTGTAGATGTTGATGGGAATCTCCTCGTCTTGTCTTTACTTAAGGTAGCCGTCGGCACGAAGCTTCTTGAGATCGGAATCTTTGACCTCGCAACCGGCGGGCAGCACCATGAACACGCGGTCGCCCACCTCCTTGACCGTGGCACCCAGACCGCAGGCAAAGCCGTAAGAGAAGTCCAAGACGCGCTTGGCAACTTCGGTGCGTACGCCCACAAAAATCAGTGCGACAGGCTGCTTGGTGCGAACGCGGCGCACCACGGTCTCCACGTCGTCATAGCTCTCGGGGCGCAGGACATAGGCCGGCAGCTGCGGTGTGGCGTTGATGATATTGCTCGCATAGGCCGAGGCATCGCTCGGTGCAGGCGCGAGCGCAGCGGCGGCACGGGCGCGGGTGTTCTCGGCGTAGCTCGACGGCGTGTCATAGGCACCAGGACGATAACCGCTCGCAACACTGTCCTGCGAGCGCGAAGGCGGGTTATACGTCGTGGCATGGCGGGAGTCATCGCCGACCAGCTGACCGGAGCGCGTATACACGGCAACCGACTCAGCTTCACCGCGGCGCGTCTGACCAAGCAGGCCGTTGCTCGGCTCGTCTTGAGTGTAGAAGCCCTCGCCCGAAGCACCGCTGTAGCCGTTGTTCTGATAGCCATCGTCGTAGCCGTCATCGTAGCCGTAGTCGTCGTCTTGGCCATAACCCTGGTCGTAACCCTGCTGGCCGCCCAGGTGCATCTTATTTTTAATCTCGTCAAGGAAGCCCATGGTTGTGTCCTCTCGCGGTTTAGTGCAGGCGCCCCGATAATCAGTGCGCACTTCAGAGCCTTATTTTACTGCAAACTCCGGGCTAAATACTACCCTGCCCAGGCGAACGAGCGTAGAGCCCTCCTCAAGGGCAGGCTCAAAATCCTCGCTCATGCCGCAGGAAAGCTCGGGCAGGTTCAAATCGGGATGCGCCGCCTCCAGCTCATCCCTCAGCTCACGAAGCCCCGCAAAGGTGCGGCGTGCCACATCCTTATTCCCCCGGGGCGCCATAGTCATAAGCCCCTGCACGCAAATTCCCTCAAGTTCCGCAAGCTCACCCGCGGCGGCGCGAATCTCATCGGGCGAAAAGCCTCCCTTTGACTCCTCACCACTCACATTGACCTCAATGAGCACACGCTGGGGGCCGGCGAGCTCGCCTGCCTCGATCTTGCGGACAGCACGGCTCGAGATCGCCTGCGCCAGATGCAGCGAACCCACCGAGTGAATCAGCTCGGCTGAGCCCAGCACCGCATTGATCTTATTGGTCTGCAGGTTGCCGATCATATCGAAGCGCACCTCGGGCAGCTCCGGATGCTCCGCCAGACCCGTGAGCTTGCGAACCAGCTCCTGCGGGCGGTTCTCGGCAAAATGGCGATACCCCGCATGGATGGCGGCAACGGTCTCATCGACACCAACGGTCTTGGACACGGCAATGAGGCTCGCGGCGTCGTGGGGACGGCCTGCGCGATCGAGCGCCGCATAAAAACGTTCCAGAATCTGCTCGCGGCGAGCGCGCATCAAGTCCAAATAGTTATCCATTGCCAATCGCCTCCGCTGACAGCCAAACAAGTAGTCCCATGCTAACGCAAGAGCGCGGCCCCGCATGTGCAAGGCCGCGCTCACTTAGGTA
>DBFZQW010000114.1:0-2708 GCA_048521445.1 Collinsella sp. | reverse complement strand
CGGCAGCACCCAATTGGCCCTCTCGGGGGCAGGGACGTTCGGCCGTGCGCGGGCGCCCGGTCGGCGGCCCGTTCTGGGCGCGCCTCAATCGTAGCCCGAGACGGTCCCGGGCTGACAATTTCGACTGTAATGGACGTTCTTGTTTGACTAGTCGTTTAAGAACGTCCCCAACGACTACCCGGGGGAGTTGCCTTACCTCGTGGCGGTCTTCTAGCAGAAAAACCGAGTGAGTAGACTTTTTGCAGGAAGCCAAGCACGCCCCAAAACGCCACGGCTCTGACCTGCGGTTTTATTGAGCATTTGTCGCGATGTGCTTGGCAGGTTCAAAATAGTCTACTCACTTGTATCTAAGACGCACCAGATTGGCAAAAACCGCCGCGAAAGGACCCCTGGTCCCTTCGCGGCGGTCATACGCCTCTGATTTTGCGACGATTTTGCCCGCTTGTTACTCGCTGTAACGGGTGGCGATGGCAGCTTGTACCATGCCGGTGCTCATGAGATAGGTCACCAGGAAGTAGCCACCGTATGCTGCCAGGAAGATTGCACAGGTGAGGCCCACGGTACCGCCGATGCTCATATTTCCGAAAATGCTCACCAGCTCGATAATCACCTTAAGTGCCACAAAGGAGTGCGCCAGGCCCACTGCCAGCGGGAACAGGAAGAATACCGCTTGCTGCGCCATCACCGAATGGCGAATCTGGCGGTCGTCACAGCCGATCTGTGCCAGCACACGATAGCTGCGGCTGCCGTCGGCCACATTGGAGAGCTGCTGGATCGACAGTATCGCCGCGCACGCAACGACCAGTACAAAGCCAATGTAGATGGCCAGATAGCTAATCATGCCGTTCATTTGCGCTGCTTGCGTGTACATCTCGGAGCGTGTGATGAAGATTCCCCATGACCCCGGCTCCTTGCCGTCAACGAGCAGATTGTCGAGCAAAGTGTATTTAATGCTCTCGTCTGCCTCGGTCGTATCCATCCCCTGTTTGTAATTAACGAGCAGGCTACTGGAATACGGCTGCAGATTAAGTTGGGACAACAGCTCGTCGGCAACGACGACGGTACCCGGATTACTGCCCATCGCCGAGTTGGCGATGGCCGCCGTGTCCTTGTCCGACTTATCGGTTGCGGGCTTGAGCTCATGCCCGCCCAAGGTAAGGGTATGGCCGGCGGCCATGTATTTGGTGTACAGGTCGCCCAGCTCACCGCCCATATCACACGTAAGCAGGTACTGGTCGCGGCCAATGCTCACCGGCTCCTCGCCCATCATCTGGCGCAGTTTGTTGTACTGGCTTGCCGGCGTCACAAACAGACCCATCGTATCGGCATTGCTACCCCCGAGCGCCTTGGGAAGCCTTTTGCCCATGGTCTTGCACATCTCACCCGCAGACACCGAAGGGTTCGAACCGTCAAACGGGTAACTCAGATACGAATCGATCTGCACATGCTCACCGGCAACATCGGCGATATTGACCTTCTTGCCGGTCTCGTCGTTGTTGTCCGCCGACTTGCCCTTGCCGTGCCATGCGGAGTACAAATCGACCGTTGTATCGGCCAGCACCATGCGATCGGCCTCAGACGGATTGACATACTCTTTGTAGTAGTCGAGCGTATCGGGCGTGTAATAGACATACGTCTGAGACACGTCAACAGGGTTATAGCGCTCCAGGTTTTCGTTCATCACGTTGGCGATCGACATACCGCACGTCACCGAGGTAATGGCGAGGAACAGAATCATCGCGATGACACCCATCGAAAAGCACACCGTGTTGACCTTGGCCGCAAGCTGGCGCACGGTAAACATATTGAGGCCGCGCCAATACACGCCGCGCAGGCTCTGCAGCAGCTTGATGAGCATGCCCGAGAGTCCCCAGAACAGGGCAAAGGTGCCCACGGTAACCATAACGGTCGTAATGCCAAACTGGTTCATGGCCTCTTGCAGCTTGCTGTCCGTCGCGGTTAGCGGGAACCCATCACGTAGCAGACGGTAATAGGCCACGCCCACAAGCACCACGCCCACGGCAAAGATGGCAATCGCGATCCAGGGGTTGCGTGTCTTGATGCTCTCGTTGCGACGCTCGGCACCCATAAGCTCGATGAGTTTGGTACGACGCACGGCGCGAAGGTTCAGCAGTAGCGTGAGCACAAACATTACGAGCATGCAGGCAAGGGTCAGATTGAACGCATGCACCGAGAAAAAGAAATGGAAATTGGCGATCTGTGTCTTAAAGAGCGAGGCCGTAAAGAACGTCATGAGCTGGGAGAGTCCCACACCCAGCACAATGCCGGCGACAAAGGCCACGACCGATACTATCACGGTCTCGAGCGCCATGATCGTGGCGACGCGCCCGCGCCCCATGCCGAGCACCTGGTACAGGCCAAACTCCTTCTTGCGGCGTTTCATGATGAAGTTGTTGGCATACACCATCAAAAAGGCCATGACGCCGGCCAAAAAGTACGTGAGGTAGCCGAGCATGCTGCCCATGAGCTCGGACAGTCCCTGCTCCTTGATGCCGGCAATGTCGACCTGCATCGAGACGGTATTGAAGGCATAGAAGACCGTGACACCCAGGGTGAGCGTCAAAAGGTAGACGAGGTAGTCGCGGCCGGCGCGGCGGACGTTGCCCCAAGCGAGTTTACAGAGCATCGGAGCCCTCACCGCCCATCATGGCAACGACCTCCATAATGCGGTCGAAGAACTCTCGGCG
>DBFZQW010000113.1:0-10314 GCA_048521445.1 Collinsella sp. | reverse complement strand
ACCCAGGAAGGAGGCGAGGCACATGAGTAAGGCAACGACCGCCGAGCGCGCGCTCAACCGCAAGGGTGGCACCATGTCGCGCCTCATCAAGACGCTCTTTGGCTTCTACCCCGTGCTTTTGCCCCTCGTCGTCGTCGGCGTGGTGCTCTGCGCCATCATCAACTCCATCGGCGCGACCTTCCTTCAGAGCGCCCTGCAGATTATTAGCGAATCGTGGCAGTCGGGCGATTGGGAAGCTGCACAGCCCAAGATCGCACAGCTCGTGACCACCCTCGCCTGCATCTACGGCGTCGGCATCCTGTCCTCGCTGTTCTGGAACCGCGCCATGGCCATCGTCACGCAGGGCTCGCTCGAGAAGCTGCGCGAGAAGATGTTCAACCGCATGCAGGACTTGCCGATCCGCTACTTCGACACACACCAGCGCGGCGACATCATGAGCCACTACACCAACGATATCGACACGCTGCGCCAGATGATCAGCCAGTCGCTGCCCAACCTGCTCATGACGACCATCGTCATCGTCACGGTATTCTTTATCATGCTGTACTACAGCGTGTGGATGTGCCTGGTCATTGTGGCCGGTGTCGCCTTTATGACCTTTATGACCAAGCTGCTCGGCTCCAACTCCGCGCGTTTCTTTATTGCGCAGCAGACCGAGCTCGGCGTGGTCGAGGGCCATATCGAGGAAGTCATGAACGGCCAGAAGGTCGTCAAGGCATTCTGCCACGAGTCTGCCGCCGAGGCCGATTTTGACGAGCGCAATGAAAAGCTCTTCGAGGTCTCGCAGAAGGCCAACATGTACGCCAACATCCTCATGCCCATCCTTATGAATCTGGGCAACCTGCTCTACGTGCTGGTGGCCCTTGCCGGCGGCATTTTCCTGGCGCTGGGCGTGCCCAACCTGAGCATCTCGGGCATGGCACTGTCCATCGCCGTCGTGGTGCCGTTCCTCAACATGACCAAGCAGTTCTGCGGACAGATCGGTCAGATCTCGCAGCAGATCAACGCCGTGGTCATGGGCCTCGCCGGCGCCGACCGCATCTTTGAACTCATCGACGAGAAGCCCGAAGCCGACGAAGGCTACGTGACGCTCGTCAACGCGCAGGTCAACCCCGACACCTGGCAGCTCGAGGAGGCCGACCACCACACCGGCATGTGGGCGTGGAAACATCCGCACCGCGCCACCGGCGAGATCGAGTACGTGCCGCTGCGCGGCGACCTGGTCATGGACAACGTCGACTTTGGCTACACGCCCGACCACGAGGTGCTGCACGGCGTGTCCGTGTTTGCCAAGCCGGGCCAGAAGGTCGCGTTTGTCGGCGCCACCGGTGCCGGCAAGACGACCATCACCAACCTCATCAACCGCTTCTATGACATTGCCGACGGCAAGATCCGCTACGACGGCATCAACGTCAACAAGATCCGCAAGGCCGACCTGCGCCGCTCGCTGGGCGTCGTGCTACAGGACGTGAACCTGTTCACCGGCACTGTGATGGATAACATCCGCTACGGCAACCTGGACGCTACCGACGAGGAGTGCATCGCGGCGGCCAAGCTCGCGGGCGCGGACGACTTTATCACCCGCCTGCCCGACGGCTACGACACCATGCTCACCGGCAACGGCGCACAGCTGTCGCAGGGCCAGCGCCAGCTGATCTCGATCGCACGCGCCGCCGTCGCCGATCCGCCGGCGATGATTCTGGACGAGGCCACATCCAGCATCGACACCCGCACCGAGGCCATCGTGCAGGCGGGCATGGACAAGCTCATGGAGGGCCGCACGACGTTTGTCATCGCGCACCGCCTGTCCACCGTGCGCAACTCCGACGCGATCATCTGCCTGGACCACGGCCGCATCATCGAGCGCGGCAACCACGACGAGCTGATCGCCAAGCGCGGGTATTACTACCAGCTGTACACGGGTGCGTTTGAGCTGGAGTAGGACCGATTACTGACGGAGGGCGCCCCGGGGACGGGCGGGGTATTTCCTCCGTGCTCAAACATTCTCGCTGCGCTGCGAAACTGCGCGCGGAGGAAATACCCCGCCCGTCCCCGGGGCGCCTTCCTGCGCGCAATCAGCCCGTCATTTAGAACGGAATAAAAGTTTGCGAGGCCCTGGCCGTTTGGCCAGGGCCTCGTTTTGTAAGGATGATTCTTCTGGGACGGGGATTAAATAATCATTCGGTACACAATGATTATTTAATCCCCGTCCCAGAAGAATCATCGGGCAGGCAGAGTGGCCAAAGTGGCCAAAAAAAGCCCCACCCTAAATGAGCTACTTGAGAAGTTGTGCCATGGCGTTGACGAATTTTTGGACTTGAAGGGTTGGCTCGAGCGGGTAGTGCAGAAAGACCGGCACCTCGCGTCCGCATAGGAACGGCACGCCCACAAAGGCCGGGTGCACCCCCGACCACGCGCCGCAGGTGAGCACCGCGTCGCCCTTTTCCTCCGCCTCGTTAAAGAGCGCAAAGTCAAAGCTATCCACATCGATCACGTCCACGCCGCCGTCTGCCAAAAGATCGATACGCAGGCTGTCCATAGCGTCGTTGCCGTGGCGGAGTACACGCAGGCGCATACCCTCCAAGTCGGCAACCGTGATGCGCGTCTTGCGGGCCAGCGGGCTCGTGCGCGGCACGTCGATATAAAACGGCACGTTGACAATGCGGAGCTTTCGGCAGGCATCGCCCCAGCGCGGGGTCGAAAAACTCGACTGCACCACATCGACCTCGCGGCCCAAGCTGCGCATGACGGTCTCGCGCTCGTCATAGAGGTCGCTTACCGGCACGATCTCAAATCGCAGCGACGGTTCCAGATCGTGGATGCCCGACCACATCGACAGCGTCTGGCGCCCCGGGCACATCATCGACACACCCAGACGCACGGCACCGCCATCGCCCGCCGCGCGTCGGGCGCGGCGCAGCGCGTCCTCGGACTGCCGCATGATCGAGCGCGCGTCGTCCACCAGCAGAGCGCCCGCCGGCGTCACCTAAACACCAGAATGCGAGCGCTCGAACAACGTGATGCCAAACTCGGCCTCGAAGCCCGACACCTGCTTGACGAGCGCCGGGGTCGACACGCGCAATTTTGCCGCCGCCCGTGAGAAGCTTCCCAGCTCCGCGGCGGCCGATATGGCCTCGAGTCGTCGATCGTACACGTCAATCTCCCGTTTTCGCGCCCGTGGCCACATGGTGCCATAGGGGGTTGTTTTCGCAGGTCACGCGCTCAATTGAGAATAAACTGCATCGCACAGTGTAAACCTACGGTTAACGCCATTCTAACAAATATGCAATTCACCTGCGCAAATGCAAAGCATACGATAACCAGCGAAAACCACGTGGGTCGGTTAATGGGAGCGACCCACCGGGAGGCACAAGAAGGGAAGTTCCTATGAGCAACTGGCTTAAGCTCGAGGGCGATGTCTGCGCCGTAACCGGAGCACTCGGCGGTATGGGCGCCGAGATCTGCCGCGAGTTCGCCCGCAATGGCGCCAACGTCGTCATGCTCGACCTGGACGAGGAGAAGGTCAAGGCCGCTGCCGCCGACCTCGCTGCCGAGTTTGGCATCCACGCCGAGGGCTACAAGATGAACGCCACCGACGAGGCCGAGGTTCAGGCCGCCGTCGACGCCACCATCGCCGACTTCGGCCGCGTCGACGTTCTCGTCAACACCGCCGGCATCCTGCGCTTCGCCGCCATGGAGGACCTGCCGCTGAGCGACTGGGAGCAGGTGCTCAACGTCAACCTCACCGGTTACTTCATCACCTCGCAGCGCTTTGGTCGCGAGATGATCAAGGCCGGCCAGGGTCGCCTGGTGCACATCTCGACCGTTGCCAGCCACTCCCCCGAGACGTTCTCGGGCGTGTACAGCTCCACCAAGGCGGGCGTCAACATGATGTCCAAGATGCTCGCCGCCGAGTGGGGCCCCTACGGCGTCCGCTCCAACTGCGTCGAGCCCTGCTTCGTTAAGACCCCGATGTCGGCCAACTTCTACGCCGACCCCGAGGCCGAGAAGAGCCGCAGCCGCCTGATCGCCACGCGCCGCATCGGCGAGGTCAGCGATATCGCCAACGCCGTCATGTTCCTGGCATCCAAGCGCTCGGACTTTACCACCGGCGATGCCATCAAGGTCGACGGCGGCTTCTCCAACATGATGGGCGACCTTACCGCCAAGCCCGGCGGCCGTCGCGTCTATGCCGACAACTACCTTAAGAACAAGGGTGTCGAACTCTGGTCCGATGGGTCCGGCGTTGCCAAGCCGACTGACCAGTAAACCAACCTGACAGGGAGGACCCGCGGACACGCCCGTTCCTCCCCCGTATCGATTAGAAAGAGTCCAATGGCTTCCACCAACTCCAACAAGGGTCGCGCCGTCGTGCTTTCCGCCGCGTGCGTCACCATGTTCTTCATCAGCTCCATCGCGCTGTATTCCGTCGTAAGCAAGAACCTGCTCGCCGTCTACCCCGAGTGGTCCAGCGCCCTTACCTGGGCCTTCCCGGTCTTTCAGACCATCATGGCCGTGACGGGCATCTTCGCCGGCCGCATCTCCGATAAGATCGGCCCGCGCAACGTCGTGATCGCCGCCGCCGTGTGCTACGGCCTGGGCTGGTTCATGTCCGGCACCGTCACCGAGCCGTGGCAGTTCTACCTGTGGTTCTCGCTCGTCGCCGCCATCGGCAACGGCCTGGGCTACAACCCGGCGCTCACCACCGGCCAAAAGTGGTTCATCGACAAGAAGGGTCTCGCCTCCGGCATCACCCTGGCCGCTTCGACCGCCGGCCCCGCCGTGCTGTCCCCGGTGCTCGCCTCGCTGCTCATCCCGAGCCTGGGCATCTTTGGCGCCCTCAAGGCACTCGGCGTCATCTTCTTCGTGATGATTGCCGCCTCCGCCCTGTTCCTGAAGGCCCCCGAGGCCGGTTGGCTGCCCGAGGGCTTCGAGGCCCCCAAGGGCGGCGCGCATGCCGGCACCTTCGGTGACCTCACCCCGGGCGAGATGGTCAAGACCCCGCGCTTCTGGATCCTCATCATCACCTTCGCCTTCGCCGCCACCGCGGGCACCCTGCTCGTGGGCAAGGTTGCCTCCATCGCCGCCGTCCAGCTCTTCGCCGACCCCACGAGCGCCGCGGCCGTCGCCCTCGGCGGTGTGGTGGTCTCCGTCAACACCTGCGCCAACCTGGTTGGCCGTCTGTCCTTTGGCCAGATCATCGACAAGCTCGGCGCCTACAAGTCGCTGCTCATCAGCCTTGTCGTCACCATCGTCGCGCTCGTCATCATGTCGATGAGCTTTACGCAGGCCATGTTCTTTGTGGCGCTCGCCCTGCTCGGCTTTAGCTTTGGCGCCCTGCTCGTCATCTACCCGCCGCTCACCGGTGGCGCCTTTGGCACCAGCAACATCGGCGTCAACTACGGCATCATGTTTTTGGGCTATGCCGCTTCCACCTGGATCAGCCAGCCCATCACCGCCGTACTGTATCACGCCGAGGCCGGCAGTGCCGCCTACCAGCAGTCCTTCTACGGCGCCATTGTGATCGCCGCCATCGCCGTCGGGCTCACCGTCTACATGATGGTCTCCGACAGCAAGAAGAAGTCCGCCTAGTTTTACCGATGCGGCAAAGGGACAGCCCCTTTGTCGCATTCCACCGGTCACCAGTATTAAGGAGTCGAAATGTCTGAGCTCAACCCCGTCCGCATTGCCGTTATCGGCGCCGGCGCCATGGGCCGCAACCACATCCGCTTTGTCACCGAGGAGCCCGAGGCCGAGCTCGTCGCCATCGCCGATGCCTTTGAGGGCGCCCGCGCCACGGCCGAGGCCGCCGGCGTGCCGTTTTACACCGATCCCGCCCAGATGATGGACGAGGTCAAGCCCGAGGCCGTCATCATCGCCACGCCCAACGACCTGCACCTGGGCGTTGCCCGCGAGGCTGTGAAGCGCAATATCGTGCCGTTGGTCGAAAAGCCGATCTCCAACGACCTGGAGGATGCCCAGGCCTTCGCCGCCGAGGCCGAGACCGCTGGCGTGCCCGTGCTCGTGGGTCAGCACCGTCGCCACAACCCCTTCGTCAACAAGGCCAAGGAGATCATCGAGTCCGGCGAGCTGGGCAAGCTCACCGTATCGAGCTTCCACTACATGATCTATAAGAATGACGAGTACTTCGACGTCGAGTGGCGCCGCAAGAAGGGTGCCGGCCCGATTCTGGTCAACCTGGTGCACGATGTCGACCTGCTCCGCTATCTGTTGGGCGAGCCCGTTGCCGTCCAGGGTATGCAGTCCAGCGCCGCCCGCGGTTTTGAGACCGAGGACTCCGCCGTGGTCAACGTCCGTTTTGCCGATGGCGCGCTTGCGAGCATGACCATCTCCGACGCCACCGCCAGCCCCTGGAACTGGGAGGCCACCGCTCGCGAGGATCCGCAGTACCGCCCCTTCGACGCCGACGCCTACTTTATCGGCGGCACTAAGGGCGCCCTTTCGCTGCCCCGCCTACACCAGTTCTCCTACGACGGCGCCTCCAACTGGCACAAGCCGCTGCAGATGGAGATTCCGGCCGTGGACCCGGCGCTGCCGCACAAGATGCAGCTCAAGCACTTTGTGAAGGTCGTCCGCCGCGAGGTCGAGCCCGTCGTGACCCCCGCCGACAACGTCAAGACGCTCACGCTTCTCAACGCCGTCAAGGAGGCCGCCGAGACCGGTCAGCTCGTCGAGCTGTAATGCCTTAAGAGCGGCCGCGGCAGAAACACCATGCCGAGCACCTCGGTCTGCCACCAACAAGCCCCTCTTCATTGCCCCGCGAGCAGCCTCCTGCCCGCGGGGCTTTTTACTACTTCGCCGACGATTTTTCTGAGACGGGGCCATTTTGTACCTCGGTTTGATTCGTTCGCCACGAAATGGGCCCATCTACTACGTTTAACCGATTACCCTCAACCATGCCAAATTTCGCGAAATAAAAACCGCAGGTAGACGGCTTGCGTATTCTCGGAAAACCGGGGAATGGTCGACCCATACGGTTCAAACGTAGTAGATAGACCGTTTTCGTGGCGCGGCCTCAAAACAGTCTTTTGGGACGGATGGTATCCTTGGTAGCCCTGTGCTGCAAACGCACCTTAAACGCAAGGAGTCCCATGGATCTTATCGCCCAGCTCGCCCGCGAGCTCAACCTGAAGGCCGCCAACGTCGAGGCGGCCGTCAAGCTCATCGACGAGGGCAACACCATCCCCTTTATCTCGCGCTACCGCAAGGAAGCCACGGGCGGCATGGACGACGTCGCCCTGCGCGCGCTCGACGAGCGCCTGTCCTACCTGCGCAATCTTGAGCAGCGCAAAGAGGACGTCATTCTGCTCATCGACGTCCAGGGCAAACTCACGCCCGAGCTCGAGCAGCAGATTCGCGAGGCCACGCAGCTCCAGCGTGTCGAGGACCTCTACAAGCCCTACCGCAAAAAGCGCATGACCCGCGCGCAGAAGGCCCGCGAGGCAGGCCTGGAGCCGCTCGCCAACATGATCATCATGCAGGCCTCGGCCAAGGGCAGCGCACTCGATGCCGCCGCGGCCTACGTCAACGAGGACGCCGGCTTCGACACGCCCGAAAAGGCGCTCGCCGGGGCGGCGGACATCGTGGCCGAGACGGTGGCCGAGGACCCCGAGAACGTCGCCGACCTGCGCGCCTTTACGCAGAACACCGCCGATATCGTCGTCGAAGCCACAGACCCCGCCGAGAAGACCCCCTACGAGCCCTACTACAACTTTGACGAGCCGCTGCGCCGTATACCCAACCACCGCGTGCTGGCTATCGACCGCGGCGAGCGCGAGGGCAAGCTCCGCGTGCGCGTGAACGTCGACGGCGCCGCCGCCACGGCACGCCTCGGCAGCCGTTGGCCCCGACGCCAGGGCGTATTCGCGCCCGTCTTCGATGCCGCCATCGCCGACGGCTCCACGCGCCTCATGGCCCCCTCGCTGGAGCGCGAGGCCCGCGCCAAACTCACCGTTCGCGCCCAGACCGAGGCTATCAACGTCTTTGCCAAGAACCTTGAGGGCTTGCTCTCGGCACGCCCCGTGCGCGGCGCCCGCGTGCTCGCGCTCGATCCGGGCTACCGCACCGGCTGCAAGGTCGCCGTCATGGACGAGACCGGCAAGCTGCTCGACCACGGCGTGGTCTATCCCACCAAGCCGCGCCACGACGTCGCCGGCACCAAGCGCGAGCTCGCCCGCCTCGTCAAGAAGGACGGCGTCAACACTATCGTCATCGGCAACGGCACCGCCAGCCGCGAGACCGAGGAAGTCGTCTCGGAGTTCATTGCCGAGCAGGCGCCCAGCCTTCGCTACACCATCGTTAACGAAGCCGGCGCGTCGGTGTACTCCGCCTCCGAGCTCGCCAGCCAGGAATATCCCGACCTGGACGTCACCGTGCGTGGCGCCATGAGCCTGGGCCGTCGCCTGCAAGACCCGCTGGCAGAGCTCGTCAAGATTCCGCCCCAGTCCATCGGCGTTGGCCAGTACCAACACGACCTTGACCAGGCCGAGCTCTCGCGCACTCTGGGCCACGTGGTGGAGGACGTCGTCAACCGCGTAGGCGTCGACGTAAACACCGCGAGCGCAAGTCTGCTGGGATACGTATCGGGCATCACACCGAGCGTGGCCAAAAACATCGTGGCCTACCGCGAGGAAAACGGCGCCTTTACCGATCGCCGCCAGCTCAAGAAGGTCCCCAAGCTGGGACCCAAGGCATATCTCAACGCCGCGGGCTTTTTGCGCATCAGCGGTGGCAAGAACCCGCTCGACGCGACAAGCGTCCACCCCGAGAGCTACGAGGTGGCCACATCCGTCCTGGAGCGCGCCGGTGTGGCGGCCAGTGAACTCAGCCGCGGCGGCGTGCCCGACATCGAGCGCCGCCTGGGCAGTATCTCGGCGCTGGCAAGCGACCTGGACTGCGGCACCCTCACGCTCATCGACATCGTCAACGAGCTCAAGAAGCCCGGTCGCGACCCGCGCGACGACGCGCCCGAGGTGGTCTTTAGCCGCTCGGCACTTTCCATCGACGACCTGGAGCCCGGCATGGAGCTCAAGGGGACGGTGCGCAACGTTGTGGACTTTGGCGCCTTCGTCGACGTGGGCGTGCACCAGGACGGCCTCGTGCACATCTCCAAACTGGCCAACCGCTTTGTCAAGCACCCGAGCGACGTGGTGCGCGTCGGTGACACGGTCAAGGTGTGGGTTGAAAAGGTCGATCGCGACCGCAAGAAGATCTCCCTCACCATGGTACAGGGGAAGTAAACCGCCAAAGCAGGGGTACCCCCTGCAGCGACGTACAAAATCGCGAGTATTCTGCAAATTCCGCCGTTCCGGATGCCTCTCAGAGACGAAAAAGCAAAAAACAGCCCCCGTTTTAGCGTCGTCAGAGCCAAAACGGGGGCTGTTCCATGCTTCGGTTAACTGATAAAGACCTTTACCTTGCTGAATACTCTCAATTTTGCACGGCGCAGGCGGGGGTACCTTTGCCCACGGCAGGATATAGAAGCCAAGCGCCAACTTGCTGGCAAGCTCGTGTCGGCAGCCCCGGCCTTTCCTTTGCCTAGCGCGACCCTCGCGAGGCGCGTGAGCGATAGGGAAAGGAAAGGCCGGGGCGAGCAGCCCGCGGCGTAGCCAGTGTTCGCGTTACGGCAGAATATGGAAGCCCAAAGCGGCGATATCCTTGGCAAAGCCGCGCACGGTATCGAGCGAGACCTCGTACGGGTCGCGACCGATGTTCTTGCGCTTGGCCAGGATGCTGTTGGGCACCGTAATGATCTGGCAACCGCAGGCTTCTGCCTGGTAAATGTTGATGAGCTCGCGCGTGGACGCCCACAGGACCTCACAGTTGGGCTTGATGGCGGCCTTCTTGACCGACTCCGTCATAAACGGAATGGGGTCGACGCCGGTGTCGGCGATGCGGCCGGCAAAGAGCGAGATGATGGACGGCGTCTCGGTGTCAACGGCCTCGACCATTTCGTCAACCTGCTTAGGCGTAAAGATGGTGGTGACGTTGACCTTGATGCCGTCGGCCGAAAGCTTGCGCACCAGCTCGGCGGTGGACTCGCCCTTGGTGGTCACGCACGGAATCTTGACGTAGACGTTCTCGGCCCAGGTGGCGATCTCGCGGGCCTCGACCTCCATGGTCTCGACGTCGTCGGCAAAGACCTCAAACGACACGGACACATCGGTGATGTGGGCCAGGACCTCCTTGGCAAACGCGCGGTAATCCGTCACGCCGCCCTTCTTCATAAGGGACGGGTTGGTCGTGAAACCCTGAACGTTGCCGTTCTCGTACATGTCGAGCATGCCCTCGAGG
>DBFZQW010000112.1:0-15364 GCA_048521445.1 Collinsella sp. | reverse complement strand
CTTGGAAGCGAGCTCCTTGAGCTCCGGCATATTGGCAAGTTCGCTCTTGTTGCGGGCGAGCTCCAAATCGATCTGTTGCAGCTTGAGTAGCGTAGCGCCGGCGCTCATAAGTTCTCTCCTTTTGTCACAGTCCACCATTGGAAAGGGTTCAGTATTTTAATCGCATGACGGGGGTCGACCCCGGCGTCAACTGCAGAGTTCATCAATATATCAACGAACGGCTCTTCGGAGCGGTCATGGCCGAGCAAAATCACCGGCAGCCCGCGCAAGGCAAGGTCTTGCGCCACGTGGTAGCCCGCCTCGCCGGTTACGATGACATCTGCGCCCGCGGCGATGGCGAGTTCTCCAAAGTCGCCCAGGGAGCCGCCCAAAATGGCGACAGTGCGGCACGGGCGATCGGCTTCGCCCCACACACGCGGGTCGCTGCCGAAGGCCGTGGCAGCACGGGTGGCAAGATCGCGCAGCGCGCACGGGTCGTTGAGCGTTGCAAGCGCGCCCAGGCCGGTTGCCTCGGGGTCGTCCACGTGCTCCAGTGAGCTCACGGGTGCGGCACCCAGCAGCTCGCTCAGGCAGACGCGGGCTTCGTGCGAGCGGTCCAGGTTGGTGTGGAGCGAGATAATGCTCACGCCGCAACGCGCTGCCTCGTAGAGCGCCGCGCTGCATTGGGGGCGTGCGGAATCCGACGGACAAAACGCCTCGGGCGCCTTGATATAGATGGGATGATGCGTTAGCAGCACGTTGGCGCCGGCCTCCTGGGCACGGTGCACATTGGCTTCGGTCGCATCGAGTGCGCAGACAACACCGGAAATCTCCGCGGCGGGGTCGCCGACGGAGAGTCCTACATGGTCCCAGCCCTCGGCGTCCGCCTTGGGATAGCGCGCAAGCAGGGCGCGCTCGAGTTCGGCGACGATCATGCGGCGCCTACGATCGAGAGCAGCGTCTGGGCAAACTCGTCCAGATCGTCCGGATTCACGCGGTCGTCAAAGGAAATGCGCAGTGCGCCCAATGCCTGCTCGCGACCGATGCCCATCGCGCTTAAAACATGGCTCGGGTCCATGCTGCCGCTCGAGCACGCCGAGCCTGCCGATACCTCAAAGCCGGCAGCGTCGAGCTTGACGATGAGCTCCTCGGAGTCCATGCCGTTGACGTAGATGGAAACCATGCCCGGCAGAAGATCGGCCTGTGCGTAGTCGCCCATGGTGGCGTGAATGCGCGGGTGGGCCGTTAGCGTGGCGTAGAGCTTGTCGGAAAGGGCTTGCAGCGTCGCCCGCTCCTGGGCCACATGGGGCGCCAGAGACGAGGCGGCAGCGGCAAAGGCCAGCTGCGTGCGCAGGTCCTGCGTGCCGGCACGTCGTCCGGCTTCCTGTCCGCCGCCAAAGATGCGGGGACGCAGTGGGGTGCGGGTCTTAAGGTAGAGCGCACCGGATGCCACAGGACCGCCAATTTTGTGGGCCGCGACGGACATGGCATCGACGCTCAGCTCGGTGACATCGAGCGGAATATGCAGGTAGCCCTGGATGGCATCGGTATGAAACAAGGCGCCGGCAGCATGTGCGGCAGCGGCAAGCTCGCGGATGGGCTGCACCACGCCAGTCTCGTTGTTGGCAACCATGATGCTCACGAGCGCCACGTCGTCGCCTAGCAACTCGATAAGCGTGGCAGGCTCAATGTAGCCCGCGCGGCAGGGCTGCACCAGGTCGACGGTAAAGCCGGCGGCACGCAGCAGCGGCAGGTTGTCCAGAATCGAATCGTGCTCGATGGCAGATACGATCACGCGGTTACGCTTGCGATCGCGCTGACGGGCGCCCTCGGCAAGACCGAGCAGCGCCAGCTGGTTTGCCTCGGTGCCGCCGTTGGTCAGGATTATCTCTGATGGGCGGACGCGCGCGCCAAAGCTGCGGGCAATCTCTCGACGCGCCACTTCCAGGCGTGCAGCGGCCTTGCGGCCGAGCGAATGCAGCGAGTTGGGGTTGACGCCGGCAAGCTCGCTGTCGTCGTACTCGCGCTGCGCAAGGAGCGCCTCGGCGCGCATGGGCGTCGAGGCGGCATAGTCAAGATTAACGGGTATGCGGTTTTGACCTGCGGTCATAAGGGTTTATGCCTCCTGTGCGGCCTCGTTGCCCAGCTTCTGCAGCAGCGCAACCTCGACAGCGGGATCTTCGGACTTAAATACGGCGGAGCCGGCCACCAGGACATCGGCACCGGCCTTGACGACCTCGGCGATGTTTTTGGAAGAGATGCCGCCGTCGACCTCGATCATGGGCGACACGCCGTGGCGCTCGCACATGGCTTTGAGCTCGTGGAGCTTGGCGATGGTGCCCGGGATAAAGCTCTGGCCGCCAAAGCCGGGGTTCACGCTCATCAGCAGCACCATGTCGACAACGTCGATGATGCTTTCGAGCACGCAGACGGGCGTGGCGGGGTTGAGCACCACACCGGCCTTGACGCCGCGCTGCTGCAGATGGGTGAGCGTGCGGTGCAGGTGCGTGGAAGCCTCGTAGTGCACGGTGATCATGTCGGCACCGGCGTCGGCGTACCAATCGACCGTCTCGTCGGGGTTCGACACCATGAGGTGCGCATCGACCGGCACGTCGGTGGAGCGCTTGACGGCCTTGAGGATGTCAACGCCAAAGGTGAGATTGCCGGTAAAGTGACCGTCCATAACGTCAAAGTGCACGTAGTCGGCGCCGGCGATCTTGTCGAGCTCGCCCTTGAGGTTGGCCATGTCGGCCGAAAGGACGGACGGAGCGATTTTAATGGAACCCATGGTAGAAGCCTTTCTGCGTTAGTCGGTGAGTCCGTAGAACTCTTGAGAAGGGACGCGATCGGTAAGAATCTCGAGTGCCCTATCCAAAGTAACACCGTTGTAGAGCGTTTGCTCCACGGCAAAGGTGAGCGGAATGTCTACGCCCAGTGAACGGGCGAGCTCGCTGACGCTGCGGGCCGCGACGGCGCCCTCGACCACCATATGCGTGCGCGTCTGATACTCGTCGAGCGACACGCCGTGGGCAAACTCGTAGCCAAAGGTGCGGTTGCGCGAATGCTCCGAGGTGCAGGTGGCAATGAGGTCGCCCATGCCGGCAAGTCCCATGCAGGTCATAGCTTGACCGCCGCGGGCATGCACCAGACGGCTAATCTCGGCCAGGCCGCGCGTCATGATGAGGGCGAGCGTGTTGTCGCCGGCACCGGTGCCGGCGGAGATGCCACACACGATGGCGATGACATTTTTCATGGCGCCGCAGACCTCGACACCGGTCATGTCTTGCGACAGATAAATGCGGAAGGCCGTGGATAGAAGCAGGTCCTTAAAGGTCTCCCCTACCTGCGGATCCTCGCTGGCGATGACGGCGGCAGAGAGCCCGCCGCGGCAAATTTCCTCGGCATGGTTGGGGCCCGAGAGTGCCGCCACACGCATCTCGTTGCCGATCTCACTGGCGATGACCTCGCTCATGAGCAGGCCGGACTCGGGCTCAATGCCCTTGGTGAGGCAGAGTACCGGAGTATCGGCGGCGATAAAGGGCGCGGCCTGGTGGCACACGCTGCGAAGGTGCGTCGAAGGAACGGCGAAGATGATGGCCTCGGCGCCGTCGAGCGCCTGCGAAAGGTCCGTGGTGGCGACGACGTTGTCGGGCAGCTCGTAGCCCACAAGGTAGCGGGGGTTGTGATGCTCGTCATTGATGCCGGCGGCCGTCTGCTCGCTGTGGGCCCACATGGTCACGCGCTCGGCTCGCGCGGCGGCGAGGCCGGCGACGGCGGTTCCCCAGGAGCCGGAGCCAATCAGCGCAACATTCATGGCTCTCTCCTACTTATCGTCGGGCTCGGTGACGCGCTTGGTAAACGAGAGCTTGGACTCCTTACCAGCCATGAGCTTTTGGATATTTGAGCGATGGGCCCATACCACGGTGATGCCGATCATTGCCATGCAGAACTTGAGCCCCAGGCTACTGTACGGAAAGACCGCGCAAGCCGCGATGGGAAGACCGATGGCCGCGGCAAGCGAGCCTACCGACACAAACTTGGTGATGGCGACGGCCACGATAAACATGCCGAGCAGCGACAGGCCAATAGGCCAGTACCAGGCGAGGATGACACCCAGACCAACGGCGATGCCCTTGCCGCCGTGGAAGTTGAGGTAGGGCGAGAAGATGTGTCCCCACACGGCAGCCAGGCAAATGACGCCGAGCATCCAATCGCCGGCGGCACCCGGAGCCATGATGCTTACAGGGAAGCCATAGCCCACGCTTGCGATGAGCGGGCGCGCGATAAGGACGCAGATGACGCCCTTGAGACAGTCGAGCAGCAGCGTGAGCGCGGCCACCTTGGGGCCGGCCACGCGCAGTGCGTTGGTAGTGCCGATGTTGCCGGAGCCAGCCTTGCGAATGTCGGTGTGGTTGAACACGCGGCCCAGGATCAGGCCAAACGGAATCGCTCCGATAAAGAACGAGACCACGGCGCAGATGGCGGTCAGCAGAATCGGATTATGCATCCTTTTGCTCCTTCTTCCTAAAGAAGAGTCGAATGGGCGTGCCGGCAAAGTCGAAGGTCGAGCGCATGCGGTTCT
Organism: Collinsella sp.; assembly: GCA_048521445.1. Taxonomy (GTDB): domain Bacteria; phylum Actinomycetota; class Coriobacteriia; order Coriobacteriales; family Coriobacteriaceae; genus Collinsella. The sequence continues at coordinate 10,803 of DBFZQW010000112.1, read as the reverse complement.
CCACGTAGCGCTGGTAGGTGTCGTTGACCAGGTCGCTGTGGTTGACGAAGAACGTGAACGTCGGCGGGTTGACGCCCGTCTGGGTCACGTAGTGCATGCGCAGGCGGCGCTTGCCGTCCACCACGGTGTGGCCGAACTCACGCAGGTCGGTAAGGAACGTGTTGAGGCGCGAGGTGCTGATCTTTTGCGAGCGCGTCTTCTCGGCGGCGTCTACCATTGCCCAGATCTTCTCGACGCTGCGGCCGGTCAGGGCCGAGATGCGTAGGTACTGGGCCCAGGGAGCCATGACGCCCAGACGGCGGTCGATGGTCTCCATGCAGGCCTCGCGCTTGCGGTCATCGTCGAGCAGGTCCCACTTGTTGAGCAGCACCACGATGGCGCAGCCGCGCTCGATGGCAAGGCCCATGACCTTCTGGTCCTGCTCGGTAACGCCCACGGAGGCGTCGACGACGAGCAGTGCCACGTCGGCGCGGTCGATGGCGCGCAGGCCGCGGACCATCGAGTAGTACTCGATGTTCTCGTACACAGTGCTTTTCTTGCGAATACCCGCGGTGTCGACCATGCGGTAGTGCTTGCCGTTGCGCTCGACGACCGTGTCGATGGCGTCGCGCGTGGTGCCGGCAATGTTAGACACGATGGAGCGGTCGGCGCCCAGGATGCGGTTGAACAGCGAGGACTTACCGGCGTTGGGGCGGCCGATGATAGCCACGTTCAGCGCATCGGGGAACTCGTCGGCGATCTCGTCCTCCTCCTCGGGCAACAGGGCCACGATATCGTCGAGCAGGTCGCCCGTGCCATGGCCATGCAGGGCCGAGAGCGGCGTGGGCTCGCCGATGCCGAGCGAATAGAACTCCCAGATGCTGTCGTTTTCGCGATCGGGGTTGTCGAGCTTGTTCACCAGCAGAAAGACCGGCTTGTCGCAGCGCTTGAGCATGCGGGCGACCGATTCGTCCTCCTCGGTGACGCCGGTGCGGCCGTCGACTACAAACAGGATGACGGCAGCTTCCTCGGCCGCGGCGAGCGCCTGGTCGCGGATGGACGTGGCAAAGACATCGTCGCTCTTGAGCGGCTCGATACCGCCCGTGTCGACGATGGTGAACTCGCGGCCGTTCCAATCGGCCGTGTGATACGAGCGGTCGCGCGTGACGCCGCGAGACTCGTGGACGATGGCGTCCGAGGTCTGGGCCAGGCGGTTAACGAGCGTGGACTTGCCCACGTTGGGGCGTCCGACGACGGCGACGATAGGTTTCATCTGCTCTCCTTTAATGGGTGGGGTCAGTGGAAGTGTTAGAGTCCGCGGGCATAATGCCAAGGATATGCTCCAGGGTATCGAGCAGCTCATGCGGCATGGTCGACACCACATGAACCTCGGCGCCGCGACTGGTAAGGCTTGCGAGTAAATCGTCACGATGATACTCGTCAAGCGTCATGCCGTCAGCGTTGAACATGAGCTTAGGCACAAAGAGCATAACCCCAGAGAGGTCCTGCGGCAGCTGCTCCAGAATGTCACACGCGACGATGAGGCCGGTCACGTCCACGTTGCCGCCAAAGTAGCGGTTCTTGATGGCCGTGACAGTGCCGGCGAGACCATGCGGCGACTCCACAAAGCGGGCCACCGTGTCGCGTGCGCTGGCGCCCGAGAGGCACAGCAGGTTCTGGTTGCGCTCGGCAATGCCAGCGCGGACGCGGGCCAGACGCTCGGCGTCGGTAGCCAGCACGTCGTCGGTCTCGTCCAGATATGAGCGGATCATGCCGATGCCGTCGTAGTACTGCGGGTAACCGTCGTAAAAGTCTGCCTCGGGAGGATCGATGCCGGCGTCCAGATAGAACTCGTCGCTCATCTGAAAGGTGTGGCGGCCAAAGCGCTCATAGGCGCGGTCCTGGAACGGTCGGATCATGGCAATGGTCTCGCGCGCTAGCTCGGGCTTGTCGCTGTAGGACCAGCTAAAACGGTTCTGATGCTTGGTAAAACCAAGCGGCACAATGCCCAGGCTTGTGATTTGCTCGTGCTCCTCGCAAAAGCGCAGGGTCTTTTCCAGCTCCTCGCCGTCGTTCATGCCGGGGCACAACACGATCTGCGCGTGAATCTCGATGCCGGCGGCCATGATGGCCTCGAGCACATCCATGCCGCGCTGGGCGTTGCGGCCCATCATGCGTCGGCGGACATCGGGGCTCACGGCGTGGACCGACACGTTCATGGGGCTCATGTTGCGTTGGATGACGTTTTGCACGTCCTCGTCGGTGAGGTTCGTAAGCGTGACGAAGTTGCCCTGCAAAAAGCTTAGGCGATAGTCGTCGTCGCGAATATAGAGCGTGGAGCGGCCGCCCTTGGGCAGCATAGTCATAAAGCAGAACACGCAGGCATTCACACAGGTACGCATGCCGTCGAAGATGGGACCATCGAATTCAAGGCCCCAGTCCTCTCCCGGGAAGCGGTCGAGCTCGACGGGGGTGACGCTGTTGTCGCGCGGGTCGAAAACCTCGAGTTCGACGCTGTCGTCGTCGGCCTCCCAGAGCCACACGATCATGTCGGTGAGCTGCTCGCCGTTGACCGTGAGCACGCGCATGCCCGGCTCGATACCCACATCCCATGCGGGCGATTCGGGACGCACGTTTTTAACGAGCGCGCCCACACCCGGCTCGGGGTCGCGGCTGCGCCCGTAATCGGCCACCTCGGCGGCGTATGCGGGTACGGTCTGGTCCATGGTTAGCGGCAAAGCTCCTTGATGCGCTCGACGGCGCGCTCGATGTGTTCTTGCGGGGTGGAGGCTCCGGCGGTGATGCCGATGTGGCGCGCCTCGGCAAACCAAGCGGCCTGGAGCTCGGAAGCTTCCTCGATGTGATACGTGCGCTCGCAGGCGTCTGCGCAAATCTGCGCCAGGCGGCGGGTGTTGCCCGAGTTCTTGCCGCCCACCACGACCATGCAGTCGCAGCGGTTGGCAAGTGTGGCTGCTGCCTGTTGACGCTCACTCGTGGCGGCGCAGATGGTGTTGATCACACGCAGCTCCTGCACGCGCGGGGTGATGGCAGCCACGACCTCGGCGAGGTTCTGCGCGGTCTGGGTGGTCTGCACGACGAGGCCCACCTTGCCCTTGACCGGCAGCGCGTCGGCGTCGGCGGCACAGCTCACGACCTGCGCATCATTGCCGGCGTGGCCTAGGATGCCCTCGACCTCGGGATGCCCCGGCTCGCCTACGACCACCACGTGGTAGCCTTCGCGCACCAGGCGCTCGGCCGCCACATGAACCTTCTTCACGTAGGGGCAGGTGGCGTCGACCACGGTAAGGCCGCGCTCGCGAGCGGCGTCAATGACCTGCGGCACCACGCCGTGGGCGCGGATAATCACGGTGCCGGATGTGGCGTCGTCCAAGGTGTCGGCCAGACCGACGCCTGCCTCATCAAGCTCGCGCACCACGATGGGGTTATGGATGAGCGGACCCAAGGTATGGACCTGAGTGCACTCCCCTGCCTGCGGCGCGGCGGCCAGCGCCATATCGAGCGCACGCTGTACGCCATAGCAAGTGCCGGCGTGGGCGGCGATCTCGATGGTAGGCGCGATTGCCTGGTTGGACGCAGTCGCGGAGGTGTTCGTCACGTTCTCGCTCATGGCTAGAACCTGCCCGGATGCTCGGCGCACAGATCGTCTCGCATGGCGTAGACGCGGCTCATGGCCTCGGACTCAAACCATTCCAGGCGCTCCGTGCGCTTAAGCCCGGCCGGTGCGTCAGAAAGCGAGACGGCCTTGCCGGCGCGGATCCAGCACTTCTTGGGACGCATGAGCTTTTTGCCCGCGGGCGTGATGTCGGACCAGCCGCAGATGGCGAGCGGGTTCACAGGTGCCTTTCCCATCTGGGCGATGAGCGCAAAACCGCCGTGGACCTCGGGCTTGATCTCGCGCGAGCGGATGCGCGTGCCCTCGGGGAAGATCAGGACGTCCTCGCCGCGCTGCAGCGCATGCTGAGCGGCGCGCAAGCACTTCATATCGGCAGTACCACGCTCCACGGGGATGCCGCCAACGCGGCTAAAGGCCCAGCGCACAATCTTGCTCTTGGCGAACTCTGACTTAAAGATGGGACGAATGCGGCGACCGCCAAAGAACAGTGCCGTCTCTACAGCCAGGAGCTCGGCCATCGAGGTGTGGTTGCAGATGACCACGCTGCCGCGGCCGTCCTGGCGCTCAAACAGCAGATCGGCATCCTCGACCTTCCAGCGCCACATGAGCTTGGAGAAGGCCCAAAGGATGGCCATAACCACGACGACGGTGCCGCGGATGAGCGCCGGGAACTCGGCGTAGGGGGCGTTGTAATAGTCCTCTGGCGTCTGCTTAAACAGGCGCATGGGCTACCTCCTTTGGTTGATGAGGTCCTCGATTATCGAGACGACCTCGTCGATGGTGTGGGCGGTGGAGTCGACGTGCACGGCGTCCTCGGCGGGCACGAGCGGGGCGACCTCGCGGCTACTGTCGAGCTTGTCGCGCTGCTTAAGGGCGTCGAGCGTCTCATTGACCTCGGCTTCGAGCTGCTCGGACGTGAGCGGCTGGGCGTCGTTTTGGTGACGCTGCAGCACGCGGCGGCGGGCGCGCTCGCGCGGGTCGGCGGTCAGGAAGACCTTGACCTGCGCGTTAGGGAACACTACGGTTCCGATGTCGCGACCCTCGGCCACGATATCGCGGTCTTCGGCGGCACGGCGCTGATGGATGAGCATGGCGGCGCGCACGCCCGGATAGGCAGAGACCTTGGACACGTTGGCGTCGACCTGCGGGGTGCGGATGGCGGCCGAAGCGTCCTGGTCGTCGATGGTCAGGCGCGTGTCCTCGCCGGTGCCGTTGGTAAAGCGGATCTCGATCTGCTTGGCGAGGGCGTCGATTGCCGCCTCGTCGTCTAGATCGATGCCGCGGTCGAGCGCGGCGAAGGTGACGGCGCGATACATGGCGCCCGTGTCGAGCTTGTTAAAGCCCAGCTGGCGGGCGATCTCCTTGGCGATGGTGGACTTGCCGGAACCGGCGGGGCCGTCGATGGCGACGATCATGCAATGCTTCCTTTCGATGGTTGACGTGCTGGTATGGTTCGCGGGCGTTGGGGCGCGGCTTGTTGCCTAGCCCGTGTAGCGCTCGCGATAGGTGTTGCGCTTGGGTGCGGAGCCGTGGCTGCCGTGGTGACGCGTGCGGCTGGCGGGCGTGTCTTGGGGCTTGCTGCCGTTGCGCTTGGCGCTCGCCTGCTTGGGCGGGATGCCACCGCTTTTGAGGATCTGCACCTCGCGGTCGGTGAGCTCGCGCCACGAGCCCTTGGCCACGTCCTTGAGCTCCAGGCCGGCAAAGTTGCAGCGGTGCAGACGGATTACCGGATGGTGAATCTTGCTCAGCATGCGCTTGACCTGGTTCTTGCGTCCCTCGCGGATGATGACCTCCACGGCGGTGGTGCCGGGCTTGATGCCTTGCGGAGCCACGGCCTCGGCCTCGCGCGCGTTTATGACGCGGCAGATCGCCGGCTGGCACAGGCCGTCGTCGAGCTCGATGCCGCGACGGAGCGGCGTGAGGTCGCGGTCGGTCAGCTGCCCGTCCACGAGTGCCTGGTAGGTCTTATAGACATGCTTGCTGGGGTGCAGCAGGTCCTGCGACAGGTCGCCGTCGGTGGTAAAGAGCAAAAGGCCCGTAGTGTCGCGGTCCAGACGACCCACCGGGAAGAGCCCCGGAAAGCGGTCGCGCGGGACCAGGTCGGCCACGCAAGGGCGCTCCTGTGGATCGCTCATGGTGGTGAGGTAGCCGGTCGGCTTGTAGAGCATCAGGTACACGGCGCCCTGGTTGAGCTTGACGGGCATGCCGTCGACCTCGATATGGTCGCGGTCAACATCGACCTTGGTGCCCAGCTCGGTCGCGACCTGGCCGTTGACGGTCACGCGGCCGGCGGTCATCAGGTCCTCTGAGCCGCGGCGGCTTGCCACGCCCGCGCGTGCCAAAAAGCGCTGCAGGCGCATGGTGTGCGGATAGACGGGCCGGGCGTCGGCTGCGGGTACTGCGTTGCCCATGGCGCGCGTCTCCCCCACTTCGTTAGTCCTCGTCATGCAAATCCTCCGAGGTCTCGTCGACGACCAGGGTCTCCAAGTCCTCGACTGCCTCAACATCTTCAACATCGTTATCGAGTAGTTCGCGCTCTTCGTCCAGGTCCTCGGCCTGCTCCTCGAGCGTGGACTGAATACTGCGGCCGCTCAGGCGCTCGCGGATAAACTGACGCGACTGCTCGTCGGGGGCAAACTGCTCCAGGTCGGGCAGGTCGCGGGTGGAGCGCAGGCCGAACTTTTCCAAGAAGGCGTTGGTCGTGCCGTAAATGATGGCCTGACCGCGCTGGGGGTCACGGCCGAGCTCGCGCACCAGACCCTTGTCCACGAGCGACGCGATGACGCCGTCGGAGTTGACGCCGCGGATGCCCTTGACCACCTCGCGCGTTACGGGCTGGTGGTATGCGATAACGGCCAGGGTTTCGAGCGCCGCCTGGGACAGCTTTTGTGTGTCCCAGCTCAACACATAGGCCTCGACCACGTCGTGGTAAGCGGGGTGCGTGAACAGGCGCCAGCCGCCGGCGACCTCGCGCAGCTGAAAGCCGCGGTTGGCCTCCTCGTACTCAACCTTGAGCTCGGCGAGCAGCGATGCGCACTCGCCGGGGGCGATATCCAGTGCGCCGGCCAGCGCGGGCGCACTCACCGGGTCGCTCGACACCAGCAGCAGCGCCTCGAGGGCGCCTTTGAGGCTGTTTGCCTCCAGCGTGGAAAGGGTTGACATGGTTGCGGCTCCTATTCGGTGAGCTCGGGGCCCTCGCCGGGCACGTAGGCCTCGGCCCCCTCGACTCGGTTGATGCTGATGGTTCCGAAGATCTCGTCCTGGCTCAGCGTGAGCGAGCCGCGCTTGGCAAGCTCAAGCATGGCCAGGAAGGTGACGACGAGCTGCTCGGTGGTAGCGTCGCCGTCCAGTAGCTCGCGGAAGGTGCAGGTTTGGTGCGCCATGGTAAAGCGGTCGACCGAGGCCACCGTCAGGTCGAGCGGTACGCGATGCGGCGCCACATGCTCGGCTTCCAGCAGGAAGGTCTGGCGCTTGCCGTCCAGGTCGGCGCAGATGACGGCCAGGCCGCGCAGCGTGATGCCGGCAAGATAGTCGGGCATAAGGCCTAGGAACTCGGGGTCGGGGCCGGCCACGCGCGGATGCATGCGGCTTTCGGCCTGCATGCGCGCACCGAGGGCCGCAGCCGCGCCTTTAAACTGCTTGTAGGCAATCAGGCGCTGGATCAGGACCTCACGCAGCGCGTCGCCGTCAAGCGTGCTGAGCTCCTCAAGGTCTTCGTCGAACTCGTCATCGTCGTCATCGACTTTGCGCGGGGCCTCCTGCGGCACCAGAGAGGCGGCCTTGATATCCAAAAGGGTTGCCGCGACCAGCAAAAAGTCGCTCGCCACGTCCAGGTCCAGCGCCTCGATGCGCTCGGCCTCGGCCAGGTATTGCTCGGCCACCTCGCTGATCGAGATGGCGCCGATATCAACTTTTTGGCGGGTTACCAGCTGCAGCAGCAGGTCGAACGGTCCGCTGTAGACCTGCGTCGACACGCGATACGACATCTTCGACCTCCTTTGACGGCGCCTTCGCGGCGCGGTTTGAGTGCATGTTACGACCGTTTTGCACGGTCGACCTGTAAGTTTACCTTAGATGCCGGCGATTGCGAAGTTGAGCAGCTGCTCAGCGAGCGGATACACGGTAACGTCGAAATAGCGGTCGATTACATCGATGCCGGTCCACATGGGCAGCAGGTACAGCACCAGGATGAGGATGGGCATAGCGTATTGCTGCAGACGGTAATAGTTGTTGAGCGCCTTGCCCTTGAGGAAGGGCACGATGATCGATGAGCCATCGAGCGGCGGGATCGGGATGAGGTTGAAGAACGCGAGCGACAGGTTGACCACGATAAAGGTGGCTCCGAAGTTCATGATCTGTGACGCCAGGGCAAAGGACATGCTGGTGTAGAGGCTGCCATAGGCTAGGCGCATGAGGACCGCGGCAAGACAGGCGAGCGCGATGTTCGATGCGGGGCCGGCAACGCTCACCAGGACCTCGTCGCGCTTGGGGTGCTTGAGGTTGTTGAGGTAGACGGGCACGGGCTTGGCGAAGGCGAAGACCGGGCCGCCGGCCGCGAGCATCAGCAGCGGCAGGAGGACGGTGCCAAACGGGTCGATGTGGTTGAGCGGATTGAGCGAGACGCGGCCACGGGAGCGGGCCGTCTTGTCGCCGAGCGCCCAGGCAGCGGCGGCGTGCGCGCTCTCGTGGATAACAATACCTACGATGACGGCGACGGCGCTGGCGAGCAGATTCATGAAGTAGCTGTTGGACATGGCACTCCCCTAGCGGACGCGGCGCGAGGCGCGCGCGAGCAGGTAGTCGGCCACAAACAGGATGACGGCCACGATAGCATAATCCAGGCGGAACACACCGCCAAAGGGCGACGTGATGACGCCGTAGCCGGCGATGGCGTTCGGCAGCGCGCGCGAAAGCTCAACGACAAAGCCCACGATCTGCAGCTTGGCGGTGAGGCCGCTAAAGCACAACAGCACGGTCATCGCACTCATAAAAATGCCGCAGATGCGACAGGCGATGGCGATGATGCTCATCGCCACGGCAGCGGCCTTACGAGAGTTCACGTGCGGTCTCCTCTTCGATCTGGGTGGAAAGCTCCAGCCATTCGTCCTCGAGCTTGGGCAGCTCTTGCTTAAGGCCGTTATATTCCCCCAGCGCGGCGTTGAACTTGTCCTGATCGGCATAAAGCTCTTCGCTTGCCATCAATTCCATAAGCTCGTCATAGCGGGCTCGCTTTTTATCGAGCTCCGTCTCGATCTTCTTGAGCTGGTTGCGCACGCCCTTGAGCTTTTTGTTGAGCGCGGCACGGGCCTGAGCCTCGGCACGCTTTTGCTCCTTGGTCTTTTTGCCCTCGGCGGGCTTGGGTGCTACGACGGGGGTGTTGGCCTGGGCGGCGCAGGCGGGCTTGCCCGCCGCCGGCGCACTCTCCCCTGCCGCCTCGGCGGCGGCGCGGGCCGCGAGGTCCTCGCGCTTGTAGAGGTAGTAGTCGTAGTCGCCGTCGTAGACCGTGACGTTACCATCGCGGATGTCGATTACGCGATTGGCCACGGCACGTACCAGGTGCTCGTCGTGGCTGATCAGCACGATGGTGCCGGGGAAGCTTTGCAGGGCATTCTCGAGCATGTCCACCGAGTCGATGTCTAGGTGGTTGGTGGGCTCGTCCAGGCACAGGAGTGCCTCGGGGGCCACGAGCATCTTTGCCAGGGCCAGACGCGCCTTTTCGCCACCGGAGAGGACGCGAACCTGCTTCTCGATGGAATCGTTGTCGCTAAACAGGAAGGCGCCCAGCAGGCTGCGCTGCTGCGGCACGGTCCACTTGGGCGTAACGGTGTCGATCTCTTGCAGGACGGTATTGGACTCGGTCATGCCCTCGAGCGCGTGCTGGGCGTAATAGGCCACGCCCACGTTGGTTCCCAGGTCCCGGGTTCCGGTGGTGGGCGGCTCCAGTCCGGCGATAATCTTCATGAGCGTGGACTTGCCGGCGCCGTTGGGGCCGACGAGTGCCACGTGCTCGCCGCGGTAGAGCTTGAGGTCGATGTCGCTGTAGATGTGCTTTTCGCCGTAGGACTTGGAGACGCCCTCGAGCCCCACGACCATGTCGCCGGAGCGCGGCGGGTCAGGGAACTTAAAGTCGATGTGCTTGTGGCCCTCGGGCAGGATGACGAGCTCCTTTTTGATCTGCTCGATCTTGCGGATGCGCTCCTGCGCCTGGGCGGCCTTGGTGGGCTTATAGCGGAACTTGTCGACGAAGACCTGCATGTGGGCGATGTCGCGCTCCTGGGCGGCGCGCTTGGCGCGCATCTGCTCCAGGTTGTCCTCGCGTTGTTTGAGGTAGCTGCTGTAGTTGCCGGTGTAGGTGGTCACGCGACGGTTTTCGAGCGCGGCGACGTGGTCGACGCAGGCGTCCATGAAGGCGCGGTCGTGGCTGACGATGAGGACGGCGCCGTCGTAGTTGGCAATAAAGCCGCGCAACCACTGGACGCTCTCGAGGTCCAGGTGGTTAGTGGGCTCGTCCAGAAGCAGCAGGTCGGGGTGGCGCAGGAAGAGCTTGGCCAGCGCGATGCGCATCTGCCAGCCGCCCGAGAACTCGGAGCACGGGCGCTCAAAGTCGGTGACCTTAAAGCCCAGACCGGACAGGATCTTGCGGGCGTTGCTCTCGAGCTCGTAGCCGCCCAGATGCTCAAAGCGGTCCTGGACCTGGCCGTACTCGTTGAGGAGTGCGTCGACGTCCTTTCCCTGTTCGGAGAGCTCGGTGATCTGAGCCTGCAGCTCGTTGGCGCGCTCGCCCATGCGGCGGATTTCCTTGGCGGCGGCCATGACCTCGGCAAGGATGGTGGTGTCCTTTTGCTCCAGGTTGGTTTCCTGCTCCAGGTAGCCTACCTGGCAGTCCTTAGCGTACTGGACCTGACCGGCGTCGGGGCTGTCGATGCCCATGATGATCTTGAGCATGGTGGTTTTGCCGGCGCCGTTGGGGCCCACGAGCGCGAAGCGCTCGCCGGGGTTGATCTGGAAGGACGCGCCGCTAAAGAGGACGCGCGCGCCGAAGCTTTTTTCGATCTTGTCGACCAGGAGGATCATGGTGCCGCCTTTGACCTTGTGTTCCTATATGAAAAAAGGCCCCAACTTGCGTTGGAGCCTCATTCAATGCTCGGGTGGAGACGAGGGGGATCGAACCCCTGACCTCTTGACTGCCA
>DBFZQW010000111.1:0-6944 GCA_048521445.1 Collinsella sp. | reverse complement strand
AAGAGCTGGTCGGCCACGGTCTGGTCGAGCAGGTCCATGCTGCGGCGATACAGCGACTTCTCGCTAAACACGCCCACGACCTCGCCCTTGTACTCGTAGCTGCACACGTCGATGTTGCCAAAGTCGCCCTGGAGTGCCTCGAGCAGGTCCAGATAGTCGGCGGCCTGGTAGTGGTCGATAATATCGAGCAGCGTCTCGCGGTTGACGATGCAGCAGTCCATAGAGGCGTTGTCGCCGTACGCGACGCCAGCGCTCACGCCCGTCAGGCGACCGTTCTCGTTAATCTCGAGTTTGGTCTCGTCATCGACGTTGCGCGTGGCCTTGCAGTACACCACGGTCATCTGGGCACCGGAGTTCTCGTGCGCGTCGATGATGGTGTTGAGATCCATGTTAAAGATGATGTTGGTGCCCATCATCACAACATAGGGCTTGTCCGAGCGCTGGAACAGCGTCTTGTTGGAGATGATGTCGCGCAGCAGGAAGCGCATGCCGCCCTTGGTGGTGCCATACGCGTTGCCGGGCACCATGAACAGGCCGCCCTTCTTGCGGTCCAGGCCCCAGTCCTTGCCCGAGCCCACGTGGTCGATCAGCGAGCGGTAGTTACCTGGCATGACGACACCGACGGTCTTAATGCCGGCATTCATCATGTTGGACAGCGGAAAGTCGATCAGGCGGTAGCGGCCCAAAAAGGGAACGGACGCGATGGGGCGGTCCTTGAGCAGCACGCTACCGTAGCTCGAAGAGTAGTTAGCGGTGATATAACCGATGGCCTTGCGATTGATCATCGGATCATTCCCCCTTCCCGATAACGACGTCATTTCCAACGACGGCCGTATCCTTGGTGGTATCGACAGAGCCGAGCTTCACGCCCTCTTCGACCGTGGAGTTCTCGCCCAAAATAGCGCGGCAGATGTGCGCGCCGCTCTTAACGTGCGCACCCGGCAGCAGCACGGAGTCCTCGACCACTGCGCGCTCCTCGATGATGACATCGGTCGAAAGGATCGAGTGGCGTGCGGTGCCGTAGATCTTGCAGCCGTTGGAGACCAGGCAGTCGTCCAAGCGGCCGTCCGGACCAATGTAGTGCGGCGGACGCGTGGTGATGTTGGACATGATGGGGAAGTTCTTGTCAAACAGATCGAACTCGGGGTTGTTGCCCAGCAGGTCCATCGAGGTCTCGTGGAAGCTGGCGATGGTGCCGACGTCCTTCCAAAAGCCGTGGAACTCGTAGCTGTACAGGCGCTTGCCCTCGTCGAGCAGCTTGGGGATGATGTCCTTGCCAAAGTCGTGGCTCGAGCGCTGCTCCAGAGCGTCCTCTTCGAGCGCCTCGATCAGCACGTCGGCCGAGAAGATGTAGATGCCCATGGACGCGAGGTTCGAATCGGGCTTATCGGGCTTCTCGGTGAACTTGGTGATGCGGCCGTCCTCGGGGTCGGTGGTCAGGATGCCAAAGCGGCTGGCCTCTTCCCACGGCACAGGCATAACGCTCACCGTGAGGTCGGCGTTGTTCTCAATGTGCGTCTTGAGCATCTTGCGGTAGTCCATGCGATACAGGTGATCGCCCGAAAGAATCAGGACGTACTTGGGGTCGTTGGCTTTGATGTAGTCGAGGTTCTGCGTAATGGCGTCGGCCGTGCCCGCATACCAGGCGCCGCCGGTCTGCGTCTCGTACGGCGGCAGGATCGAAACGCCGCCGTCGCGGCTGTCCAGATCCCAAGCCTCGCCGGAGCCCACGTAGGCATGCAGCAGGTAGGGGCGATACTGCGTCAGAACGCCCACCGTGTCGATGCCCGAGTTGGAGCAGTTGGAGAGCGAAAAGTCGATAATGCGGAACTTGCCACCAAAGCTAACCGCCGGCTTAGCGATCTTTTGGGTGAGTGCCCCCAATCGGCTGCCCTGTCCTCCTGCGAGGAGCATCGCGATGCATTCTTTCTTACTCATCGATTTCTCCTTCTGTCATCGATGTTCCTAAACCCATTAGCGACGGGCGCGGCGCAACGTCACGCCCGTCGAGTAATGCCGTGCTGGCATAGGGGAGCTCGCGCGCCTTTACGCGTGCCAGATCTCGTCGCGGTACTCGCGAATGGTGCGGTCGCTCGAGAACCAGCCGCTCGAGGCGGTGTTGAGCAGAGCCTTGCGGTTCCAGGCCTCCTGGTCGCCATAGCTGCAGGTGAGCTTCTCCCACGCATCCACGTAGCTGCGGAAGTCTGCCATGACCAGGTCGGGGTCGTTGTTGTTCATGAGCTCGTTGTAGATGCTCTCAAAGTTGCCCGAAAGGCCGGCAAACGTGTTGTCCTTGAGCTCGTCCATCACGCGGCCCAGGCGCTCGCGGTCGCCGTTGAGGGTATCCCACGCAAAGTAGCTGTTCGACGCCCAGAGCTGCTCGACCTCGGGGGCGGTCAGACCAAAGATGGCCTCGTTCTCGCGACCGGCCAGGTCGGCGATCTCGATGTTGGCGCCGTCGAGGGTGCCCAGCGTAATGGCGCCGTTCATCATGAGCTTCATGTTGGACGTGCCCGAGGCCTCCTTGCCGGCCGTGGAGATCTGCTCCGAGATCTCGGCGGCGGGGTAGATGAGCTGGGCGTTGCTCACGCGGAAGTTGGGGATAAAGCAGACCTTCATGACCTCGTTGACGCGCGGGTCGTTGTTGATGACGTCGGCCACGGAGTTGATCAGGCGGATGGTCTCCTTGGCAAAGGTGTAGCTCGAGGCAGCCTTGCCGCTAAAGATGAAAGTCGTCGGCGTCACGTGGAAATTGGGATCGGCGATGCGACGGTTGTAGATGTCCATCACCTTCATGATGTTCATGAGCTGGCGCTTGTAGGCGTGGAAGCGCTTCACCTGGACATCGAAGACGGTGTTGGGGTCAATGACCAGACCGGTCTCGGCCTTAACGTAGGCGGCCAGGCGCTCCTTGTTGGCGCGCTTGGAGGCACCCACGGCCTTCAGGAACTCGGTGTCGTTCTGGAACTCCTTGAGCTTCTCCAGCTCAAAGGCGTCCTTCAGCCAGCCGTCGCCAATGGCCTCGGTCACGAGCTTGGCGTAGGTGGGGTTGGCCTCGGCAAAGAAGCGACGGTGCGAGATGCCGTTGGTCTTGTTGTTGAACTTTTCGGGCGTCAGGGCATAGAAGTCCTTGAGCACGATGTTCTTAATGATGTCGGAGTGGATCTTGGCCACGCCGTTGACGCTGTGGCTGCAGATCACGGACAGGTTGGCCATGCGAATCTCGCCGTCCCACAGGATGGCGGTCTGGCGCAGACGCTCCTGCCAGCCCTCCTGCGTGGTGTCGAACGACTCGTGCCAACGACGGCTGATCTCGTCGATGATCTGGTACACGCGGGGGAGGAGCTTGGAGAACATGCCGATGGGCCACTTCTCCAGGGCCTCGGGCAGGATGGTGTGGTTGGTGTAGCTCACGACCTGCGTCACGATGTTCCAGGCGTCGTCCCACTCGAGCTTCTTCTCGTCGATGAGGATGCGCATGAGCTCGGGTCCGCACATGGCGGGGTGCGTGTCGTTGGTGTGGATGGCCACAAACTGCGGCAGCAGCTCCCAGTTCTCGCCGTGCTCCTTCTCAAAGGTGTCGAGCAGGCTGTAGATGCCGGCCGAGACAAACAGGTACTCCTGCTTCAGGCGCAGCAGGCGGCCGTGCTCGCCGGCGTCGTTGGGGTAGAGGATGGCGCTGATGGCCTCGGCCTCGGCGCGCTCGGCGTCGGCCAGGGCATAGTCGCCGCGGTTGAAGGCCTCAAGGTCAAAGTGCTCCTCGACCGGCTCGGCAGCCCAGACGCGCAGCTTGTTGACAGTCTCGCCGGCATAGCCCACGACGGGGATGTCATAAGGGACGGCCAGGATGTCCTGCGTGTCCACCGTGCGGTAGAACGTGCGACCGTTCTCTTCAAAGCCCTCAACATGGCCACCAAACTTGATGGTCACGGCCTTGTCCTGACGGCGGACCTCCCAGGGATAGCCGTGGGTAAGCCACTCGTCGGTGGCCTCGACCTGGCTGCCGTTGACGATCTCCTGCTTAAACAGGCCGTAGCGGTAGCGCATACCGTTGCCGTAGCCGGCAATGCCCTCGGCTGCCATCGAATCCAAAAAGCATGCGGCAAGACGGCCCAGGCCACCGTTGCCCAGCGCCGGATCGGGCTCCTGGTTTTCGATGACGGACAGGTCGAAACCCATGTCGTCGAGTGCCTCGGCGACCATGTCGCGCACGCCAAAGTTGAGCAGATAGTTGTCGAGCAGGCGGCCGATCAAAAACTCGATCGAGAAGTAGTACACGCGCTTCTTGCCCTCGGCGGTGACGCGGGCGTCACTCTTGGTGGCAACGGTGCGTGCCTTCTCGGCCACGAGCTTGGCCAGGGCGTTAAAGCGGTCGAGGTCGCTGGCGGCCTCGACGCTCTTGCCACTGATGCTCATGACAGCATCGCGATAGAGCTCGGTAAACTCCTGCTTGTTGTCGAAGATCTTATTCATACGTTCCTTTCCCCCGGGGATGTTTCTCCCGGAACGGTTATGACTTGTATCCTACGCCTCGGCGAGGCGGGTAATTGCACCTGTAACGGCTTTGTTACGCTTTCTTGGCAGGAGCCTTAACAGCAGCTGCCTTGGCCTTGGGAGCAGCCTTTTTAGTAGCTGCCTTTTTGGCTGCGGCCTTGGCCGTGGTCTTGGCGGCAGACTTGGCAGTCTTCGCCTTAGCCGGAGCCTTCTTGGCAGCCGCAGGCTTGGGCTTCACCGAGGACGTGCGCTTCTTGGGCGCAGCCTTGGGCTCCTCAACCACCGGCGGCTTGTAGCTGCTGGGACCGCGGCGTTTGAGCACCACGCCTGCCAGGCCGGGCACCTTAATCTCGATGGAGTCCATCTGCCCGTTCCAGGGATAGGGCTCGCTCGAGCAGGTATAGGGCTCCTCGCCGGCATAGCCGCTGCCGCCAAATTCGGGACGGTCGGAATCGAAGATGACCTCCCAGTCACCTTCGCGCGGCACGCCCACACGGAAGCTCTCATAGCTCGCCGGATCAAAGTTGATCAGAATGACCAGGTCGTTATCGACGTCTTCGCCCTGACGCACAAAGCTCACAATGGACTGCTTGGAGTTGTCCGCGTCGATCCAGGTAAAGCCATCGTCGGTGTAGCCGCGCTCGTACAGGGCGGGCTCGGCGGTATACAGGTGGTTGAGCGCCTTGATAAACGCCTGATGATGACGGTGGGTCTCGTACTCCTCGGTCAAGAACCACTGAATGGACTCGTAGTAGCGCCACTCAATAAACTGGCCGATCTCGTTGCCCATAAAGTTGAGCTTGGCACCGGGGTGCGTCATCTGGTAGAAGGCCAGCGTGCGCAGGCCGGCAAACTGGCGCCACCAGTCGCCCGGCATACGGCCGATGAGCGAGCACTTGCCGTGCACGACTTCGTCGTGACTCAGCGGACAGATGAAGTTCTCGGTAAAGGCATACATGATGGAGAACGTGAGCAGCCCGTGGTTGCCGGGGCGCCACGGAAAATCGGTCTGCATGTAGTGCAGGGTGTCGTTCATCCAGCCCATGTCCCACTTGTAGTGGAAGCCCAGGCCGCCGTCCTGCGGCGGATAGGTCACGAGCGGCCACGCGGTGGACTCCTCGGCCATCATCATCACGTCGGGGTAGTGCGCCTCCACGGCACAGTTGACCTGACGTATAAACGCGCTGGCGTCAAGGTCCTCCTCGGTACCGTACTTGTTGAACTTCTTTTGCCCCGGATCGTCGATGCCAAAGTTGAGGTACAGCATGCTGGACACGCCGTCCATGCGAATACCGTCCACGTGGAAGTTCTCGAGCCAGTACAGCACGTTGGAGACCAGGAAGGAGCGGACCTCTCCGCGGGCGAAGTCAAACTTGTGCGTGCCCCAGTTGGGGTGAATCTCGTGCTCAAACAGCATGTGGCCGTTAAAGGTGGCAAGGCCGTGGGCGTCGGCGCAAAAACCGCCAGGCACCCAGTCCATAATCACGCCGATGCCTGCCTCGTGGCATGCATCGATAAAGTGCATGAGCTGCTGAGGGTTGCCGTAGCGCGACGTGGCGGCAAAGTAGCCGGACGTCTGGTAGCCCCAGGAGCCATCGAAAGGATGCTCCATAAGCGGCATGACCTCGATATGCGTATAGCCCATGTCGTGCACGTAGTCCACGAGCTCCACCGACAGGTCATCGTAGGTATAGAACTCGCCGCGCTGCGCGGGGAAGGGATCCATGGGGCCGGGGTAGTTGCCGTACTCGTCGGGCTCGCCCTGCGGCGCGTCACCGTGGCGCTTCCACGACCCAATATGCACCTCGTAGATGTTAAGGGGCTGCGACATGTGGTTATGGCTGGCGCGGCGCTTGAGCCATGCGGCATCGTTCCACTTATAGCCGTCGAGGGTCCACAATACGCTTGCCGTGCCCGGAGGGCACTCTGCCTTAAAGGCATACGGATCGGCCTTGTAGAGCTTTTCGCCCTCGTTGGTCTCGATAAGGTACTTATAGAGCTGGCCCTGCTCGGCGCCAGGAATAAAGCCTTCCCAAATAGCGCTCGTATGCATGGGCACCAGCGGGTTTGCTTCTTCGTCCCAGTCGTTAAATTCGCCAATGACATGGACGCTCTTTACTTCGGGCGCCCAAACGCAAAAACGCCAGCCGCGCGTACGTTTCTGCGTGTCGGGATGCGCGCCCATCTTTTCCCAGCTGCGCTCCCACGTGCCGATGCCAAACAGGTAGACATCGTCTTTGGTGAGCTCCGGTGCGTGCGGGGCGGCTTTACGGGTGGCAGGCTTTTTGGTTGCTGGCTTTAGCTTTGTATCGCTCACGTTTGATCCCATCATGACGCGGCAGCGTGTTGCCTTGGTGACTAGATGCGAAAGGTCCAAGGCTGCACGAATCGAAGGGACGGCGATAGTTCTATGATTCGTTCCACCTCGCGTGCTCGGTGGAACTTTCGGC
>DBFZQW010000110.1:0-6066 GCA_048521445.1 Collinsella sp. | reverse complement strand
GTTCCTGCTGACCGCCGTTGAGCATGTCGCCATCAACTTTGGCAAGCCCAACCAGGAGGAGCTCGAGGACCTCACCGCCGACGAGGCCGAGCGCCTGGCCGACGAGGGCCAGTTCGGCAAGGGTTCCATGGAGCCCAAGGTTCGCGCTGCCATCAAGTTCGCGCGTTCTCGCAAGGGCCGCACCTGCATCATCGGCGCTCTAGACAAGGCCGCCGAGACCATGGCAGGCCTCTCCGGTACCCGCATCCACGAGTAGTCTCTACTCTGTTGCCTCTCTCGTGGGCGCTAGGCAAAGCGCCCACAAACTAGCCTCTCTTCATGAGCCCCGCAGTCCGCTCCGACTGCGGGGCTTTTGCTATTCACCTAGTCATTGGGGACGTTCTTAAATGACTAGTAGTAGACCCACATGGCTTCGACTTCGTTGAGGACCTCTACTACGCCCCAGCGGCGGGCGCTGCGGCTGGCCGAGTTGGGGTCGTAGACGCCAATCTGGTTGGCGTCGTCGATGCCGTAGAGCACGATGTAGTGGCCTACGTTGGTAAACGTACCGGGGCGCACTGCGGCGATGACGGGCGCACCCGAGCGAAGTGCTTGGGTAATCGATTCGCGATCGTTATAGAGCTGCGTTCCGTTGAGCCCCAGCTGCCACGCACCGCCTGTCATAAACGACCACTCGGTGGCACCAGTGGGGGCGTAGTTGCCGGCTTCGGCCAGTGCGCATATATCGACCGGTGTCTTATCGGTGTGGCCGGTCTTAAAGATATAGACCATGGTGAGGCAAGTGGGACCGCAAGCGTTTTCGCGAATAGTGCCACCGGCATAGGGCAGCTCCGACCATGCGGGGTCAATTTGGTAGATGTGGGGCATGGTGCCGGCCTGCCATTGCGAGCGTGGGGTCGAGAACGCAAATGAGTAACCGGGCGCGACGGGAGCTTTAAGCAGCTTGTCCTCGGCAGTGGGCTCAAGACCAGCTGATCCGTGGGAGATACAGGATCCCAAAAACACAAAGACGAGGCAGGCGGCGATGGAGCAAAGCGCAAGGCGTAGGCGGCGGGCCGGAAGCGCGTGGCTTGTGGTGTGCGACGCGGGGTGAGGGGCGGAATTGCCGCGATCGCGTTGAGGTCGCGAAAAGGAGCGCTTGACGTAGTAGTCGGTCTTACGGCGATCGTAGCGGCGTGGCTGCGATGTGTCGGTCTGGCGTTGGCGTGTGCTCGTACTCACACGGTCCGGCTGCTGCACGGTACGGCTTTGTTGCCGCGAAGAAGCCCCGGGCTGCTCTTGGGGGCGCTGCGGGATGTCGTTGTCGGAGGTGCTTCTGGACGTTGGCGTGGTGCGGCCGGCAAGGCGCACGCTTTGTGGCCGTTGGTCGCCGTCATTGTATCCGTATGCCATTCGAATCACCTTGCCTCATGTGTAACTTGTCTATCCTACATAAAAAGATGCACGACACATGGGCATGTGCGCCAAAAGCCTGACAAATGGTATGAACGTTGCCGCGCCGCGCGCCAAGTGTCACGGCAACAGGTATTCAAAAGCAGACAAGATGAAAGCGTCCAAGACGAATGACGTCTCCCGCCGTTCGTCCCAAAAACGGTGCCGCTCGTTTTGCAGTTCTGCCTTCGGTCGAGCTGCGAGCGGCGCTGCTGCGCCAAGGCCGTATCTTAAAGCCACGAAATAAAAGCGCGCGGCAAAACGGACCGCGCAAGGGGTGACGCCAAGGGGCGTCAAACAGGAAAGGAGGGGAACAATGGCGGACAAGAATGCAGAAGTTGCAGTCGAGGATAACGGCGGCATGAAGAAAACGCTTTCGCTCTGGAACTTCTTCACCATCGGTTTCGGTGCCATCATCGGTACCGGTTGGGTTCTGCAGGTCGGCGACTGGATGGTCGTGGGCGGCGGTCCCGTTCCCGCTATGATCGCATTCCTCTTGGGTGCAATCTTCCTCGTGCCCGTCGGAGCTGTTTTCGGTGAGCTCACGGCTGCTATCCCCATCTCGGGCGGCATCGTCGAGTATGTCGATCGTAGCTTTGGCCGTACGCTGAGCTACATCACCGGATGGCTTTTGGCCCTGGGCAACGGCATCCTGTGCCCGTGGGAGGCCATCGCCATTTCGACCCTCGTGTCCGAGATGTTCGGCAGCCTGCCCGGTCTTGAGTGGCTGCGCGCCGTCAAGCTCTACACCATCCTGGGCGCCGACGTTTACCTGTTCCCGACGCTGATCGCGCTCGGCTTTGCAGCCTACGTCA
Source organism: Collinsella sp. (assembly GCA_048521445.1). GTDB lineage: Bacteria > Actinomycetota > Coriobacteriia > Coriobacteriales > Coriobacteriaceae > Collinsella. Next base: position 3,820 of record DBFZQW010000110.1, on the reverse strand, counting down.
TCTTCCTCAACTTCCGCGGCGCCAGCTCGGCCGCCAAGCTCCAGGCCTTCCTGACCAAGGCTCTGCTCTGCGGCATGCTGCTCGCCATGGGCGTCTCGCTGTTCACCGGCTCGCCGGACAATGCCATGCCCGTGTTCTCCCAGGTCACCGGCGCTGGCGGCGGCAAGGCCGCTACCGAGGGCGCCAGCCTGTTCGCCGGCATCGTGTCGGTCCTGGTTCTGACCCCGTTCTTCTACGCCGGTTTCGACACCATTCCTCAGCAGGCTGAGGAAGCAGCCGAGGGCCTCAACTGGAACAAGTTCGGCAAGATCATCTCCCTGGCCCTGCTGGCCGCCGGCGGCTTCTACATGGTCTGCATTTACTCGTTCGGCACTATCCTTGACTGGCATGAGTTTGTTAAGAGCCCGGTTCCCGCGCTTGCCTGCCTCAAGGGTATCAACATGCTCCTGTACCTGGCCATGCTCGTCATCGCCACGCTTGGACCCATGGGCCCGATGAACTCCTTCTACGGCGCCACGAGCCGCATCATGCTCGCCATGGGCCGCAAGGGCCAGCTGCCCGAGAAGTTTGCCGAGGTCGATCCCAATTCCGGCGCTCCCAAGCTCGCCTGCGTCGTTCTGGGCGTCATCACCGTCGTCGGTCCGTTCCTGGGCAAGAACATGCTCATCCCTCTGACCAACGTGTCGGCTCTCGCCTTCATCTTCTCCTGCGGCATGGTCGCCCTCGCCTGCCTGCGCATGCGCTTCACCGAGCCCGACCTGCCTCGTCCCTACGAGGTGCCCGGCGGCAAGTTTGGCATCTCCCTCGCTATTGCTGCCTGCGCCATCATCATCGGCCTGCTCGTGATTCCGTTCTCTCCCGCCTCCCTCAACATGGTGGAGTGGAGCATCGTGATCGGCTGGTTGGCTATTGGCCTGGCTCTCATGGCTTTCACCAATTCCCGCAAAAAGTAACGCCGAGCCGGGGCGGATCAGGTGCGCGGGCCCCTCTCTTCCGCGCACCGAACCCGGCGCCACTTGGGTAGCTTTGTGAGGCCTTAACCCAACACGGCCTCGCCCACTATATGGATCCATAAGGAGGAACCATGTCCACTAAGTATGCAATCGTTGGCGGCAAGCTCATCGACGGTACCGGTGCCGAGCCGGTCGAGAACTCCCTCGTTCTCGTCGACGACAACGGCAAGATCGAGTACGCCGGCGCCATGCAGGACCTTCCCGAGGGCGTTGAGGTCATCGACGCCGCCGGCAAGACCGTCCTTCCCGGCCTGATCGACACCCACCTGCACTTCTCGGGCAACTTGACCGACGATGACACCGACTGGGTCATGCAGCCGCTCCTCGAGAAGCAGGCCGTCGCCGTCAAACAGGCCTACGACTGCCTCACCCACGGCCTCACCACCGTCTGCGAGATCGGCCGCTTTGGTATCCAGATCCGTGACTGCATCGACAAGGGCGTCTTCAAGGGCCCGCGCGTTCTGGCCACCGGCCTTGGCTTCTGCCGTGTTGCCGGTCACGGTGACTCGCACCACTGCAGCCAGGAGCTCAACAAGGAATCGCACCCCTGGGGCGATCAGGTCGACGGTCCTTGGGATCTGCGCAAGGCCGTCCGTCGTCGCCTGCGCGAGAACCCCGATGCCATCAAGATCTGGGCTACCGGTGGCGGCATCTGGCGCTGGGACTCCGGCCGCGACCAGCACTACTGCTCCGAGGAGATTCAGGCCGTGGTCGAAGAGGCCAAGATGGTCGGCATCCCCGTGTGGAGCCACTGCTACAACAACCACGCCGCTGCCTACGATTCCGTTCGCTTTGGCTGCGAGCAGCTGATTCACGGCTTCGATATCGATGAGCGCACCATGGACCTCATGGCCGAGCAGGGCACCTTCTTCACTCCGACGATCGCCTTCCTGCCCACCTGGTACGCCACCTATCCGCCCGTCTACGTTCCCGAGCTGCACGACAAGTACGAGGGCACCCTGGTCGAGAAGGAGCTGCAGCGCAACTACGACTGCCTGCGCGAGGCCAAGAAGCGCGGCGTCGTCATGACGATCGGCTCCGACTCCTTCTCCTTCGTCACCCCGTACGGCACCTGCTCCATCGAGGAGATGTATGAGTTCGTCGACAAGATCGGCTTCACCCCGGTCGAGACCATCACCTGTGCCACCCTCAACGGTGCCAAGATGTGCCACATCGAGGACGAGACCGGTTCTATCGAGGCCGGCAAGTGCGCCGACCTGCTGGTCGTCAACGGTGACGTCGCCGCCGACATCCACGTGCTCAACACCGACAACATGGACGTCATCATGAAGGACGGCTGGATTGTCGAGGGCGGCACCTTCGGCGAGGCAAACAAGTACAGCGCCTAAGCTACCGTTCATCGATGGCTTGATGTAAAACACAGTATTTGATTGCATAATGCAATGGAGAGGGTCGCTTGCGGCCCTCTTTATTGCTATGGGGTGCGTCAGTAAGAAGGGGATGACAGTGGATCTCAATAGGCTGATTCTGGGCAAGAGCTACAACTCTACCAAGGTCTTTCGTACCGCTCAGCATGTGGTTCAAGCCATCTTGCTCGGTATTGTCGTTCCACTGCTTATCCTGCTGCTCATCTGGGATCTAACCGATAATCCCAATCCCGTTCCGGCCGTTGTCGTCATTGCCGGCTTGGTCATGCTGTGCTTCTTCTTCTCGTACGTCTTTGTCGTTCCCGACGACCTCACATCGAGCGCAACCGACCGCACGCTCGCCATCGCATCAAAAATATTCGCCTACACGTCGCGCGGCCTTACGCCCGAAGCTGCCCTGGGCGCCTCTAAGATCATCCTGTCCGAAACTATCGCCTCTGCCATCTGCTTTACCGACGGCAAGCAGGTGTTGGCAAGCTGGGGCGAGGACTCGGCAAAATGCCCCGCGGGCACCCCGGTGGTGCTGCGGACTACGCTCAACGTGATCAACAGCGGTGAGCAAAGCGTGTTCTCGCGCGATGCCTCGACCGAGACTGGTGGCTACTTTCCGCGCCTGCGCGCCGGTATTGTCGCACCGCTTACCGTGCGCGGGCATTGCGTGGGCACGCTCGAGCTGTATTATCCCCGTCTGAGCAGCATCGATATGCGCCAGACGGCGCTTGCCTCGGGCTTTGCCGACCTCATTTCCACGCAGCTTGCGAGCTTTGAGCTCGAGCGCCAGGACGAGCTTACGGCCCGCGTGGAGCTGCGCGCCTTGCAATCGCAGGTCGACCCTCATTTTCTGTTTAACACCATCAGCACCATCGTGTCGCTCGTGCGTACCGAGCCGGACAAGGCCAGATCGCTGCTGATCGACTTTTCCAATTACTACCGTCAGACGCTTTCTGATTCCGATACCCTCACAACGCTCGAGCACGAGGTGGAACAGGGCACTCGCTATATCAATCTTATGCAGGCTCGTTATGGCGACGGCCGTCTGCGCGTCTCGGTCGATATCGACTTTGAGGTGTGCGATTGCATGGTGCCGCCGTTTATCTTGCAGCCGTTGCTCGAAAACTGCATCAAGCACGCGCAGCGCGAGACCGAGCCGCTTTCTATTCACGTTAGGGCTTTCGAGACCGATGACGGTTTGGAGATCATCGTCGAGGACGATGGCATCGGTATGAGCGAAGAGGTCTGCGCGCATCTGTTTGAGCAACATCGCCGAGAGGAGCCCGAGAGCATTACCGCCGACGGCTCCGTCAAGCGAGGTTGCGGCCTGGCGCTCTTCAACGTGCTTCAGCGCATCCATTTCTTTTACGGAGAAGATTCCGGCATGCGCGTGAAGTCCCAGGAGGGCGTGGGAACGCAGGTCATCGT
>DBFZQW010000109.1:0-11787 GCA_048521445.1 Collinsella sp. | reverse complement strand
GACGACGGGCGAGCACGGCACGACCACCCTTAGTGGCCATACGGGCACGGAAGCCATGGGTCTTGGCACGCTTACGCTTATTAGGCTGATACGTACGCTTCATCTTAAGTTCCTCCTGCTGCATTTCGAGTGTCCGCGGGGACGCGGACGCAGATATAGACACGTGAGCTTGAAGATTGTAGGGAAATCAATGTTCAAATGTCAAGAAATCAAAGGTAAAAGGTTGCGCAGTTCACACGGTTCCCCCATAAGCCAAGCTCGTTTTAGCGGTGCATGGCAACTTTTCACGATATTTCATCGAGTTTTCAACAGGTCATGTTGGCAATGTTGAGAACTTTTCGTCGGTTTTCCAAAGTTTTCAACAGGTTTTGAAAGTTTGTCGAAAGATGAGAAACATTGCACGGTGAGCTACTATTTGTTCGAAACCTTTTGGAAGATTGCGAGCGGCATGTCTGACGACTTTTACACCATGGTCGATTCCGGAGACCCGGCACCCGACAACGAGCACATCACCGGCATGCGCGAAGAGCGTGAGGAAGGCGAGCAGACAACCACGCAGGCGCCAAAAGCCATGTACGCCGCGCGCATCGCCGTCTATGACGACATGCTGTCGACACCGCGTGTGATCGTCATTGATCCGCAAGATGTCCGCACGTATTTGGAAGAGACGACCAACACCGTCTACCAGTGCATGAAAGAACAAGGTGGCCATATCTCGCTCATGGTCATCCGCGAGATTGTCGAAAACTTTATCCACGCGCACTTTGCCGAGCCCATCATCTCGATTCTGGACGGCGGAGACACCATCCGCTTTGCTGACCAAGGACCCGGCATCGACGACAAGGAACGCGCTTTCGACTTTGGCGTTACCAGCGCAAACAGCAAGATGAAGCGCTATATCCGTGGAACCGGAGCAGGGTTTCCCATGGTGCAGGAGTATTTGGAAAACGCCGGCGGTGCCGTATCCATCGAGGACAACATGGGCAACGGCACCGTGGTTACGGTAAGCCTGAACCCTAAACGCGTGCAGGAAATCGAGCGTGCCGGCGGACGCGGCGCTGCCGTGCGGCCCGAGACGGAACAGCCCACATATCCCCTGCCGGGAGCTTTTGCGCAGCAGCCCATGGCAACGCAGCAGATGCAGCCCCCCGTGGGACAGATGCAGCAGCCCGGAATGCTTCCTACACAAGAGCCCCAGGCGACATCGATGTCGATGCTGCCAAACATGCCAGAGACCATGCCGCTGGCGGATCAGGATGCAGCAGCAATGCAGCAGGCAACGGGGGCACCGGGCGGCCAGCAAATGGGCTATCAGCCGTACCAACAGGGATATCCATATCAGCAGATGTCGCCACTGGGGTATGGCCAGCAGTTCCCGCAGCAGTACCAGCAGGGATATCAGCAGCCGTACCAGCAGATGCCGCAGCAGCAGTACAACCCTTGGGCCCAGCAGATGCCTCCGCAGCCTTACCAACAGTGGCCTCAAAGTTTTCAACAGCAAATGCCGCCGATGCAGAGTTCTCAACAACCAGCAGCTCAAATGATGTATCCTAATGCAGCAAATCAGTATGCGCAGCCACAACCGGACGTGTTCGTAAGCGATCGCGGCAACGCCGCGCTAGGCTATCTGGCGCAAAATCAAGCGTGCGGTGCAACCGATCTGGCGAGGGCGTTTGGAAACTCGGCCCCCACTTGGTCACGCACGCTCAATGACTTGGCGCAGGCCGGCTTGGTCATCAAGCATGGCCAGAAATACCATCTGACCGAACTCGGCGCCGCTCGCGTGCGAGCTCAGAGCTAAAGAACGGGAGAGACAGTGGACGAGGAAGCAAGCATCATCCTGGGGGATGCCATCGCCTTTTGTCAGCGCGACGGCCAAGATGCACGCCTCATCAACATGCTGGGGCAATCGCGCGCCATAAGCCTGACCGAAGATACGCTCACGATCGAGGCCCCCTCGCGCTTTGCCATCGCGCAGCTCAAAAAGCATCAGCCGACTATTGAGGCCTATCTGGAAGAGATCGCCTTTGCACCGATTGCGCTCGACATCGTGGCACCGCAAGGCGCCGCGACGGAATCCGCTGCCGCGACGGCGGCCGCCGCGGCTCCCGCTGCTTCCCCGGCGGTGTCGGCCTCCGCAGGCGACGTGCCGACAATCGAGCACCAGCACAGCGATGTTTCCCGTGAAACCATGGCACCGTTGCCGACCGCGGCGGCGACGCCAGCGAACGCACCCGTCACGCACATGCCAATCGCTCACGACGCAGCGGCGAGCGCGGATTCGGGCATTGCAATCAAGAACACACTCTCGGCCGATGATTTTCGTCGCATGATGAACCAGATGAAGGGCGGAGCGCCGGCTAAATCCACGCAAGCTGCGGCCCCCGCTTCACCCGTGCCAGCACCGACCGTGCCGGCCGAGCAGAATACGGATGGAGCCCCGCTCGCCGCGAACTCAAAATTTACCTTTGAGAACTTTGTCTACGGCCCCGAGAACAGCCATGCCTATCGCTCGGCACTCAAGTTTGCCGCCCTCGCGGACGAGCGCGGCACATGCACATCGCTGTTCATCTACGGCAAATCGGGCCTGGGCAAGACGCACCTACTGCTTGCCATCAAAAACGAGCTCGCCGAGAAGTCGCCCGAGATCAAGGTCAAGTATGCCAACTCCCAGGCATATCTGGACGACCTGATGACCGAGTTCGACCGCCAAAAGAAGAGCAACGCCCCCATCATGCAGGCGTACCACGGCGTGGACGTGCTCATCATCGATGACATCCAAAACATCATCGGCAAGCGCGCGAGCGTGGACTACTTTTTCCAGCTCATGGACGAGTTCATCCGCAACAACAAGAAGGTCGTTATCGCGGCAGACCGTGCCCCCAAGGACCTGAGCATGGACGAGCGTCTGACCAGCCGCTTCAACGCCGGCATGCTCTGCCTGGTCGCAGAGCCCAGCTACGAGATGAAATACAAGATCTTGCAGCGCTATTACGAGAACACCATCGTCGCCGCTCCCGAGGCAGGCGACGACTCGCTGCTGGCGGCCTATGGGGGCGACGGCGGACACCTGACCGACGAGCACTTTAAACACATGGCCGAGGTCTCGGGCACCAACATCCGCGAACTCGAGAGCTTTTGCGAGCGCTGCGCCGGCGAGGCGGGCGACCGCGAGCGCGAGGGCGGGGAGCTCACCTTTGACGATATCGACGCCATCGCCAGCCAGTACTTCGACACATCGGCCAAAAAGATCAACGTGCAAACGGTTCAGTCCGTCATTGAAGAGCAGTACGGCGTGACGCACGAGGAGCTCATCGGCCCGCGACGCAACGCCAATATCGCCAAGGCACGCCACATTGCCATCTATCTGGCCATCGAGATGTGCGAGATGACGACCACGGCGGTGGGCGCCGAATTTGGCAACCGCAACCACTCGACCGTCAGCACGAGTTACAAAAAGGTTCAGAAGATGATCCAGGAAGACCGCACCGTCACCGAAGATCTCAAATCGTTGCGCGATAAAATTACACTGCGCTCGTAGGGAAATAGAGACACCTGTTGAAAACTTGTCAAAACCACGGGCATAAGGTGTCTAAAACCCAACCCGCGGTGATGAAAAGTTTTGCGCAGGTTTTGAACGTGGAAAACCACCCCTGTTGCACACAGGTTGCTGTCGATTCTCTTTCTGGGTCTGACCTGCGTCTTTGGGAGTAATCAACAGTTTCGTCAGTGCTATTACTATTATTAAGATATTTATATCTATAGAAAGGTATTAAAAGATGAAGTTCACCGTCAGCCAGAGCTCGCTTACACAAGCCATCGGCGTCGTTATGAAGGGTGTCGCTTCGGCATCCACCCTTCCCATCCTGTCGGGCGTGCTCGTCAAGGCGCAAGACGGCATCTTGGAATTCCAGACCTCTAACTACACCATCTCGATCCGTCATCGCATCGCGGCGCATGTCGAAGAAGAGGGCGAGATGGTTATCCCCTGTAAGATGCTCTCCAATATCACCAAGACTCTCCCCGATGCCCCGGTCACCTTTGAGCTGTCCGAGCGCCAGGTGCTGATTGGTTGCGAGAAGAGCTCTTTCCGCCTGAACACGCTCGATGCCAATGACTTCCCCGAGTTTCCGGCCTATGCCATCGAGAGTGCCGTGGAGCTGCCGACCGATATCTTGTCCGAGATGGTCGGCCGCGTGTGGCGCGTTACCTCGACCGACAAGGCCCGCCCCATCCTGGGCGGCGTGCACATGAAGGTCGAGAACAACACCGTGCGCCTGGTGGCGACCGATTCTTTCCGCTTGGCCGTGTGCGATACGCAGGTCGAGACCTCGACCCTCGAGGGTTCCTTTGAGCTCAACGTTCCGGCCGACGCCTTTAACGACGCGCTGAACATCATGGCCAGCCAGGCGACCATCATGATCGGAGCTACCGACACCCAGGTCGTCTTTGAGGCCGGCAACACCACCTACGTGTCGCGCCGCATCGAGGGCGTGTACCCCAACTACAAGCAGCTCATCCCCGATTCGTGCGTGACGAGCGTCAAGATCGACGTCGCCGCCTTTAACGCCGCCCTCAAGCGCGTGGCCGTTATCGCGAGCGCCAACCCCGCCGTCAAGTTCGAGATCGATGTCGAGAACGGGCAGATGGGACTGTCCTCCATTTCCAATGACCAGGACCTTGCGCAGGAGACAATCGATGTCGAGGCCGAGGGCGAGTCGGGCACCATCGCCTTCAACTACCACTACATCTTCGGGTGCCTCAATGCCCTGTCCAAGGAGAAGGAGATCACGCTGGAGCTCAAGAGCTACTCGCAGGCGGGCATCTTCAAGTCCTACGACAAGATCAACTACCTGTACCTGGTCATGCCGGTCCGCATCTAGCAACCGCCCTATGACCATGTTCGCCCGCGGTCTTTCCGTCGCGCACTACCGCAGCTTCGATAGCTATCGCCTTGCCCTAGACGAGGGCGTGACGATACTTGCGGGACCCAACGCGGCGGGAAAGACCAATCTCATAGAGGCGCTGCAGCTGCTGACGAGCGGCGCCTCGTTTAGGCATCCGACCGCAGCCGAGCTCGTCCATGACGGCGTGGGCTCGTGCAAGGTCGAGCTGAGGCTCGAGGGCGACGGCCGCGTGCTTGATATGGGGTTGAGCGCGGAGGACGGTAAGCGCTCGTTTAGCCGCAACGGCAAGAGATGTTCTGCCGCCGGTGTGCGCGGGGTTCTGCCGAGCGTGCTGTTTTGCCCCGACCATCTGGACATGGTTAAGCGAGGCGCCAGTGTGCGCCGCGCCGCCCTCGATGACTTTGGCATGCAACTGAGCGCACGCTATGCCGATCTTGCGAGCACCTATGGGCGCTGCGTGACCCAGCGTAACGCCTTGCTCAAGGAGACCTGGTGCTGCCGCGAGATGCTCGGCGCGTGGAACGATTCGATTGCCCGCGCGGGCTCGGCCCTGCTCGTGCACCGGTTGGCCCTACTCGACCGGCTGGCGGGCCATGTGCACACTGCCTACGGTCAAGTGGCGTCCGGCGAGGCTGCCAGCGTGACCTATACGTCCACGCTGGGGGATTTGCCCCAGGTCGAGGATCGCGAAGAGCTGAAGGGCTGGGCGTACGAGCGCATGCTGGCTGCCCTTGATGAGCGCGCCGACGAGGAAATTCGCCGCGGCGTGACGTTGGTGGGACCGCATCGCGATGAGATTGAGTTTACCGTGGCGGGTCGCTCCGCCCGTTCATTTGCCAGCCAAGGTCAACAGCGAACGTTTGTTCTGGCCTGGAAGGTGGCGGAGGTGGCCGTGGCTCGCGATGTCCTGGGCACCGCCCCACTGCTGCTTTTAGACGACGTGATGAGCGAGCTCGACGGCGAGCGTCGCGGCGCTTTTCTGCGGCTGATCGGCGATGATATCCAGACGGTCATAACCACGACCAACCTGGGGTACTTTACCGATGACCTGCTTGATCGAGCCAAGGTGGTGAGCATGGGTGAGACGTGCTAATTACGAGCGCGAGAGCGAGACAGTCGCCTTCAGTGGGTTTTTGAACGCAGAGCGCCAGCGCATCCTGGCGGCTGCAACACCTGAGCGCCGTGCGCAGATGGAGGCTGCCGAGGAGTCGCGCGCGATCTATCGCGCGTGGAACGCGGTGTGCTCGGGCACGCGCGAGGGGCGGCATGTGACGGGTCTGCGCTACCTGCCCGAGTCCAATGAGCTGCTGGTATATCTCGACTCGCCCTCGTGGACGCAGGAAATGACGCTGTTGCGCGAGATCATCCGTGCGCGTATGGAGCGCGCCGGTGCGCATGTGGACGGCCTGGTGTTCAAAACCACCGCGCCCGGTCACACGCCACCCGCCGCCAAGGAGCGCCTGCGCCCGGCGACGACCGAGCGCCCGCCGGCCCCGCACGCCGACCTCAGTGAGGCCGAGCGCACCGAGATCGAGCGCCAAGTGGCACCCATCGAGGACCAAAAACTGCGCGAGGCCCTCGAGAACGCCATGAGAGCCAGTGCCGAGTGGGCCAAGGGCGTGCAAAGCAAAAAAGAGCCTTAAATCGCATCTGGTGGCCTTGTAGAGCCAAATACCCTCGTTCCCGAGGGTATTTTTTTACGATAAACTAGTAAGGCTGTACACATTTTCTTGACTGAAGGAGGACGTGTGGCAAACGAAAACGATTACGATGGCGGCGAGATTAAGATTCTCGAAGGTCTCGAGGCCGTTCGTAAGCGCCCGGGCATGTATATCGGCTCGACGAGCGCCAGCGGTCTGCATCACCTGGTGTGGGAGATCGTTGACAACTCCGTCGACGAGGCCATGGCCGGTTTCTGCACCGAGATCCAGGTGACGGTCCACGCCGACAACTCCATCACGGTCGTCGACAACGGGCGCGGCATCCCCGTCGACGAGCACCCTGTTAAAAAGATCCCGACGCTCGAGGTCGTCATGACGATTTTGCACGCCGGCGGTAAGTTCGATAACTCGGCCTATAAGGTCTCGGGCGGCCTGCACGGCGTTGGCATCTCCGTCGTCAACGCACTGTCCAAGCGCGTGGTCGTTCAGGTTCGTCGCGACGGCAACACCTACGAGATGGAGTTCTCGCGCGGCAAGACCGTCAAGAAGATGGAGGTCGTGGGCACCTCGGATTCGACGGGCACCACCGTCACCTTCTGGCCCGACGACGAGATCTTCGAGACCTGCATCTACGATTTCGATACGCTGCACAACCGTCTGCAGGAGACGGCGTTCCTCAATAAGAACCTCAAAATCGTGCTGACCGACGAGCGCGAGGCGACTCCCCACGTGGAGGAGTTTTGCTACGAGGGCGGCATCATCGACTTCGTCAAGTTCCTCAACGAGGGCAAGGACGTCCCCGAGGCCTTTAAGGAGCCCATCTACATCGAGGGCAAATCGGACCCGGACGCGCCTGTGACCAAGATGGGCGAGGTCGAGGTTTCCCTGCAGTGGAATAGCGGTTACGGCGAGAACGTCATGTCGTTTGCCAACGACATCTACACCCCCGAGGGTGGCATGCACCTTGAGGGCTTCCGCACCGCGCTCACCCGCGTGATCAACGATTACGCGCGCAAGCAGAACCTGCTCAAGGAAAAAGACGCCAACCTGACCGGCGACGATGTGCGCGAGGGCCTTTCGGCCGTTATCTCGGTCAAGCTGCCCGATCCGCAGTTTGAGGGCCAGACCAAGGCAAAGCTCGGCAGCTCCTATATGCGCGCGCTCACGCTCAAGATCGTGACCGACGGCCTCGCCGATTACTTGGAGGAGCATCCCAAGCCCGCCCGCGAGATCGTCAAGAAGGCGCAACAGGCCTGCAAGGCGCGCAACGCCGCCCGCAAGGCGCGCGAGGCGACCCGCCGCAAGAGCCTGCTCGAGACGGCGTCCCTGCCCGGTAAGCTCGCTGACTGCTCGGTGCGCGATGCCGAGCTGACCGAGCTCTTCATCGTAGAGGGCGACTCGGCAGGCGGTTCGGCCAAGGACGGCCGTCGCCGAGACATCCAGGCGATTCTGCCCCTGCGCGGCAAGATTTTGAACGTCGAACGCGTTGGTGACCATCGCGCGTTCTCGAGTGACACCATCCAGTCGCTGATTACCGCGATCGGCTGCGGTGTCACGACGAGTGCCGGCGACGGCGGCGATTTCGATATCACCAAGGCGCGCTACCACAAGATCATCATCATGACCGATGCAGACGTCGACGGTGCGCATATCCGCATCCTGCTGCTGACGTTCTTCTACAAGTACATGCGTCCGCTGATCGATGCCGGCTACGTCTATGTTGCCTGCCCGCCCATCTTTGGCATTAAGGTGCGCAACAAGATCCACTACGTGTATCCCAACGGCCGCCAGCCCGAAGACGAGATCCTGCGCGACACCATCCAGAGCCTGGGCCTGAACCCCGACGATAACGACGAGGACGGCAAGGCCAAGGACGGCAAGATCACCAAAAAGCGCAAGGGCTATACCGTCCAGCGCTACAAGGGCTTGGGCGAGATGGACCCCAAGCAGCTTGCCTCGACGACGATGGACCCCAAGACCCGCATCCTGCAGCGTGTGTCGATCGAGGACGCCGTGGTGGCGGACCGCGCCGTGCGCGAGCTGATGGGTTCCGAGGTCGGCTATCGCCGCGAGTACATTGAAAAACATGCGCATGACGCGCGTTTCCTTGACGCTTAAGAGGAGGTAACGTGGCAGACGATATCAACAACAATGAGGGTGTGGGCGAGGCCGGCGATGCCGGTATGCCTGATGATCTGAAGCGCCTGCTTGCCCGTGCTGAGCAGGGCGAGGACGGCGATCCGGACGCCTATAACCCCGATGCCGATGATGATGAGGAAGAAGATGACGCCGAGCTCGAGGAGAGCTTTGGCGAAGTCGACCGTGGTGCCTCGGCCGGCGAGGATATCAACGGCGGCCAGCTCCAGATTTCGGAGTTCGGTCGCGAGATGAAGCAGTCGTTCATCGAGTATTCGATGTCGGTCATCACGGCGCGCGCCTTGCCAGACGTGCGCGATGGCTTAAAGCCGGTGCACCGCCGCATTCTGTACGCGATGAACGAGAGCGGCATCTACCCCAACCGCCCACACAAGAAGTCGGCCTGGACGGTCGGCGAAGTTATCGGTAAGTACCATCCGCACGGTGACTCCGCGGTCTACGAGGCCATGGTCCGCCTGGCACAGTGGTTCTCCATGCGCACGCCGCTCATCGACGGTCATGGCAACTTCGGTAACATCGACGGCGACGGCGCGGCAGCCATGCGTTACACCGAGAGCCGCTTGGCAAAGCCCGCCATGGAACTGCTGCGTGACCTGCAGAAGGATACCGTCGACTGGCAGCCCAACTACGACGAATCGCTCGCCGAGCCCGTGGCGCTGCCTGCGCGCTTCCCCAATCTGCTGGTTAACGGCAGCCAGGGCATCGCCGTCGGCATGGCCACCAACATCGCCCCGCATAACCTCGCCGAGGCGATCGAGGCCACCTGCTACCTGATCGACAACCCCGACGCCACCGTCGATGAGCTCATGCAGATCATGCCCGGTCCGGACTTCCCCACCGGCGCCATCATCATGGGCAGCGCCGGCATTAAGCAGAGCTACGAGACCGGCCGCGGCTCCATTACCGTGCGCGCCAAGGCACATGTGGAGTCCACCAAGACCGGCCGCAGCCGCTTGGTCTTCACCGAAATCCCCTACATGGTCAACAAGGGCACCCTGCAGGAGAAGATCGCCCAGCTCGTTAACGACAAGCGCATCGAGGGCATCTCGGATATGCGCGATGAATCCAACCAGAAGGGTATCCGTCTGGTCATCGAGCTCAAGAAGGGCGTCATTCCGCAGGTCGTGCTCAACAATCTGTATAAGTACACCTCGCTGCAGACGACCTTTGGCGCCAACAATCTGGCACTCGTCAACGGCGTTCCCAAATGCCTGAGCCTGCGCGAGATGCTGCAGCACTACATCGACCACCAGGTCGACGTAGTCACCCGTCGCACCCGTTTTGACCTTAAGAAGGCCCAGGCCCGCGCGCATATCCTCGAGGGTTACCTGATGGCCCTTGACCATATCGACGAGGTCATTAGCATCATCCGCTCCTCGCAGACTGACTCCGAGGCCAGCAGTCGCTTGATCGAGCGCTTTGGCTTTACGCCCGAGCAGACCACGGCCATCCTCGAGATGAAGCTGCGCCGCCTGACCGGCCTGGAGCGCGACAAAATTCAGGAAGAGCTGGACGGCCTGCGCCGCGCCATCGCCTACTACGAGGACCTGCTGGCGCACGAGGAGAAGATTCTGGGCGTCATCAAGGAGGAGATGCGCGAGATCTCCAAGAAGTTCGGCGATAAGCGCCGCACCGAGATCAGCCATGTCGAGAAGGACCTGGATGTCGAGGACCTCATCGCCGACGAGGATATGGTCGTGACCATCACCCACACCGGCTACGTTAAGCGCATTCCGGTGGCCGCCTACCGTGCCCAGAAGCGCGGTGGCAAGGGCGTGTCGGGCGTCAACCTCAAAGAGGACGACGTTATCGACGAGATGTTCATCGCGTCCACGCACGAGTACGTGCTGTTCTTCTCGAGCAAGGGCAAGGTCTATCGCCTGAAGGTGCACGAGCTGCCGGTGGGTACGCGCCAGGCGCGCGGTACCGCGATCGTCAACCTTCTGCCCTTCGAGGAGGGCGAGAAGATCGCGAGCGTCATCAGCTGCCGCGAGTTCCCGGCCGACGAGTACCTGATGTTTGCCACCAAGAGCGGCATGGTCAAGAAGACCGTGATGAGCGCATACGACCGCAGCCGCCGCGACGGCCTGATCGCTATCAACCTGCGTGACGACGACGCGCTGCTGAACGTGCGCCGCGTGCGCGAGGGTGACAAGATCATCCTGGCTACCACCGCGGGCAAGGCGATCATGTTCTCCGAGGAGCAGGTGCGCGCCACCGGCCGCGATACCAGCGGCGTTCGCGGTATCGGTATGAAGGACGGCGTGAGCGTTCTGGGCATGGAAGTCACTAACGGCAACGGCGATCTGTTCGTCATCACCGAGCGCGGCTACGGCAAGCGCACGCCGGTTGCGGACTACCCGGAGCAGAATCGCGGCGGCCAGGGCGTCTACACCATCCAAATGACCGAGCGTAAGGGTAACCTCGCGGCCATGAAGACGGTGGGCCCGCAGCACGAGCTATTCATCGTGACGGAGGGCGCGACGGTCATTCGCGTCAAGACCGACGAGATCAGCCAGACTGGCCGCGCCACCCAGGGAGTCAAGATGATGACCGTCGACGACAACGACCGCATCTGCGCTGTCGCCCGTATGACGGCAGCCAAGGAAAAACCCGAAGGCGAGGGCGCCGAGGCCGCAGCCGACACCGAAGAGACCCCAGTCGACCTAGGCGACGGCAACGACATGCCAGAGGATCTCCTCGACGAGTAAGTAGTCCTCTCCGGTCAAAAACATCAGACCCCATATATCGGCGGTCGGCGCACCTGCGCGCCGACCGCTTTTTTGAAAACCTAGGGACCCGCGTTCGCCCCGGCCGCCCGGCGGCATATGAAGTCGATCGCGAGTTCCGCGCGAGTCAGGACTGTCCGAGCAGGCGACTTCATATGCCGCCGGGCGGCCGGGGCGAACCCCTCCCAAAGATTTTCAAAAAAGTTGTTGACGCGCGCGTAACGACTCGTCTAATATATCCCTTGCGCGATGGACCTGTAGCTCAGTTGGTTAGAGCGTCCGGCTGATAACCGGGAGGTCACAAGTTCGAATCTTGTCAGGTCCACCACTTTC
>DBFZQW010000108.1:0-32698 GCA_048521445.1 Collinsella sp. | reverse complement strand
GCACACGGTGGTGATTTCCCAGCCGCAGAACAGCCACTCAAGGTTGTCGCTCGTCACGATGACGAACATGGCCGAGAGGAACAGGAACATAAGCGCCAGGAACTGCGGGCGACGGTCGGGCGCGGTCTGCCCGCGCAGCGCGGCCTCGTGCTCATCGTGCGCTTGGAAGTCCTTCATATAACCCAAGGCATACACGCAGATGAGGCTGCCGACGATGCCGACGGCGAGCACCATGATCACGCTCATGTAGTCTAGGTAGAGCGGCGTTGCCGTGACGGCTTCGGCCGCGGGCAACGTCATGGCTGCAAAGGCGAGCGAGCCCACCAGTTGGACTATGCCGAGCACCGTGGTGAGCGCGTTCCTATATTTGTACGCGTTGTATAGGATGACGGCGCACAGGATGACGTCGATGACGGAGCTGATGATCGAGAGCACATGCGAGGTACCGGGGGCAACCTCAAAGCTCTGCGGACCCGCGCCAAAAAACATGACGGCGACTACAACCGTCACCGCCATAATAATGCCGGAACCTATGAGCCCCACCGCATCGCGGGCGCGGTCACCGCGCGCGAGCAGCATGCTCAGCGCCGGTACCAGCGGAAACAGGGTAAGGAAATACAGTAGCGTCATACCATCACTCCCCCATGCAAAAACGCTGCAATTGTTTAACGTTATAGCTCAATTGAGGAGCAGCGGCGGCAGGTTTTCGGTCAACTGGGGAGTTTTAGGCGTACGGGGTAAGGGCACGTCCGCTTTGGAGCAGTGGGGCGACGCTCCCCTATCGCAGCGACAGGCGCGCGGGCCACTGCGCGCGGTTTATTGGCCACGTTGGAGGATGTCCCGACAGGCTCGCGCCGGTCCAAAAAGTTGGCGCGGCAAGAAAAATGCGCCCCTATGGGCGCACCATCCCGTTTGCTATTCCGCCTTTTTAACGCGCGGCTTGCGACCGCGCGGCTTATCGACCAGTGCGGCCTCACCGCTCTCGCGGTACTGACGGCACCAAGCCTTGACCGAAGACTCGCTGGGAATCTTGTGCTTGATCATGGCCTCGCGAACCGTCAAGCCGTTTTCCAGACGGTCCTTAACCACAGCGAGCTTTACGTCGTACGAGTAGGTGTGATGATGCGAACCGGCATTGAGAACGGCGTCGGCACCGCCCACGGCATACGCGCGGGCCCACTGACGAGCCGTGGCCTGGGGAATGCCAAGCTCCGCGGCGAGGGCGCGATGACCGACCCCCTCTTGGAGGATCTCGACGGCGCGCTGCCTAACCTCGGGCGCATGCGTGCGAGTCCTAGTTGCTTCCGACATACCTGCCACTTCTTAGCCTTAACCGTTAATCTGCTTTCTTACGTGCAAGTTAGATAGTAGCATTTTACTGTTTGCTCAAAGCAGTTAATTAAAATAGACGCGGCGTTATCTGGGCATTTGGCACCAAATTACGACATTTCTTTATCGATTATTTACGCTGGTAGCTGACTCGCAGCTAATCGTCATTCGCTTGTCAACAAAATTGGCATCTCTTTATGTCCTTTGATATAGAGGATATAGTTATTAACCCCTCCCCCAATAATTTTGAGTGATCTGCGAGGCAGTAGACGTCCTCACTCCTCATGGTTACCGCGCATTGCCATCCACCGGAGCAAAACAAAAAGGGCGGGACCTGCTGCGCTTGCAGGCCCCGCACCGGTTGACACCCGACGGGGCACAGCCGGGCGAGACGGATCCGTGCTACCGCCCCGCCTGGCCGCGATGTTCAACTACAGCTCGTTGGCCGCGTGATACGCCGTGCGAATGGCGCTCGCAATGTCGGCGGTGCGCTCACCCGAGCAGTCGCCCACGCAGGTCACGGGCACCGTCACGCCATCCAGGTCAAACGCGTTGGCCTTGGAGCCCACGGCCATCACCACGTAATCGCAGGCGATCTTCACCGGCTCCTCGGCGCCGTCCTCGGTGGTGCGAACAGCCTCCACGCCCTCGTCGGTAATGGCGGTCAGGCGGGTCTTCACGTGCTGCTCCACGTTGTGCTCGGCAAAGTCGCTCATAATCAGCGGCAGAATGGTCTCGGACTCGCCCGCGGCAATCTTGTCGAGCATCTCCACGATCGCCACCTCGCAGCCGTGCTGCAGCAGGTACTCGGCAGTCTCGGTGCCCACCAGGCCACCGCCAATGACGGCGACGCGGCCGCTGAGCTCCACCTTGCCGGCCAGCACGTCCCAGCTCGAGACGACCTTGTCCGAATCGGCACCCGGAACGGGGATGATCACGTCGTGCGCGCCCACGGCCACAATCGCGGCGTCGGCTGCGTTGAGGTCCTCTGCCGTAGCGGCATGGTTGAGCTCAACCTTCACACCCAGGCCGGGCAGAATCTTCTCGTAGTACTCGACCGAGCGCATGATCTCGTCCTTGCGCGGAGGCGCGGCCGCCAGCACAATCTGACCGCCCAAGTGATCGCTCGCCTCGTAGACGGTCACGTCGTAGCCGCGCTTGGCCGCCACGCGCGCGGCCTCCAGGCCGGCGATGCCGCCGCCCACCACGGCGATCTTCTTGTCGCCCTCGCCCGGCTTGATGGCGATGGTCGCCTCGTCGCCGTTCTCGGCATTGAGCACGCACGAAATGTACTTGCGGTTTTGAATCGCATCGACGCAACCCTTGTTGCAGTTGAGGCACTCGCGGATGGGCTCACCCGTGGCGGCCTTCAGTGCAATGTCGGGGTCGCACATGAGCGAGCGGCCGTAGGCGATAATGTCGGCGGCGCCGTCTTCCAGAATCTTCTCGCCGGCCTCGACCGAGACAACACGGCCGACGGTTGCCACCGGCACGGAGACCAGGGCCTTGACGCGCTCGGCCACCGGCAGCGTCCAGTTGTAGGGCATGGCGCCCATGGGCGGAATGGTATCGCCCATGTTGCCAGTGTGGTTGGCCTGTGCAACCTGGATCATGTCGATGCCCGCACCCTCGAGCAGCTTGGCGAACTCGCAGGCCTCGTCGGGCTGCAGGCCGCCCTTGCCGCGCGGCGTACCGTCGGGGTTCTCCATGATCACGGGGAGCTTGTACTCCACCATCAGCTGCGGCGCGGCTTCCTTAATGGCGGCGACGACCTCGAGCGCGTAGCGGACGCGGTTCTCGAACGAGCCACCGTACTCGTCGGTGCGCTGGTTGAGGATGGCCGAGCACAGCGAACCCACCAGACGGTCGCCGTGGACCTCGATGGCGTCGATCCCGGCCTGCTGCGCGCGGGCGGCCGAGGCAGCGATGGCCTCCTTGATCTGGGTGAGCTGCTCCACACTCGCCTCGTTCACAAAGTGCTGCATGTCGTGGTGCAGCTTGGCGTAGGCCTGGTTGCGGATCTCGTTGGACTCGGCCATCTTGGCGGCAAAGGTCTCCTCGTCGCCGGCGGCCTTGGCCTCCTGCGCGGCCTTGGCGGCGGCCATGGATCCCATGACCATGCGGCCGACGCCGGGCACGTCGTACTCGGGGTGGAACAGCTGCAGCGCGACCTTGGCGCCGTGCTTGTGGACGGCATCGGCCAGGGCCTTAAACGTGGGGATTTGGGCGTCGGTCGCCAGCTTGGGCGTGGGGCTTGCGGTCATGACGGGAGCAACGTCGCCGATGACGATGTAGCTCACGCCGCCACGGGCCAAGCGCTCGTAAAAAGCCAGGCTGCGCTCGCCAATGGAGCCATCGCGCTCCTCGTAGCCGGTGGTCAGCGGCGGGAACATAATGCGGTTCTTGAGCTCAAGGGGGCCAACCGTAATGGGCTGGAGCAGCTTGGATGCAGGTGTGGTCATGAACATTCCTCTCTTGTAGGCGCGGCGGCGATGTTGCCGCGTAGTTGTCTAGAGGATATGGCATGGGGGCACGGCGGCACAACGGAAATCGGCGAATATCAGGTGGCAGCAGGTGGATGGGACGGGACGGCCCGTCAGTTTGTCTCGATCTGTAACAGTTACGCGGCAAAACTGGGTCTTACTGTTACAGATCGAGACAAACCAAACCCGCCTGCTAGAAAATCTCAATCTATAACAACAACTCGGCAAAATCCGTCCCTCGTGTTACAGATTTAGACAAACACGACCCAACCCACCGGTATATCTCGCTCTGTAACACCTAGCCGCCCAAATCGGGTCTAGATGTTACAGATCGAGATTTTGTTTGAGAGGCCGAGAATTGGACCGAAAACACGGTCCCGAAATAACAAAAAAGCTCGCCGGCTAGGCCGACGAGCTGCAAGTTCTTGGTCGCGGGGGCAGGATTTGAACCTACGACCTCCGGGTTATGAGCCCGTTGGAGGCTGGCACTCATAATATACATGTGTGTTTACCTGCGGTTTTATTTGTAGATGTTTGGCGCTATTGCTCGTATTTTTCTACTCTATTTCTTCGTAAGGCGCTTTTCTTCTTCGAATCTTCGCTCAATGTGCGCAGCGGAAATGCAGCGAAACACCTCGAAATCCGATCGAAATATCGGCCTGGACTTCCAGCAAGATTGGACGTTTCTGCAAGTTGCTCAGGCGTATCCCGCCTTGCGTTTGGCATCCGAAGATATCGTGGATGCGGTCGTTCGAGACCACTTCGCCGATATTAAGGTCCTGCTCAAACATATTGTGCTCCGCCCTGCCGGGATTGAATAGCTCGCCTGAGCGCTGCGCCGCGAGCCGGCGAGGTCAATGGCCTACAGCCAGGACGATCTGGCGGCATCCCACCACTCGGCGCGGACGCGGGTGGCCGCGAGCAGGGCCCCGCACACCGCAAAGAGCTCGTAGTCCGCCAATGTCGTCGCCATCTGCATGAGCTCAGCCAGGAGATTGAGACGGTCAGCGGTGCCAAGGTCGCCGAACGCCCCGATTGCGTTCGCGATCCGGCGCGCCTCCTGGCTGATGTTCGGGCTATTAACATCCTTATCGGGGCTCATGGACATCCTTCCTCCTCGATCCCAGCCAAGAGCATAGGAATACCTGCACAGCAGACGTAAACCATAGTTTACGTTCCGGGGAAAACGCGCTGGGAAACCAAACTCGGCATCCGCCGAGATGTGCCCACGGCCCCGCGACCGGGTTGCACCTCCGCTGCGCGGCCTCATGATCGACTACGGCGTCGGCGTGAGCACGAGACAGGTCTACGAGATCAAGGCCGTTGACACCGATTTCTTCGACGAATAGCGCGTGTCTGCAACGCGCCGCTACCGCGCGCCCTTCCGCCCGTTGCATTTCGAGCAGAGCACCTGCAGGTTGGATGGAACGGTCTTGCCGCCCTTCGCGACCGGCACGATATGGTCGACGTGCAGGCCCACGCCGTCCGGCATGTATTTCCCGCATATCTGGCAGGTGTAGTTGTCCCGGCGGGCGATCTGCTCGCGCAGCTGCTTCGTCATCAGCCTTCGCTGGTTCTTGGCGTGATAGTCCCTGAGCGTCGCCTCGTCGTTGATAGCGGCGAGGCGGATGCGGCGCTCGACGATCCACTCCCAGTTCACGTCAAGCTCGGAATCATCCATCGACACCTTGTAGGACGTCTTCACGTAGTTGGCCTGCTTGTACCTCGTCTGGTCGCGGCAGGTGATGAACCTAAAGGCCCTGTCATCGTCGACCGCCTCGGCGTACTGACGCTCGCGCCGGCTGCGGAGCCGGCAGGTTTTCAGATACTCTTCTTGCTCGTGCTTCCAGTTCTGGATGTATGCCCTATGGGCGACGATGGCGTCCCAACCGGCCGGGTCCATAAGGTGACGGTCGATGTAGTCCTCGATCCTCACGTTGCGCCTGCCAGACACATCGAAGCGGGCCACGTAGTAGGGATACCTAAAGGGGCTCGTCAGAATCCTGCGAACCAGGACCGCGATTGCACAGACCAGGGCTATGACCAGCACGCCGAGAACGAAATAGGGCGTCAGGTCGACTATATAGTGGTACCCGTCTATCTCATAGAGCTGAGTCATGGCATTCTTCCTTCCCCAAGGATGGCAAAATGATACCAAGACGCGGGTCTTCCGGATCGCGGGCGCTTTCCACGCGATACATCCATGCCCCTCCGTCCGGACACCGCACACCGAACCCCCACACCACGTTCGCTTTACAATCAAGAACATTCGTTCGACAATGAAGCCCGTGAGATACAAACGGATGTTCGGGGGTACGCGCATGATCATGAAAAAGCACTCGCTTGCGGGAACCTGCGGCATACCCACCGATGCACAGCGCATCTACATCCCCGTGGACGCCAACGGCGCGGACGACCCCGACCACGGCCCGTCCGATCCCGTCACCATCCACTGGCCGGACGGCCGCAGTTGGAAGGTTGAGAGCATCTACGCCCGCCAGGAGTTCGGCCGCGCCATCTTCGGTAACCTCTGTGTGCGTTACGACGTCTGCATCGCGAGGCAGCGCAAAACGGTCTGGTGGGAGCACGGCGACTGGTTCGTCGAGCGCGGTGGCGGCATGGCGGTGATGCCCGAGTGATAGGCCACACAAAGGACTTCGGCGGCGGCATCACCGTTCGCGCCAACGGCGACAAGCCCGGCAGACGCGTCCATAAGCAGTACGTAGACGTCTACGCCCGCACTAACGCCGACGGAACGACGGTGCCTGTCCGCGTCTGCTGGCCGGACGGCCGCGGCTTCACGATCGACGAAATCATTCGAATAGACCCCTTCGGCGCGGTCATCCACGACGCGCAGACGGCGGTCTACACGGTGCGCTTCGGCGGCTGGACCACTCAGCTCATGCTGGAGCACTACCACAGGGAGGACCCCATTCACGGGGCAGATGACCGCCTGCGATGGTGGGTCTGGGCGTTCGAGAACACCCGCTCGAAGAACGACGTTTCCGCACCGCCTGCCGACACGCGCGTCCGGTGAACGCGGGTTGGGTCGTCATGCGGAACGCAGAGGGTGATGTCGGCTAGAGCCAAGCTCCGGTCCACTCGCTCCGGTTCCTCGTCGCCGCGAGGAGCGCACCGCATGCCGCGAGCAGTTCGTAGTCCGCGATCCTGATCCCGACCGACATGGCCTCGGCGAGGACTTCAATCCTTCTGCCATAATCCTCGATCTCGGAGAATACCCCGATACCGTCCATGAGCCGCTGAGCGGCTTCGCTCGGCCCGTCCCCCGTCGTGACATGACGTTCTTCCATGCCGAAACAATCCTCTCTATGCGAGAAAGGCGATGATAGCAGGTGCTGTTCGGGCCAGCATAAACAGCGTTTTACATTTTACGGCATCCGCCGACGGCGGCCACGGCTCCGTGGCCGGGTGATGCCTCCGCTGCGCCCTGTAAAGGCCGCTCCATGAGGCCCCGCACAAACCTCCGCTCCGCTCCGGTTGGTGGAGGCCGTCATGGAGGACCTTGACAGGCCTTCGCTCCGGCATGGCTTTGCAGGGAGCAAAGCCGACGACGCGCGGCGTCGCCATTCGGCTTTGCCCGCAGGGGCGAGATGTTGAGGGCCATGTGCCCGGAACGGAGGAAGACATGCGGCAGCTGATGACCGAGGAAATCGCCAAGACGGTGCCGAGGCTCTACGAGCAGGACGGGGCGGAGGACCCCACGGTCTACGCCCACTACTTCTCGTGCGTGAACGGATGGGACTGGTGGCTGCTCGAGTTCGACGGAACGGACGAGGCGTTCGGTCTCGTCGAGGGCTACGACGACGAGCTCGGCTACTTCAGCATCAAGGAGATGGCCGAGCTGAACCGCCAGATGGGGTTCGCCGCCGTCGAGCGCGACGAGCACTTCTCCCCGAAGCCGCTCAGCGCCGTCAGGAGGAGGTAGCCGCATGGTCACGGTCGAGTTCGACTCCATGGGCGAGGCGGTCCGCCTCGCCCTCGTGGCCGGGGAGTACGTGGACGGCGGCCTGGCCGTCCTCCTCCTCGACGCCACGGACCCGCGCTCCGATGGCTACATGGCCGAGTGGGGCGTGCTCACGGCGAACGTGCCGGCGGCCGCCGAGTGGTGCCGCGGGCGGGGCAACATCACCATAGACGCCGACGCGCCCGCGGCGCTCCTCGAGGCGCTCGAGGCCGCCGGCACGGTCCGGATGGCCGACCGCTCGGCGGCGTCCGGGATGGCCCGCTACCCGCTGGCCACGGTCGCCGAGCACGCCCTCGGCGGCATGGGCGGCCTGAGCGAGACCCTCGAGGAGGCCCTCGGCTCGACGGTCGTCGTCGAGTACGAGTCGGGCGGCGACGGCGGCGCGTTCGAGGTGGGGACCGCGCCGGCGGGCTCGGCCGAGCTCGAGCGCATCATTGCCGCCGCGAGGTCCGAGGCCGACGCGCTGGCAGCCGCCGGCGGATGGGCGGCCGTCCGGGTCGGTTTCGGGGACGCCGAGACCATCGACTGCGAGACGGGCCGGACGGTCTTCACGGCCGGGGCGGAGTAGCCCCGGCCGCCGCCCGCACGGGCATGCCGGCGACGGCGTGTCCCTCGCGGCGTCTCCCAGGGACGCTTCGCGTCGTCCCCGGACCCCTGTGCGCCAAAGGGACGAGTCCCCTTGGAACCCCGGGCTGCCGCCGGCGGGCCGTGAACGGCGGGCCAATCACTCGGCTTCAACTCGCGATCGCCCCGCCGTGTCACGCCCCGCCGGCTCTCGCTCCGGCTCCGTTCGATGGCTCCCATGGGTCGCCATCACTGCACCTCCGCTCACCTGTCCCGTTGCACTCCTGCTATTCGCCCCACGTTTCTCGGGACATGCAAGATGTGTATCTGTGCGTACGCGGCGACTTGCAGCCTCCGCGTACGCACAGATATCTTGCCCTGCGGGGCCGTCCCCCGGGCTTGCGGGACGCCTGTTGCGTTCCGGTCCCGGGAGACGAGAAGAGGGGCCAAGGCCCCTCTTCAAGATGTGCCGATTAAGCTTGTTGCTCGTTCGCCCAACCGGTATCGATGCCCGCGTCGCGCACCACGAGGACGGCCGTGTGACCGGAAGCGCGGCGCACGCGGAATCCCCCGCCATCTCCATCGACGCGGCAGAGAGCGTCGAAGAAATCCCTCCCCGCGCCATCTTGGTACCAGGGAGAATCCGGAACATTGTCGGTAAGCCTCAGCTCGGCTATGCCATCGCGCATTTTGAGCTTGGCATCGAGCTTGATGTCGATTTCCATAGCCATTACTCCTCTCGCCGGGCGCATCTCGCACCCTTCTACATTTCGTTGTCCCGGCCGTCGTCCATCGACCTCTCCGCCATCCGGTAGACGGCGGCACCGATGCCCAGGGCGTGCTGTATGCCGCCCCTCGTGAAGCCGCGACCGAGCTTGCGGCCGCTGATCGCGGCCTTCCTGACGGCGCGCCCGCGCGCATCCCTGCGGTCGTATGTCGGGCGGTACTCGAAGACGAGGTCGCGCTCCCCGAGGTTCCGGTCGCGGCTGAGGCGCATGTGGACGCCCCTCCGCTCCAAGGCCTCGTTGAGCGCGCGCATCCTGTTCGGCGCGCCGGACGCCGCGACCTCGCGAACGCTCTCGCGCACGACCCGGCGCACATGGTCCTGGTCGGTCTCGAAGCCCGGGGCTGCCTTCGAGCCGATCTCGCGGGCCCGCCGCTCGCCCCTCGACTCCTGCCGGGCGTGAACGCGGCTGTTGCGCGCCCCGCGCTCAAGCTGGGAGAGCCCCCAACGCTCGTCCATCTCGCGCATCCTCGCCGCGTGGAGGGTCTTCTGACGGGACGACCTGCCGTCGTTGAGGCGCTTTCCGGTCGAGAGGTCGGTCCGGTTGATGGCGATATGGACGGCGTACCGGTCGGTCCCGTCCTTCGAGTGCTCCAGATGGAGCGCCCACGCCGCCTCCTGGTTCGGGTAGTAGCGGGCAACCCACTCCCGGGCGAACTCCATGCAGCCATCCCTGGACATCTTTCCCCCGTTGACGTCGCACTCGTCAGGGTTGAACGCGATGATCTGGTGGTAGCAGTAGGTGCATTTCGAGCCCTTGCGGCCGGGCTCGTTGTGGCCGTAGGCCTCGCGCGTACGGTCCATCTCCCTGGCCCAGTTCTCCGGTTCGTTGAGGTTCTGCGAGTCGAAGTCGAGCGCATCGTGCTTCTCGCTCGTTCGGTCGAGATAGCCCGACAAACTCTTCATGTGCTGCGCGCTCGTGATCGCCACCTGCTTGATAGCCGTCATGTCCGTCCCCCTACTCGTCCCATGCGGCCCACTCGTCCGAAAGGGTCGCGTTGTCCTCGTCCGCCTTGAACACGTCGTCGGGCGCGACCTCGTCATCGTCCGCTCCGTTGCCGGCTTCGAACTCGGGGCACCACGGCTCCGGAACCTCGTACGCATCGCCCTCCGCTGCGGCCTTGGCACGGGTGTAGTAAGTGACCCGCTTCGCACGCTCGGCCTGCTCGTCGCCAAGCCCGAAGAACGGGCCCGCCGGGGTGCGGCTGGCGTAGTCGAGCGGGAACTCGAACACGCCCTCGCGCCCGGGCTTCGAGTTCTCACCACCTTTGACGGCGATGAGGCCGTCGCGGATGGGGATGCGCTGCTGCCACTCCCACTCGTTGATCAGGGGGACGGCCGCCTCGTTGTAGCTCGTTCCAACGGACGTGCGGCCCTGGCCCTTCTGGCTGGACGTCCCCATCGAGCGCACCGTGCGCTTTCCGACGAGCGAGGTGAAGAACTTGAAATCCTCGGGCTCCGAAAGCGACAGGGCGACCTTGGTGCCGACGGAGCCGACCAGCTTGTCGCGTCCGGCCCCGCCGTCGCCGGGTTCGTTGTACGAATTCAGCTGCTTGAGATTCTGAACGAAGAGGTATTCATGGATTCTCATGCTTCGTCCGAGTGTGGCGATGGCCGGCAGGCACGCCACCTTGACGTTAAGGTTGCCGATCTCATCGAGCACGAGAGCCGTCTCGTGCGGCATCCGGCCGCCGCTCTCCTTGCATACTTGCTGCGCCACCTGCCACCACTGGTTGAGGAAACAGGTATAGACGACGCCGTACGGGTCCCCCTCGTCGAGCATCTCGATGTACACGGCCGTCTTCCTCTCGATGAGGTCGCGGATCGACACGCTGCTCTCGGACGTCACGGCGCGGAGCGCCCCGTCCGAGAAGATGCTCAGGGCCTCCTTGAGGGTGGACACGACGTTCTTGCCCGCCGTCGTCGCCCCGCCGTCCCCGAGGAGGTCGGACGCCGGCGAGAACGCCGGGTGCGTCGGGCCGAGTCCGCGGATGTAGTCCTTGAGGGAAGCAGACGGATCCTTCGGGTCGTCGCCGGCGGTCCCGCG
Organism: Collinsella sp.; assembly: GCA_048521445.1. Lineage (GTDB taxonomy): Bacteria > Actinomycetota > Coriobacteriia > Coriobacteriales > Coriobacteriaceae > Collinsella. Next base: position 21,506 of record DBFZQW010000108.1, on the reverse strand, counting down.
CTCGACGAGCGCGGCGACGCTCGCAAGGTTCTTCTGTTTACGCGGGACGTCGGCCGTGCAGACGACGAGGATGCAGGCGGCGAGCATGTTGCGCGCGGCCTTGGGGAAATAGGTGTTCTTCTCCCCGCCGAGGGGAATGAGATCGACGGCAACCTGCCGGGCAGTCCTCACTGCGGCATCGGTGTCGCCCGCCTCGACGGCATCGGCGACGAGCCCGATGGGGTTGTACCGGCTGGCACCCGGATATCCCGTCAAATCAAGGACGACGATCTCGTAGCCGAGCTCCCGCGCCTTTTCGGCCGTGAGCTCAAGAACCTCCGGTTTGCCGGTCGAGACGACGTTCCATCCGGCCGCAAGCGTCAGGTGCATTGTCTCCAGCACCTGCAGCTGGGTCTTGCCGGAACCTGTCTTTCCGCAGGTCAGAGCATGAGGCACGGACGAATCGAACCAATAACCCTTTGCTGTCGCGCCGAGGACGAGGCCGGCCTTCGCCGGCGTTCCGCGACCATCCCAGAAATCGTTAGCCCGGTTGAGCCCCGCCGCGCCCCGGACAACGTGGGCGTCGCCGTATATGCCGTCGTCGACGCTTCGGGTCCGCCCGGCGTCCTTAGCGGCCACATAGCCGAGGAGGAAGAGAAAGAGGAGGCAGAACGCGGCGAACATGAACGGGATATGGCCGAGCCATGCTCCCGAGAGCCAGAAGGCCGACCACATGTCTAAGCCGATGGAGTCGAGCCAGGAGAGCCAATCGACCGGGAGTGAATCGAAAACGCAGGAGATTACGGGTGCCGTCAGTGGATAGCATGCGACGGTGAGGGCGGCGGCGAAAGAAGCCGAAAGAACCGCGTTGAACTTGAGATCGTTCATGAAAATCCCCTTCCTATACATTCCTCGCGTCGGCAAGAAAGCCCGATACGGCATCGGCTGCGTCTCCGACCTTTACGAGCGCGGCATCGAGGAACGGGGCGATACGGCCAGGATCATGCGTGATGTGGACCTCACGCGACAGCTGATTCAGGTTGGACCCCGCTAGCCTGAGATCGCGGTACAGCAGTTTCAATGTCTCAGCGTCGGTCTCAATCACGGGCCGGTCACCGTCGACGAGCGAGCGCCTCCGCATGTACTCGCTCGCGTTCAGACCTGCCGCACGGGCGCGACGGACGATGGCGGCGCGCTCCTCGCTGCTGACCCTGACGTATACGCGCCCATCCCTCGCCTTGCTACTCATGGAACTTCCAGGCGCGTTCGAGGTCGGCACCGTATTTAGAGAGAAGGTACATGTTGCGCGGGCTCTTCACGGGCATGTGGGGCTGGAGATAGGCGGGGACGACAGCAAGAGGATCGCAGGGCACGCCGAGCTCGACGAGATACGCGGTCCGCGCGAAAGCCTCCTCCGGCCCGCTCGCGTCAATTCCGGCGGTATAGAGGATGCCCACCTGGTCGTAGTCGCCGCCTACAATGAGCTGGAGACCGCATCCGGGGACGTTGCTTCCGTTGAGTTCGGCAAAGGCCTTGGAAACCATGTAGAGAACCCCACCGCGCTCGATAAGCCTGATGCCCAGACCGTGAACGTGGACGGTTGCCGGCGAGAAGCGAATATCCGGGTCAGCCGCGCGAATATAGTCGAGGGCAGTCATGGTCGAAGTGCCAAACAGACGCTCGATGCGCGCATCAACCTCGCGTTTGAGAAGCGGGTTGGGGTAGCCGTCATGACGACGGGCGTAACCAGGGACGGGAATGCGGGCGATCTTCTCTTCGAGAGTGTTCATGAATCGTTCCTTTCTTGGAGAGGCAGACCGGTACCGGTCGGTGCCGGTCTGCAAATAACAGGTATTTCGGTTCGCTGCTGGTCGGAAGGGCGGCTCGGCATGACGGTGCCGATGGTGCCGATTGGTCGATGAAATCTATCCGGCGGTCGCCTCAACCGCACGCAAAAATCCTGGGCTTGGCGCGGCACCATCGGCACCGCGCGGAAAATCCCAGCTAACCGTAGCGTCAGCGGTGCCGGCGGCCATTGACATCGGCACCGCTGGCACTAGCGCCGGGGGTCGTAAACCCAGCACCGCTGCTTGCCGTAGGGGCCGCACTTGCGCTTTCCATCGAAGCGCCATCCAGGACACTGGTCGGTGAGGATGGCGCTGATGTCCTTGGCGAGCTTCTGCGTGAACTCCTGGCGGAGGGCGTAGTCGGCGATCTCGTGAGTGCAAACCGGATGGTCGCGATGGGCGATGAGATAGCTGTTGATGGCGTCCGTGCGCGGGTCCTCCTCGAGGAAGCCCTCGCGGCGCTTCGCTGCTTCCCCCTCCATCTCGGCCGAAAGCACCGCGCTGAAGCGCGGGTCGCCGGACTTCATCCAGTAGACGACCTCGGCCATAGCCTGGCGCGCGTCGTGGGCAAACTCAGCTGAGTGCACCGATTTCGTAGGCTCGACCGTGCCGCAGAGTACGGGGAGAAAACGGCGCGCGCCGGACGACTTCTCGGCGATGAAGCCGATGGTATTGGTCGTAGCGACGAAGACACAGCGGCGCTGGAAGTCCGTCGACCGCTTGCCGTAGGCTACGCGAAAGGTGTCCGTCTGGCGCACTAGGCCGGCCTTCACCGCCTCAAGCGAGCGGCCGCTGATTCCAGTCAGCTCGGCGAGCTCAACAACCCACTTGCCGCGCAGGGCCTCGCCCGTTGCCTTGATGTTACCGAGGTCGTAGATACTGTCGCAGAAGTAGCGGTCGTCGAGGGCGATGCGGCGCGCGAAAGTCGACTTTCCGATACCGCCACGGCCGGCAAGTACCATGGTGTAGTCGAACTTGCAACCAGGATGGAAGGCGCGCTTCACGGCACCGCAGAGAAACAGGCGCTCGATTGCAACCGTGAGCGGGGAGTCGTCCGCGCCGAGGTAGGTGTGCAGCAGGGTGCCGGCGCGCTTCTCGCCATCCCACTTGAGGCCGTCGAGCATCTGCGTCAGCGGATTGAACGAGTTACCATAGGCGACGATGGTCATGGCATGGTCGAGAGTCTTGTCGGAGCGCAGGCCAATTGTGTCCTGGAGGTGAGCATAGAGCTCGGCGTCGTCCAGCGGCGTCCAGGAGCGGACGCCCTTGACGCCGTTCCAGGGCGTGGGGCCGAGCGCGAAGGTCGCGTCGGCGAGCTCGTTGTAGGCAAGCGGAATGCCATCGGACATAATGGCCGCGACCACCTGATGAACGGTCGGGGCCTTCTTCTCCTGCGGCTGCGGCACGGGCGCGCCGGGAACGGACCGGGCATTATCTGGGGCGGCCATGCTAGGCCTCCCAGGAATAATGGACTTCAATGCCGTGGTCCTGAAGTGTGGTGTCGACGGCGATCATATCCTCGCGGATGCCGTCGAGGCGGCTCTCGATGTCGAGGATGCGGAGCGCGAGGTCCATATCCGTGAGCGGATGGTCGAGATCGTGCTCGCGCAGGAGCGTGCGCAAGCGCGCGGCGTTGAGGCCGCTATAATCCTTCATGGTTCTCCTTATCGTAGATTAGGGGGCAGTCGGTCGCTAGCGAACTTTGGTCGGGGAGCTAGCGGCCTTTCTTTTCGCCGCCCTCGTCGTCAATGGCGAGGCCGAGAGCGGCATAGAGCTTGGAGCGCGGAATGAGCCATGCGTTGCCAATCTGCTTGAACGGCAACGTGCCGGCGCGCGCGATCTTATACACCTTGGAATAGCTACAGCGCAGGATGGGCGCGCACTCCTCGAGGGTCAGAAGCTTGTCCATATATACCTCCTCTCTTTTCGTTAATTCCATTGTACACTCTTAACAAAGAGAAACAAAGAAAAATAAAAATCAAATTGAAATGAGATATAGATAAAGGCTAAAGTTGAAACCAACATCGCTATAAAGCTTTATTTAGAAAGTTGATTAAGTAATGGCTAGAAAAGTATTCATCGCGAGGAACCGAAGCACCGGATTCCACTCCCTGGTCGAGGTGGTTCGTGGGGTTGAGGCGGCGGAGAAGTCGGCCCCAATGGACTTCGAACTTGCAGAGCGCCTCATGCGCTGGGGCACTCTCGACGAGCTCGTCACGGCCATTTCGGAGTCTGGTCCCCTCATCGACCGCAGCATCTATAAAGAGGAGAATAGGCGGTTGTCTATCGACGAGGCCATCGAGGTCGTGGAGGAGTCCGTCGGCGGCGAGCGTGGTTTCACCCGTTGTGACGAAGACTTCCTCTATCTCCAGCTGTGCCTTGAGGGGATGTCTACGACGGGCAGCGCTTCGTCACTCTATCCCTCTCAGGCCTCCATTGCTCGCGACCTCAATCGTCATGGACTAATTGAGTCCAACGGCCTTGACGAGCTGAGGAAATGGCGGGAAGAAGATCCCGGCTGCGTCGTTGTGATTGAACCCTTGAGGGACGTCGTCCTATGCCGAAATCTCGGTTCGGTTCTGCTCAGGTTGATCGCAAACATCATGTCGGGGCATGAGAACGTCCTTGAGAAAAGCGGGTTCAAGCGCTTCGAAAAGAAACGTCGCTGGTGGATTACTGGGGAGCTCAAGGACTCCTATTACGTCCTGCCGTTCCAGCACAATTCCTCCTTCGATATGACTCTCAACTACTCGACCAAGTGGTTCAAGAACGTCTTTTCCTATATGGTCATTAATCCGCTCGAGACGCGCATCCTCGATCTTAGGCCGAGAAAGAGTAAGGTTCTTTTCGGATCGGTTCCCAACGCGGTTTTGATAACCGCGCAGATAAAGACCGGCGAGGGCGCACCGTTTTTCGACATCGGCTGGAAGCCGGAGGTCGAGAAGACCCAGCTGTATCTCGGTATCGATGACGGGGGTACCCAGAGAGACGAGGCCATTGCCTTCGTGGAGTCCGTTGCCAAAATGCTGGCCGGGCTGACGACGAAGGACGGCGATCGACTTGGGTGGTCTGTAGGCGGGCCTTCGATCTTCGATGATGTGCCGGTGCCCAGATACCATTTCCACTCGACGGCGGCGGCGATGTTCGGGGCTATCTTCTACCGATACGGCTGTGTCCCCACGACGTGCAAAAATTGCGGAAACGGCATTTTGGTCAAAACCAGGGGGAAGAGGCGCGAGTTCTGTTCCCCGTCGTGCAGGACGCAGTATTCGAATCGAAAGGCGGGGCTCTAGATGAATCCGTTTATCATCGCGGGCGCGGTGTGGCTGGCGGTCGCCACCGCAACCTTGCTGTATCAAGTGGTCCGCAGGAAGCTCGGGGATCGGGGCTCGATGGTCGAGGCGTCTTGGCGCGACTTGGCTATGTCGTCGATCGGTTTCGGGCTTCTGTTCGCGGCGCTCGCGTTTGCCGTCGCCGGCGTGGCAACTATTTTTATTCAATAGGGGGCCTGTTGGCATGGCGACGGTGCCTCGTAACAAGGGAAGCTACGCATCTAGAGCGGGCGGCAACTCCTGGCAGGTAAAGTATCCGCTCGGCTGGAATGAGCGCAAGAAGCGTTACGACGAATATCGCGAAGAGGTCGCTTCGGAGGCCGAGGCCATCGCGCTGATCAAGGCCATCAACGACTATGTCTATCATGGAGGCCTTCCCCAAGACGTGCCCGAGTGGAGACGCAGGGCAAAAGGGCATTCCGAGGGCGACGCCCTCACGCTTGAAGGATTCGCCGTGTCCTATATCGATAACCGGAAAGGAAAGAGATGGCCAAGGTCCCGCGCAACAAGGGCTCCTACAGTGTCTACAAAGACGGACGGGCCCAGATCAAGTTCCCCCTCGGGTTCAACGAGAAAACCGGAAAGTACGGCGTCTACAACGAAAACTTCCCATCAGAGGCAGAGGCTATCGCGGCAATCAAGGAGATCAACGACTTCATCTACCACGGCGGCACCGCCGCCGAGGTGCCCGCCCATAGGATGAAAAAAGATGCCAAGGCGAAGGAGGAGGCGGAGCCCTTCCGGACATTCGCGGCGAATTTCGTCGCCGACCGAGAGAAACAGAAGGCGGTCACAGAACGGACCATCAAGGACTACCGCACCCACCTGAAGAGAATCGATCCGTATATCGGAAGCATGCCAATAAGCGCCATCGGGCCCAAGGACATTAACGCCATGTACTCCGGCCTCCGGAGCAACGACCGCCGCAACGGTGGGGCGGCGCCCGTCAGTGGCACGTACCTCCAGCACATACACAGCACCCTGTCCCTGGTCTTCGACCGAGCGGTCGTATACGGCTACATTGGCTCGAACCCCTGCAAGGATGTCGACAAACCCAAAAGGGACACCGAGGAGAAATATGCCCTATCGGTTGATGAGTGCCGCGCATTCATCGGGTCCGTGCTTGACAAAGGGCTTGAGGCGAAGAGCGTCGGCCTCCTTATCTGCCTGTGCACCGCCGCACGTTTATCGGAAATGCTCGCATTGACCTGGGCGGATTATTCCAGCGGCACCCTCCGCATCAGCAAGGCGATGAAAAAGGATAGCCAGGAGACCAAGGAGACCAAAACGGGGGACGTGAGGAACGACCCCTGCCCCCCGATATTGGTCGACGTCCTAGCAGAGTGGAAGGAATTGCAGGCGGCCCAGCTCGAACGCGTCGGCCTGAGCCAGACTGGATCGACCCCCATCGTTCAGGCGAGGCGGGGCAAGCACACCCTTAAGACATCGTTCGAGAAGTGGTTCAGGCTACAGAAGCACAATTACAATCTGCCGCCGGAGATCACAATACACGGACTGCGCCATACCGCGACCAGCATCTTGCAAAGGGACTGCCATGTCGACATGGCGACGACGATGCAGATCACCGGCCATAAGACAGTCGAAATGCTGAAACGCTATTCTCATACGGACGACAGTGCAAAGCGCGCTGCGGCCGAGGCCTTTGGCGACTTGCTGGCACCCGACAAGAACGAAGCGCGTTGCCGTTACTGCCGCTACTGGACCGTGTCCCCGGACGACGCGGGGATCGGGGCATGCTGGCACGGCTACGACGGCAACGGGATCAAGGTCCTACCCGGCGCGACGAAATGCCCAACGAACGGCTTCAGGGCAGGCTGATCTAGCAACCGCTGATGTGGCCCGGGTCCGCAGACAAACTTACCAAGACAGTCATTCCTCGAAGAAATCCGTGTCAACGGCCTTGATCTCGTAGACCTGTCTCGTGCTCACGCCGACGCCGTAGTCGATCATGAGGCCGGCGAGCGCGGGGCCGTCGACGAGCACGACCGTCTGCCCCAGGAGGCCCTCAGCATATTTGCGGGCATCCTTGGAGAAGCGAGCCGTGGTGATGAAAAGGCCCTTCGATACGCCCTTTCCGGAAAGCGCCCCGACGAACGCCTGAACCTCCGGCCGTCCGACCGTCCTTTGCGGATCCCACCGCTTAGCCTGGTAGCAGATGGTTCCAAATCCGAGTCGGTCCTCACGGACGACGCCGTCTATCCCCTCGTCACCACTCTTTTTGGTGACGTCGGCACGGGAGTCCAGGCTCTCGCCGTAACCCATCGCCACGAGCAGCTTTCCGACCAGGTGCTCGAAGAAATACGGATCTTTTCCCATGATGATCGAAATGAGGTCGTCGGCGAGCGCGTCGCGAATCTCGCCGTAGGCAGACTCCATCGCCTCCTGAGGGGACTCCTGGTCCTCCAGCGTCGAAACGCCCTCGGGCTCTGAAGCGTTTTTGGCCTTGCTTGCGGCCTGATAGCCGTCTTTCCACTTCTTGAATGCCATGCAGTTCTCATAGAGACCCTTGGCTGTAATGGGTCCGGGATAATCAGAGAGGTACGTCCTGCCGGCATCGGTGATACGGTAGGTTCCCTTCTTCTCGCCGTATTCCAGGAGCTTAGCCTTCTCCAAATCGGTGATACCCCAGTACACGCGGTTGTAGAGTCTCGACTGGCCGCTCTTGAGACGCTCGGCCCGTTCGTCATCGGTCATGTCGAATTCGATCGCCACGGCATCCTGGAGGTCGTTGCCTGCCAGATATCCATCGACATGCGCCAGCGCTTCAAGGATGGGCCGCATGGTCTCATGCCATTTGGGCATCGTCATCGCTCATCGTCCCCTTCATTTCGGCAAAATCAGTAAAAGAATCAACCGCCGCTGCGGTCAAGGGACCTGTCGCCTGCGGCAATGACCTGAGCTCCCCTGCAAGTCTCCTCGACCCGCCCTTGAGGCTGACGAACGTGAGGCCTCCCGAGACGAGACCGCCGACGACCGGAACGACCTTGCTCACCGCGTCGCCGAAACTGCTTTTGGTGATTTTGACGCCGATTCCGGCAAGAACCTTTTTGATGATCGGGTAGTAGCTTGTCTGCGTAAGAGCCTTGTTGGCGACCTTCTTGGCGATATTCGACTGGACCGTTTTGGAAAACGCCGTCAACGCGGAGTTGGCCCCGCTCACTCCGACCATCACGGCCAGGAGAAGGGCAAAAGCCGCCAAGGTCTCATCGTCCATCTCGTCGCAATCGTCGATGAAGGACTGCCAGCCGTAGAGATACGCCAGTTTCTGCATGATTCGAAAGGCGTGGACATAGTACTGCGTCACGTCCGCCGGGATCGTTCCGAGCATCGCTAACCCGCCGGGTAATCCCGCGGAGAACGAAAGAACGGTCGATTTCTTCGTCTCGAAATCAATAACGTCCATAGCAATAGAGTCGACAAGGTTGGAATCCACCCCAGCGGCAGCCGGACTTGCTGAAATCGCGAGCTCCACTCGCTCTTCCGAGACGCCTCGCTTCCGGAACTCAGAACGGAGGAAACGGTCGCGCTCGATCGCCACGCCCTTCAGCCTCATCACCTTTTTCAGGAAAGCAATGGCATATCTCTGGGCTTCCTCCTCCTGCCGATCAGCTTCGGCCTTTAGGTCCCTGATACCCTCCTCCACGGAATCGGGATCGGATAGCTCCGCTCCCTCTTTCGGCTTTACGGCACTCCCCTTCACGCTACTCACCGACCTTTTCGGCATACAGGTTGAACAGATGAGCGACGATCTTGTTTTCGTCGCCATTAAAGTCGACGCCATACGCCGATTCAACTGCTGCATCAAGCTCCGCATGCGCTTTCATGAGATCCGGAAAGAGAAACTCGTTGTCTGGGTCGTACATGTCGGCGAGAGTTGACCCCTGATGTGAGCTGCGGGCATCAAGGACGGCCTGGGCGCACATTTCAATTTCGGCCCTATGCGAATCTGTCAAATTCGGCCAAATGAAGTTGTTGTATACGATCGTATTGGAATAGTTGAAGTCACTTTTCAAACGCCCACAGACCGCACGCATCCAGCAGTTGTGGATAGCACTTGTTAGTATTCCAAATTCATATAGTCCGCCACCGTCTACGTAGTAAATCTTATTTCCGGGAATCATTCCGTTGGTTACAAAACCCGTTGGGACATACTTCCTCCTGCCCGAGGACACAGCGGGGAAGGCAATGTAACTCTTTTCCTGAGGCGGCCTTACCTCATCGAACAGCCACGGAGTCTCTGCTTTTCGACGAGTTGCCTCTTTTGTAGACGTGAGTCTAAACTCGCGAACACGCTGCACTCGCTCCCTCGTGATCGGCATCTTTGTGAGGACTGCGGGGTCGATGCCATCCATCCATAAGCAATATCTCGAAGTACCCTTTATGTACTCTGCACCCATTGAAAACGGGCGGATCAATCCCTCCGCTTCCGGCTCACGTGCGACAAGGGCATCTCTTTCCTCTGCACTAAGGAGCAGGTTCCCATCATCGGTTGGCTGGCAACCTCTAACCATTGGAAGAACGTCGCAGAGGGGCCGCGAACGACGAGATACGAACATATCTTTAATTGGGGCCAAATATCCATTTATGTTGCCAACAACCTTTGGGGTCCCTTCCCGATCGAACAACACCTTTTCTTTTATGTGCTCCCTTGAAAAGCCGACGATGATTACGTGGACGTGCGCTTCATCTGAGGCCTGAGAGTCCCACTCAAAAGTCGGATATGCGAAGTCAATATGAACCCCGTTTTCGAACAGGGGCTTCCAAAGGGGCTCAACCTGCTGGCCCTGACAGATAGAGTTTGTTGAGACGAAGGCGCAACGGATGTGATGTCCCGCCATATACTCCGAGGCCGTTTTATGCCAGCAAGCTACATAATCCAGCGATCCGGCCGATTTCCCAAATATGTTGGCACGGTCCTCTTTCTGGGAATCCTCGAGACGCGCATTACCGATAAATGGGGGGTTTCCGAGAATGTAGTCAACTTCATCAGCCGGGACGACATCGTTCCAGTCGATGCGGAGAGCGTTCGCGTTGACGATGCCCTCGTAGTCCCTGAGCGGCAACTCCTGGTAGACGCGCTGAGTCACTTTTGCGGTGTCAGCGTCCGCTTGCTTCTCAGCGATCCAGAGCGCTGTGCGGGCAACGCAGCAAGCGAAGTCCTCCAGCTCAATACCATGGAAGTTCCTTAGGCTCACCAGAACATCTCGGTCTCCGGATTCCTCGAAACTGATTGACGCCTGCACGCCCTGGAGCTCGAAGAGAATACGGTTCTCGAGCTGCCTTAAGCAGAGATAGCTCTCTGTGAGGAAGTTACCCGATCCGGCAGCGGGATCGAGGATGGAGATGCCACCGATCTTCTCGTGAAGATCCTTGAGCGCACGGGTTCTCGCGCCGCCCGCGACGGGCTTCGCGCACGCCTCGTCGAACTCGGCCTTGAGGCCGTCGAGGAAGAGCGGGTCTATGACCTTGTGGATGTTCTCGGGGCTCGTGAAGTGCTGGCCGTTTGCGCGGCGGTGGTCATGGGACAGCGCCCCCTCGAAGATGGAGCCGAAGACCGTGGGGCTCACGCCCGACCAATCAAACTCCTGGCACCCCTCGACGATGAGCGTATGGCGGAAGTTCTCGGACAGGGGCGGAATCTCCGTCTTCTCGCGGAAGAGGCCACCGTTCATGTAGGGCAGTTTCTTCAGCCAGGACTCGGCATATTTGTCGCGGTCCTCGTCCTTGGTGTCGAGCCAAACAAACAAGTCCTTGAGACCTCGCCTGAGATCGCCCGCTTGGAAGTGCGAGACGTAGTCGCGGAAGGCGTTGGGGGCCACGAGTCCCGAGTCCTCGCAGAACATGAGGAACATGAGACGCGTCATGAGCACGGAGAGCGCATGGTGGTTCTCGGGCGCGTCGGGGTCATCGAACGCCTCGGCGACCTGGTCGTGAAGTTTCGACATGATCTTGCCGGCCTCGACGGAAACGGCGCGGGAGATCGTGGCCGGGACCTCCGCCCCGCCCTTGAGGAACTGGATGGCGGCGAGGTTCTTCGGAAGTTCGGCAAGCGACAACCTGAAGAGAGGCTCCCGGCAGAGTGAATCTCTCTCGCGGTCGAAGACCCAGAAATCCGAGAAGTTGCAGGCGATGATATAGCGCGGTTGCTGCGAGAGCGGCATACCCTGGGCGTAGGCGTTGCCCTGCTTCGCGGGCGTCACCTTGCGGCCCTGGCGCGTCTCCTCCTTGGCAAGATCGATTCCCAGCGACTTTTGCTCGATAAGGGTTTTGGCCGACGGTATGAAGACGTCGATATACCCATCGTGCGCGCTTGCGTCGGTGGAAACGGGCTTCTCGAACTCAAGTCTCGAGACCGCATCCTCCACGCCCAGAACGTTCTGATAGAAGTCGATCCAGAACCGCTGGGTGTCCTGGTTCTCGATCCCCTTGTTCGCCCACTTGCTTGCAAAAGCTTCTGCATCGGCTTTCTTCCCCGGCATACGGACCCTCACTTGATAGCCTTTTCCACTAAGAAAGATTCTACGTGCTAGTCCGGTCTTTTTTACCAGCGTTTGGCTTTATTGCACTCCGGTAGGCTTCTTTGTGCGTGGTTCCGTCTTATTTTCTTCGCTATTTCTTCGCCGCACTATTTAGCCAAAAGAAAACAGCCCAGAGGAACAATGCCTCTGAGCTGCTAAAAGTCTTGGTCGCGGGGGCAGGATTTGAACCTACGACCTCCGGGTTATGAGCCCGGCGAGCTACCAGACTGCTCCACCCCGCAATGTCTGGGCGCCTCATGTGCGCAAGAAAGAATATTACGCGGGAGTTCGGTAAACGGCAAGGAAAATCTCGTAGAGCATAATTCCTTCATATTTAAAACCCCTCAGCCCCTATCACCGTAAACGAATCGCGGCCGAGCGCCGTCGACGGCACGTATACAATGGTGCGCGTCCTTTTATGCCAACACCGGGAGTAGACATGCTGCTCGCTATCGATATGGGAAACACGCAGACGGCCATGGGCCTGTTTGACGGAGACGAGCTGGTGCAGTCGTGGCGCATGCCCACCGACCGCTCCTATACCGCCGACGAGATCCATGTGCGCCTGATGGGTTTCTTTAAGATGTACGGCCTTTCGCTCGATGCAGTCGACGCGATCGCCTTTGCGGGCGTGGTGCCGCAGCTCTCGCGCGAATGGCACGCCGTGGCCGACCGCATTGCCGCAGACGCCATCGTCATCGGACCGCAGACGGCCGCGGTGACCAAGCTGCGCGCGGCGCGTCCCCAGGCCGTAGGTGCCGACCGCGTCGCTAACGCCGTTGCGGCCGAAACTTTCTACGGCGCGCCGGCAATCGTGGTGGACTTTGGCACCGCAACCAACATCGACGTCATCGACGAGGACGGCTATTACATTGGCGGAGCGATCGCGCCGGGCATCCGCATCTCCATGGACGCGCTTGCCGCCCGTGCCGCCAAGCTCGCCAGCGTGCCGCTCGAGGCGCCCGAGCATGCCATCGGCCGCGATACCGAGGAGTGCATCAAGGTGGGCGCCGTGACGGGCGCCGCCGCCATGGCCGAGGGCCTGGTCGCGCGCATGAAGCGCGAGCTAGGGCGCGAGGATGCCACCGTTATCGCCACGGGCGGCCTCGCCAGCATCGTCGCCGGTTCGACCGACGCCTTCGACGTGGTAGACGGACAGCTCACCATCAAGGGTATCTGCGAAATCTACCGCCGCATGCAGGAGCAGAGGTAGGGCAGGGGCTTAAGTCGAGCACGAGCGCGAGCGGCGAACTAGGCAATGCATCGGTCCTATTCCTCAAAAACGATAATTTTTCAGTTTTGAGGAATAGGCTTTCTGCTAGGCCTCGCCGCACAGCCACCTCGCCAGGTCCACGATTTGCACTCCGTCGCGATCCGTGGCCTCGTGATGCGTGCGGGCGAGAATCATCTTGGGATACGCATCGCCAATGCTCAGCAGTGGCGAAATCTCGCGTTCAAATGTCTTATCCGAGCTGATGTCGTCGCTCACTTGAATGTAGAGTTTCTCGCTTCGCTTGATTGCTACAAAGTCTATTTCCTTTTTATAGAGCACGCCGACGTATACCTCGTATCCGCGACGCAGCAGCTCGATTGCCACCATGTTCTCGTATACGCGTCCCCAATCCATATCACGTGTACCAAGAAGCGCATATTTAAACGCATGATCTGCCAGGTAATACTTCTCACCGCTCTTAAGGTATTTCTTGCCGCGAATGTCGTATCGACGAACTTTATAGAAGGCAAACGCATCGCACAGGTACCCCATGTACGTGCCGACCGTCTTGTTCGTAATCTTTAGCCCATCCGCATTTAATGCGTCCGTAATGTTGCGCGCCGACGTAATGTTGGAAGCGTTGTCCATCATGTAATCGGCAATGCGTAGCAGTGCCGATTCGTTTCTGACGCTATGCCGCTGCACGATATCTCTCACAATGAGCGTCTTAAAGACGTTGGAGAGATATTGATAGCGCTGCTCCTGCAGTGGATAAGGGTAAGAACCAGACATACCGCCGGTTCTCGCGTACTCATCGAAGTCGCGGTCGACCTCGCCCTCGTCGCCATAGAGACGATACTCCTCAAACGAGAATGGGAAAACCTCGATCTCGAAGGTGCGCCCCGTAAAGAGCGTCGACAGATCGCTCGACAGCAAAAAGGCATTCGATCCGGTGATGAAGATATCGTACCGCTCGGATGCGTGAAGGCTGTTGATCGCACGCTCAAAACCGTCGCACATCTGAACCTCGTCGATAAGCAGGAAGTTTTGCTTGCCGGACACTCGATGCTCTTTTACATAGGCGAGCAGGGCATGATATTCGAGCAGGCCCTCGAACTCATCGAGGTTGTAGTTGATATGGATGACATTCGAATTGGACAGATTTGCCTCCACGTAATCGCGGAGAGCCTCGAGCAATTTTGATTTACCGCTACGGCGGATGCCAGTGATGACCTTGATGTCCGGCACGCCAATAAGGCTCGTCAACGTGTCCATGTATGACGTTCTATTGATGAGTTTCATTGGCGCCTCCCTGAGGTCTTTTATCGCTATTCCTCAAAATTGAAAAATTTTCAGTTTTGAGGAATAGACTCTGTAGCGAATATACCTCGCGAAAGGCCGAGCTGCCTTAATCCTATTCCTCAAAAACGAAAATTTTTCAGTTTTGAGGAACAGGGCGCTGGCAACCCATTCCCCAGATAGGCGAAACCCTCCCCGGCACTGCCGAGGAGGGCTTTGTTGTCATCGTTATCTTTGAGCGCGGGCGCCTCGCGTTACAGCCCGCGAATCCGTACGGCCTCGGGCGGAAACTCCTGCTCGCCGGCGTCGGTCTTGATAGTCGCGCGACCCCAGATATCCAAGCCCGCAAACACACCGACCGCAAGCGGCAAACCGTTGGGCGACACCGCCGCAACTTGGCGGCCCAGCAGCGGCACCATGTCGAAGTACTCGCCCAGCACGGGAGCCAGCGGCCCTGCGGCGCCTTGCGGCGTGTTGGCAACAACCGCCCAGGCGTCCACGCGGGCCAGCACGGCGGCGGCCAGCGTCTCGACCAGCGCTTCGTCGGCCACATCTACACCGAGCTCGCTCAACTCCGAACGCTCAATATCAACCGTCACCGCGGCAAACATGCCCGCAGCACCGGCACCGCCGTTCACGGCAACACGCGCGAGCGACGTCTCAAACGCAGGCGCACCGCACACGATATCGCTCGGCCACTGGATACCCACTTTACCGGCAAGGCCCAGCCCCGGTGCCGCAGCCGTTCCCACGAGCGCGTCCATCATGCCCATCGCGGCCACAAACGGCAGGCCGTGGAAGGCATGCATGTTCACATCCGGGCGCACGACCAGCGAAAACGTCAACGACGCCTCGCCCGCGCTCCAAGCGCACCACCCCGCGGACGCACCCTCGCGGCCCGCGTCACGCGCCGCGTCGAGCTCGGTGCCGACGGCAACAGCATTCATCTCGATCATCTACATACGCCCCAATTCGCCCACGATATGGCCCACGCGGTCCTCGGGCTCCTTGACCTCGACGCCGTTGTAGCGGAAGAACCGCGCCGGGTCGTGCATCAAGTCCTCGAGCGGCACCAGCACAAAATCGCGCTCGCCGATCAGCGGATGCGGCAGGCGCAGCTTTTTGCCGCCGTGGGTCTCGCCGTCCATCCACAGCAGGTCCAGGTCGATGGTGCGCGGACCGTTGGCCTTGGCCTTTTTGGAGCGGTCGCGCCCAAGCTCGGCCTCGATCTTCATGAGCTCATCGAGCAGCACCAGCGGCGCCAGCTCGGTCTTGATCTCGATGACGGCGTTGGCAAACGCGTCCTGGCGCGTCTCGTAGGCCGGCTCGCTCTCGTAAATCTTGGAGGAGTTAGACACGCAGGTGAGTGGAATCTCGGCGATCATCTCGCGTGCGGCGCGGATGTTGTCGCAGCGATGCCCCAGGTTGGAGCCCACGGCCACAAACGCGCGGCGCGGCTGTGGCTTGGCAACCGCCCAGTAGCCGTTCAGGAACTGCGCAAAACCCGCGGCGTCGTGCACGCGCACGATGTTGGCACCGGCCTGGATAGCGCCCAGGCACACGCCAAACGTAGCGGCATCGCGCTCGGCGGCCTCGGTCACGCCCGAGACGGCGCCCACAAAGCGCTTGCGCGACACGGCGCACATGAGCGGATAGCCCAGTGACGCCATCTTGGCAGTCTCGCGCTGGATGACGATGTCCTCGTTAGCCGACTTACCAAAGCCCGGACCAGGATCGATGCAGATGCGGTCGCGCGACACGCCGGCATGGATGAGTGTGCGGGCCTGGTCGGATAGAAAGCCCATGACGCGGCGCATGATGGGCGCAGAATCGGGCAGGGTAAAGCGGCGGAGCTGCGAGGTGGGCACGTAGGCCTCCTCGCGGCGGGCGCTGCGGCGCATCATGGCGGCCAGGCGGTCATTGGACTCCGATGCGGCCTCGGTGGCCTCGGGCGCAGCCTCGGGCGCGGGCGCAACGGTCTCGGCGGCAGCAGCCTGCTCGGCGGCCGGCGTCTCCTGCTCGCTTGCAGGCTCGGACGTGGGCTCCGGTTCGCCAAACGGCAACGAGGGCTGCACCACGCCGCCCGGAAGCTTGGCCTCCGGCTTAGGCTCGCCCAGCAACTTGCCGCGACGGCGGCGAGCCGGCTTCTCGGCCTCACGCGCAGCCTCGGCAGCCGCCTCGCGCGCCTTCTCGGCAACAAACGCCGCTGCCGAGGTATCGAGCTGCACCGTTGCGTGCGTGCGGGCGGGCGCGGCGACCTCGCCGGCGTGCATTACGATGACGCCGCAGGTGCTCGTCTTAACGAACTCAATCATCTTGGGATCGGTGAAGCCCGTCACGTCGTTGACAATCGAAGCACCGCAGCGCACTGCCGCCTTGGCAACCGCCACATGACGCGTATCGATCGAGACGATGGCACCCTCTTTGGCCAGCGCGCGCACAACGGGCAGCACGCGGCGAGCCTCCTCGTCGGGGTTGACCGGAGTAAAGCCGGGACGCGTGGACTCACCGCCCACGTCGATGATGTCGGCGCCGGCGTCGAGCATCGCCAGGCCGTACTCGATGGCGGCATCCGGGTCGAAGTGCTCCCCGCCATCGCTAAACGAATCGGGCGTCACGTTGAGGACGCCCATGATGCGCGGACGGTCAAAGCTGAGCTCGTACTTTCCGCACCGCCATGTCTTGCTGTCGTTCGCCATGAACATCCTCCTAAAATGCCCACGCCGCCGAGCTTGAGGAGCTGGCGGCGGGGTCGCTTTGCACTCAGTCTTTCTATTGTATCCGCGCGCGCGGGCTAGAACGCAAACGCGGCCGCGATGTCGCAAGAAATCAGCAGGTCGGCATTTGCATCCTGATCGGTGGGAGCAAGATTGCAAATAGCCAGCGTATCGCCGGTAAAGTATCGCGTAAGGCCTGCCGCCGGATACACCACGAGCGAGGTCCCGCCCACAATGAGGGCATCGGCCGCGGCGCTGGCGGCAACGGCACCGGTCAACACATGCTCGTCGAGCGGCTCTTCATAGAGCACTACATCGGGCTTGATGCGGCCGCCGCACGCGGGGCACGCAGGCACGCCCGCGGCATCCTCGTGCTCGCGCGAGCAAATCCACTCGGCGCTATAGACCGCGCCGCACGACTGGCAAATGTTGCGATGGACCGATCCGTGCAGCTCGAACACGCGCTGTGAGCCGGCCATCTGATGCAGGCCGTCAATGTTTTGCGTCACCACGGCATTTAGCTTGCCGGCGCGCTCCAGCTCGGCCAGCTTGGTGTGGCAGCGGTTGGGCTTGGCGCCAAGCGCGATCATCTTGGTGCGGTAGAAGTCAAAGAACTCCGCAGGATGCGCCTCGTAAAAGCTATGCGACAGCATGGTCTCGGGCGGATAGGCAAACTGCTGGTGATACAGGCCGTCCACGCTGCGGAAATCGGGGATGCCACTCGCCGTGGAAACACCCGCGCCGCCAAAGAAGACCACGCGCTTGTGGGTGCCGAACAGCTCCGCCAGCGCGGCGGAGGCCTGTTTGGAGTCCGTTATCGCCTGCGTCATATGAGTCCTCCGTCCTTGTTGGTCGGGCAGCGTCGGGCGATGTCCCAGCATGCGGCCTTTGGGTCAGCACGCGCGGTGCCCACCACCGCCCCTGTTGCGCTAATCTTAAGCCTGCCAACCCCGTCGAAAGGACACCATGCCTCAGACTTACACTTTCGCCTCGTGGAACGTCAACGGCCTGCGCGCCGTGCTCAAAAAGGACCCGAGCTTTATCCAGATCGCGCAAGAACTCGACGTCGATATCCTGGCGCTGCAGGAGACCAAGCTGCAAGAAGGCCAGGTCGATATCGATCTGCCCGGCTACCACCAAACCTGGAGCTACGCCGAGCGCAAGGGCTACTCGGGCACCGCGGTCTTTAGCCGCCAGGAACCGCTGCGCGTGCTGCGCGCCGATGCGCTGCTGCCCCACGCCGGCGAGGGCGAGGCGGCCGAGCTCGTCGCCCAAGCCGCAACCGAGGGCCGCGTCTGTGCGCTCGAGTTCGACAAGTTTTGGTTTGTCGACGTCTACACGCCCAACGCCCAAAACGAACTCGCCCGCATCGACGTGCGCATGGCCTGGGACGATGCCTATCGCGGCTTTTTGAGCGCGCTTGAGCGCGAAACCGGCAAGCCCGTCGTAACCTGCGGCGACTTTAACGTGGCGCACGAGGAAATCGACCTTAAGAACCCCAAGTCCAACCGCGGCAACGCCGGCTTTTCGGACGAGGAGCGCGGCAAGTTTACCGAGCTGCTCGACGCCGGTTTTACCGACACCTGGCGCGCGGCCAATCCGGACGTCGAGGGCGTCTACAGCTGGTGGAGCTACCGCTTTAATGCCCGCAAGAACAACGCAGGCTGGCGCATCGACTACTTCCTGGTGAGCGACGCAATCGCCGGCAACGTACGCGGCACCGGTATCCGCGGCGACATCTTCGGCAGCGACCACTGCCCCGTCACCCTCGCCCTGGAGCTCTAACCCCCATGATCCCCCGGGGACGGAGGAAAAGGGGTCATTTTCACCTCGCGAGGGCATCCACGTAGCCCACTTGCCACGAAACTGGCCCATCTACTACGTTTAAGCCACCACCCTCAACCACAGCGAACAACGCAAAAAGAAAACCGCAGGTAGAAAGCCTGCGGTTTTTCATAAAACGCGGTCATGGTCGGGGATATCAAGCTAAACGTAGTAGATGGGCCAGTTTCGTGGTAAGCGCCGTCAACTGATTCCCTGGGGACGTCTGGGGACGGAAGAAAGCGGATCGATTTGGCTCTCTGAGGGCCGCGACGCCCGCCATATCAGCCGGCCATTCCAAAACCATGCCGGTTTACGGGGCTGAATCGCAGATCCCTAACCACACGCAATTCGAGCAAAATAAAACCGCAGGTAGGTGGCTCGTCTATTTTCGAAAAATGCCGGTATGGTCGGTCTGTGTCAATCCAGCCCCGTAAACCGGCATAGTTTTGATATGACACCAAGTCAGTATTGATTCTCGCCCCGGCGCAACCGCCACTACAGCCCGTACTTCACGACGACTCGGTTGATGCGGCGACACCAGGGCCTGTACAGGGCGGCCAAAAACACGCAGGTCGCGAGTCCGTGTGTGATATCGAACGGCACCGCCGTAGCAAGACGCGCTACGGCGCCTGCCCAGGTGAGCGGCTGTACAAAACCGATTATGTCGTAGGCGTTGATCACAACGCCGTATAGCAAACCCGAAGCAAAACCGTAGGTCAGTAGCGCCGGCATGCGCACGGTTCCATCCGCACGGTCGAACGCGCCCGCATGCGCCAGCACGCCGCCAACATAGCCAACCAGACCCCAGGCATACATCTGCCACGGCGTCCACATGCCCTGTCCAAAAAAGAAATTGCTGGTCAGCGCCGCCAGCGCACCGACCATAAAACCATTGCGGCGACCAAGCGTCGCCCCCGCGATAATGGCGATGGCGCTCACCGGTTTAAAGTCGGGAATGGGGCCAAACAGAATGCGCCCCGCCGCAGCCAACGCCGCCAGAACCAGCGTTGGCATAATTTGGCGTAAGCCCGGGCGCGACGCCTCGTAGCCCGCAAAGAACAGCGCGAGCACCAGCGCCACCACGACAAGCATGGCAAGTGCCGCCTGCTCAACGCCCGCCAGCAACGCCGCAGCCATCACGGCTGGCACCGCCAGCAGCAGCGGGATCTCCAGTTTTGCGAGCAGGCGCGCGACGCGATAATCCGTCATCCCATCACGCCCTATAAAACACGTTGTCGACAAAGAAGTCGGCCGGCGGCTCCATGCAGGCAATCTCGCCGTCAAACATCATGGCAACGTCATCGGCAACCTGCTCGGCAAAGTCCAAATCGTGCGTAGCCATGATGACGGTGCCGCCAGCCTTCGCATGGTCACGCAGGGCGCGGGCGATGGTGCGGCGACTCTCCAGGTCCAAGCCCTTCGTGGGCTCGTCAAGCAGCAGCAGCTCGGGGCCGATCAGCAGCAGCTTTGCCAGTGCGAGCAGCTGGCGCTGTCCGCCCGAGAGGTCGTAGGGGTGGCGCGTCTCCAGGCCGTCCAGCCCCAAGCTCGCCGCGCGCTCCCGCGCCACGGTCTCGTCATATCCGCAGGCTGAAGCCCATTCCATCAGCTCGTCGCACACCGTCTCGGCAACCAGCAGGGCCTTGGGGTTCTGCGGCAGCAGCGCAGCCGAGGCCGCCCCGCGCACCATACGACCACGCTGCAGCTTGGCAGTCTTGGCCAGCACCGAAAGCATCGTCGACTTGCCGCAGCCGTTACCGCCCACAACCGCATGCACCGCGCCAGCCGAAAACGACACATCGAGCCCGCGCAGCACCCAGCCGGACGCTCGATCGTAGCGAAACCAGCCTTCCGACAGGGTGGTAGCCGACCCGCCGTGCATTTTTTGGAGTATTCTGCTTCCATCCGTGCGCGGGAAGGCTTCCGAGCCGTTCTCGAGCGACGTTTGCGCCACAAATTCGGACGATTTGTCCAATTCCGAACTTTTTTTCGCGCTCGATACGTCCCCGGGCGGCTCCAGAGAGCCCAAATTGTCCTCACGCCTGCTGAATACTCCGTTTTTTGCACATCGGATGGCACCCCACCCCAACATCTCATCGGAAAACAGCGATTCTCGGCGTCCCAAAGAAGCCATATCCGCCACCTCGCGCACGCGCCCGCCCTCAATCCGGTACGCACACGTCGCGTATTCGAGCATTGGGCGCGGCTGATGCGTCGCCACAACAACCGTGCAGCCCAGCTCGCGATTCACACGAAACAGCGCGTGCAGGAAATTCTTCTCCGCAACCGGATCAAGCTGAGACGTGGGCTCGTCGAGTAGCAGCACACGCGGACGCAGCGCCAGGACGGCGGCAAGCGACAGCAGCTGCTTGCGGCCACCCGAAAGCGTATCGGTATCACGATGAAGCCAATCCTCCAACCCAAAGAAATAGCTGGTCTCGGCCACGCGACGGCGCATCTCGTCGCGCGACATGCCTAGGTTTTCCAGGCCAAACGCCATCTCGTGCCACACGGTTTCGCACACGATCTGGTTCTCGGGATCCTGAAACACATAACCCACGCGCTCCGCCGATGCCCGCACGTCCATGTCGGCAACGTTCTCGCCCAGCACGCTCAGTTCGCCAGTGCGCTCGCCCGCCGGAGCGATCTCGGGCTTGAGCAGCGACAGCAGCGTCGACTTACCCGATCCGGTACCGCCAACAAGCAGCGCAAATGCACCTTGGGGAACAGACCAGTCGAGCCCCTCGAGCACCGCAGCA
>DBFZQW010000107.1:0-2942 GCA_048521445.1 Collinsella sp. | reverse complement strand
GCGAGGGGACGGTTGGAGGAACCGGAATACACGCGGATGGACTTGCGCATATTCTCCGACTTCTCGGGATCATTAATCGGCATTACCCTTCTCCTTTATATCGAATGCCATATAGATGCCTTGTTGCATTGTAACCGCGCGGCGGGGTTTATCGAGTCTTGATAACGTCTTTACCGTCAACGGACACGAACCGACCACTCATCCGGCCGCGCAGGTCACGATAGAAAAAGGAGCCGCCCCCATGGGAACAGCTCCTTAGATGCTTGGTAAAACGTTATATCTCGTCGTCCTCGTGCAGACGGCGGCGATAATCGGCGGCCCAGCCCTCAATGTTTACCTGACGGGCACGACCCAGGCCGAGTGCGTCGGCCGGAACCGGCTCGGTGATGACGGAGCCGGCGGCCACGAGTGCACCGTCGCCAATCTGGGCGGGCGCGACCATCATGGTGTCGGAACCGATGAAGGCATCCTTGCCGATGACGGTCTTGTGCTTGTGGACGCCGTCGTAGTTGCAGGTGATAGAGCCCGCGCCCACGTTGACGCCGGAGCCCATGGTGGTGTCGCCGATGTAGGACAAGTGGGGCACCTTGGAACCCTCGCCGATCGTGGACTTCTTGATCTCCACGTGCGTGCCGGCCTTGGATCCGTCGAGCATGTGGGTGCCCGGGCGCAGGTAGGCGCGCGGGCCGCAGTCGACGCCGTTCTCGATGACGGCCTCGATGGCGATGGTCTCATCGATGATGCAGCCGCTGCCGACGGTAGTGTCGGTGAGGCGGCTGTTGGGGCCGAGCTGGCACTCTTCGCCCACGGTGACGTGACCGATCAGATGCGTCTGCGGCCACACGACGGTGTCGCGGCCGATAACGGCATCGGGGCCGATCCAGGCCTGCGTGGGGTCGATGAAGGTAACGCCCTCGGCCATCCAGTGCTCGTTGATGCGGTCGCGTGCAATGGCGGTAAGCTGTGCGAGCTGGATGCGGCTGTTGACGCCCAGGCCGTCGCGGTAGTCATCGCAGTGGAAGATGGAGACTGCCTGGCCGTGGCCTTTGAGGATCTCGAGCATGTCGGGCAGATAGTACTCGGACTGCGCGTTGTCGTTGCCGATCTCGTCGATGTGGGCGGCGAGCTGCGCGCCGTCGAAGGCGTAGCAGCCGGCGTTGCACTCGAGCAGCGTGGCGGCCTGCTCGGGCGTGCAGTCCTTCTGCTCGATGATGCGCTCGATCTGACCATCGGCGCCCAGCTTGATGCGGCCGTAGCCGAAGGGATTGGGCGGGGTCATGGTCATGACGGTGCAGGCGAGCTCGCCGGTAGCGACGGTCTGCGCGAACTTGGCGACGGTGTCGGCGGTGATGAGCGGCAGGTCGCCGTTGAGCACGACGACGGGGCCTTGCGTGATGCCGCAGGCCTCGAGCGCGACCTTCACGGCGTGACCGGTGCCCAGGCGCTCGGTCTGCTCAACGCACTCGACCTTGGTGGCGCTGTTGGCGTAGGCGCCGTTGATGAGGGCGCGCATCTCGTCGGCGTGGCTGCCGATGACGACCACGACGCGGCTGCAGCCGGCCTTGATGGTAGCGTCGACGATCCACTGGACCATGGGCTTGCCCAGGATCTTGTGCGAAACCTTGCAGTGGTTCGACTTCATGCGGGTGCCCTCGCCGGCGGCGAGGATAATTGCGGTTGCGTCCATGTGATCTCCTGTTACGTTATAGAGACGTGTGTTTGGAAACGATACACGGCGCAATATGATACCGCAGGCATATGTTGAGCGCGTAGCGATTGGTTTGCGGCGGTTGGGGCTTGCGCCGCCGGCGTGACGTTTGTGCTGCTTGCGTGCGGCGTTGGCGGTGCTGCGGAGCTGTCGTTTGAGCGAGGGGACGGGGGTGCCCGTGGACAACATACAAGAGGAGTTTGGCGGCGAGCCCGTCGCGGCGTTCTCGATGTCGCATCCGGCTGTGCCGGCACTCTATATTGTGCTGACGCTGGGGCTCACCATGTTCTCGATGCAGCCGGTGCTGATTGTGCTGTCACTTGCGGGCGGGCTGGCGTATGGATTTGCGACGCGTGGGGCTGCCCGCACGCTGGGCGCACTCCGCTGGCAGTTGCCGGTGATTTTGATTATCGCGCTGGTCAATCCGCTGTTTAGCGCTTCGGGTTCGACGGAGCTGTTTCGTATTGGTATGCGCGCGGTGTATCTGGAGAGCATGGTATACGGCCTGTGCATGGGCGGGCTGTTTGTGGCGAGCGTGCTGTGGTTTGAGGCCGCGGCGTCGATGCTCGAATACGACAAGGTGCTCGCGCTGCTGGGTAATGCCGCACCGGTGATCGCGCTCATGATCTCGATGTGTATGCGGCTTATCCCGCAGTTTTTGCGCCGCGGTCGTACGGTGCTGGCGGTGCAGGATGCGATCGATGTACCGGGCCGCGGGCCGGCCGACCCCGTGCGTTCGCGTTTGCGGGCATCGAGTGTGTTGATGGGCTGGGGCATGGAAGATTCGCTGGAGCGCGCGGACGCGATGCGCTCGCGCGGGTGGGGTGCCGCGACGCGTCGTACGACGTATGCGCGGTATCGGCTGGGGCGCGGCGATGTTGCCGCGCTGGTTGGGCTTGCACTGTTTGGCGTGGTCACGGTGACAGTGGCGTGGACCGCGACGACGCAGTATTCGTTTTATCCTCAGCTCTTGGTGCCGGCGCCGTGGCCGGGCTATGTTGTGTACGCTGCCTGGATGGTGTTGCCTTGCGCGTTGCACGCGAGTGATGAGAAGAGGTTTGGCTGATGGCTCGGTTGGATAGGAGCTCGGCGGCGGGCGCGGCGTGCGGCCCGGATATGCCGGCGATTGAGGTGCGGAGCCTGAGCTTTGCCTACCCCGATGCTGATGCTGCGGTGCTCGAGGGGCTCGACTGGTCTGTTCCCCAAGGTGCATTTGCGCTGCTTGTTGGCGGTA
>DBFZQW010000106.1:0-11235 GCA_048521445.1 Collinsella sp. | reverse complement strand
CATGGGGCACATGCTCGGCTGGCCGCTGCCCGGCATCTTCACCGACCACACCCACAGCATGACGCTCGCGCTCACCGAGCTCGTCCTGCTCATTCCCATCGTCTACGTCAACGACGCGTACTTTATCAACGGGTTTAAATCGCTCGCGCACGGCGCGCCCACCATGGACGCCCTTATTGCCGTGGGCGCCACCGCCTCCATCGCCTGGTCGCTCTACGCCATGTTCATCATGGCCGACCAGCTAGCCGCAGGTCAGGTGCACGAGGCCATGATGACGAGCATGGACAACCTGTATTTTGAGAGCGCTGGCACCATCCTGTCGCTCGTCACCGTGGGCAAATACCTCGAGACGCGCAGCAAGTCCAAGACCGGCGGCGCTATCGAGGCGCTCATCGACTTAGCACCCAAGACCGCGACCGTCGTGGCAGAGGACGGCAGCGAGGCCACCGTCGACGTCGATGCCATTCTGCCCGGCCAGGTGCTGCGTGTGCGCCCCGGCGAGTCCATCCCTGTCGATGGCGTGGTGCTCGAGGGCAGCTCGGCCGTGGACGAGAGCGCGCTCACCGGCGAGTCCATCCCCGTGGAAAAGACCGCCGGCGACACCGTCAACGCCGCCACTGTCAACCGCACCGGCTCGTTTGCCTTCCGTGCCACACGCGTGGGCGCCGACACGTCGCTCGCCAAGATTATCCAGCTCGTCGAGGACGCCAACGCCACCAAGGCGCCCATCGCCCGCATGGCCGACAAGGTCGCCGGCGTGTTCGTGCCCGTGGTATTCGTGATCTCGGCCATGACCTTCGTGGCGTGGATGGCACTGACCGGTAGCGTGAACGAAGCGCTCACCTCCGCCGTCGCTGTGCTGGTGATCAGCTGTCCGTGCGCATTGGGTCTGGCCACGCCCGTCGCTATTATGGTCGGCACCGGCAAGGGCGCCGAGATGGGCATTCTGTTCAAGAGCGCCGAGGCGCTGGAGAATCTGCGCAGCGTGGGCACCGTGGTGTTCGATAAGACGGGAACGGTCACTCGCGGCAAGCCTGCCGTGACCGATATCGTGGTAGCCACGCGCGCCGACGGATCGCCCGCCATGAGCGAAAAGGCGCTACTCAAGCTGGCCGCCGCGCTGGAGCGCTCAAGCGAACACCCGCTGGCCGAGGCGATTATGGCCGAGTGCGAGACGCGAGGGATTGTCGCGCGCGCCGTCGAGGACTTTGCCGCCGTGCCCGGGCGAGGCGTTACGGCGCGCGAGGGGCAAAACGCCATTGCCGCCGGCAATATGCGCCTGATGAACGAGCTGGGCGCGAAGGTGCCCGCGGGTCTTGCCGAACAGTTCGCCGCCGAGGGCAAGACGCCGCTGTTCTTTGCCAAGAACGGCGAGCTCGCCGGCACCATTGCCGTGGCTGACGAGGTCAAGGAAACGAGTGCCGGAGCCATCGCCGCACTGCGCTCGCTTGGCGTCGACGTGCGCATGCTCACCGGCGACAACCGAGTCACCGCCGAAGCAATCGCCCGCCGCGTGGGGCTGAGCAGCGAACAGGTCATCGCCGACGTCCTCCCCGCCGACAAGGAGCACCACGTACGCGAGCTGCAGGATGCGGGCAGCAAGGTCGCCATGGTGGGCGACGGTATCAATGACTCCCCCGCCCTGGCGCGCGCCGACGTGGGCCTTGCTATCGGCACCGGCGCAGACATCGCCAAGGAGGGCGCCGACGTGGTACTCATGCGCAGCGACCTCATGGACGTCGCCCGTGCCATCGAGCTGTCGCGCGCCACAATTCGCAACATCAAGCAGGACCTGTTCTGGGCGCTGTTCTACAACGGCATCGGCATTCCGCTGGCGGCGGGCGTGTTCTTCCCCCTCACCGGTTGGCAGCTCTCGCCGATGTTTGGCGCCGCGGCCATGAGCCTGTCGAGTGTCTGCGTCGTAAGCAATGCGCTGCGCTTAAAATCCTTTAAGCCAAAAGTGGCAAAATAGGCTCACCATTAAGTCCATCTAGAACGGGTTTTCCAGACGCCCGAGATTGACCCGAAAGAGGAGCGACGCGCACTTTGGTACGCGAGCGACGGCTTGAAGGTCAAGGTCGGGTGCCTGGGAAAGCCGACACAACAGGGAGGAATACCCATGCGTTACACAATCAAGACTTCCGGCCTCATGTGCGGCCATTGCGACGCCACCGTCGAGACGGCGTTGCTCAACGTGGCCGGCGTGACCGACGCCGACGCCGATCACGAGACCCAGACTGTCCAGGTGGAGTGCGCCGACACCGTGACCGCCGAGCAGCTCGCTGCCGCCGTCGAGGGCGCCGGCGAGAAGTTCCACGCCCTGTCCGTGACCGCCGCGTAGCAGCTACCAGAAGCATTCGACCCCATCGACCAGAAACGAGGACCCGCCATGATGGCAGACCACAAATCGGTGACCCGCATGCTCAAGACGGCACGCGGCCAGATCGACGGCATCTTGCGGATGGTCGATGAGGACCGCTATTGCGTCGATATTTCCACACAGCTCATGGCTACACAGGCGCTCCTCGCGCGCATTAACGCCGACGTGCTCAAGGCGCATATCGAGGGCTGCGTGACTTCGGCAATCGAATCGGGCGACGAAGGCCTCAAAGCCGCCAAGCTCGCCGAGATCGAACGCGTCGTCGACAAGCTCTCCAAGTAATTGGGGCATTGGGGACAGGTACGTTTGCACCACATTGGTGCAGATTAACCTGTCCCCCTTGCTCTAAATCGGGTATAAAGGCGTGCGGCATATCGAATGAAAGGCAATTTGCATGAATGACTTTATGAAGGGCCGCAATGGCGCTGACGAACTCACCATCGTGATGGGCTTCGCAGGCATTATCATCGCCATGATCGGTTCGATGGCTCGTATCCAGTGGCTCAGCTGGATCGCCATCGCCGTAATCGTGATTGGCGTGCTGCGCGGCCTGTCCAAAAATATCGATGCACGTCGCAAGGAGAACGAGGCCTTTGTCGCCACGACCGCCAATGTTCCCGGCTTGGGCAAGTTCGTCGCCAGCTTGGGCGGCGGCGCTGCAGCGGCTAGCACCTCACGCGCAGCCGGCACCAGTAAGGAAGACTTTGAGCGTGCCAAGCGCACGGCCAAGAAGATGTGGAAGGGTCGCAAGACCACGGCATACCTCAAGTGCCCCAACTGCGGCCAGATGCTCTCCGTCCCCAAGGGCAAGGGCAAGATCCGCGTCACCTGCCCCAAGTGCCACGCCAAGATGGAGACGCGCTCATAGCCGCCATACCATGGGACAAAATAAAGCCGAGGCCTCGCACTGAGACCTCGGCTTTTTTGATTATGACAAAGGGATTGCCCCTTTGTCGCATCGCCATATCGCACGCTTACGCCACGCCGTCGCGGGCAAGCTCCTCGGCCAACGCCTCGGCAGGCATGGCCATAATCGTGTCGAGCTCGGCGTCCACCTCGGGAATACGCTTCACCTTGAGCTTGCGCACCAGATCACCACGGCACATCACGTGCATCGGCTCACGCAGTGCGCACAGGTCATCGAGCGGATTCTTGCGCGTCACCAGGATATCGGCGGCCTTGCCGCACTCGATCGTGCCGGTCTCGCCGCCCAGCCCCAGTAGCTCAGCATTGACCTGCGTGGCCGTGTGCAGCGCGAAGGCGTTGCTCACGCCGACATACTTGGCAAAATAGGCCACCTCACGCCACATGTCGTACTGCGTCACGAACGGGCAGCTCGAGTCCGTGCCAAGGCCCACCTTAACGCCAGCTTCCAGTGCGGCACGGGCGCTCTCGATGATGCCCGAGCACACGATGTCGCCGTTCTTCTTTTGCGTATCGGTCGAATGGGTCTTTTCCGGGTCGAGCAATACAAACGGCAGCGCCGGGCTGATAGTGCAGGTAACGCTGGGCGCACGCCCCTCGAGCTGCGTACCCGCGGCGCCACGG
The DNA here is from genome assembly GCA_048521445.1 of Collinsella sp. GTDB lineage: Bacteria > Actinomycetota > Coriobacteriia > Coriobacteriales > Coriobacteriaceae > Collinsella. The sequence goes on along the minus strand of DBFZQW010000106.1, from coordinate 7,307 downwards.
TACAGTTCCATGATCTCGGGCGTCAACGGAGCGCCGTGCTCGATCGTATCGACGCCGGCCTGAAGCGCGGCCTTCACGCCTTCGGTGCTCTCGACATGGGCCATAACCGGCAGGCCCACCTCGTGCGCCGCCTTGCACGCCGCCGCGGCAACCTCGACCGGCATGCGCAGCACGCCCGGCTCGCCCACCTCGGTAGCGTCGAACACGCCGCCCGTCACGAACAGCTTGATGACGTCGGCACCGCGCGCATACAGGTCGCGCACCTGTTCGGCTGCCTCGGCGGGACTGTTGGCCACCTGGGCGAACAAACCCGCACCATGGCCGCCCGGCACCGTGACACCCGTTCCCGGCGCCACCAGGCGAGGACCTTGATACTTGCCGGCATCGATAGCATCGCGCACGGCCAGATCGGCAAACAGCGGGTCGCCCGCGCCGCGCACCGTGGTCACGCCACTTGCCAGTTGTTGTTGGGCGCTGCCCTTAAGAATATGGCGCACGATGGCGCGCCCCACGGGATTATCGAGCTTCTTCATCAGCGCGCCCGCATCGCCCGCCGAAACCGGCTTGCCCGAACCGCACAGATGCACATGCATATTGATGAGGCCTGGCATGAGATACGCACCCGCCAGGTCGATAACCTCGGCGCCCGCCGGCGCCTGCGCCACGGCGCTCGGACCAATCCAGGTGATGATGCCACGCTCGACGGCCACGGCCATATCGGGCTGCGGCTCCATATGCTCCGAGCCATCCAAGACGGTCGCATTGATAAACAACGTGGGACGATCGGCAGACGCCATATCGAGCTCCTCCCTCACGATTAACATGAACATTTGTCCATTATTACCTAGTCCCGCTGGATTGCTGCAGACGCATCGGTTAACGGAGGGAAGAGGAGATGTGGGGGACGGAATACGTTGAACCCCACCCCGGCAACATCAGGGAAATGTCTCGATCTGTAACAGTTACGGGCCCAAACAGCCGCCAAACGTTACAGATTGAGACAAAGTCAGGGCAGCAGGGCGACACCAGCCACATCCCCTACTCCCACTCCTGCTCGTAGATGTTGAGCGACTTTACGTAGCGCCCCTGGGCGCCCATGATGTCGCGGACCAGACGCAAGAAGAAACTGATGCACGAGGTGTCAAAGCCATCCTGCAGGTCCTCCGGATGCACCGCACCAGGCCCATCGACCGCCGTGTCACTCAGGCGTGCGATGTCATACAGATAGAGTTGTCCCGCCGTCAGCCAGACATCGTCGACGCAGGCGAGGCGCACCGCAATCGCGCCGTCGCTCCAATGCTCCTTTTGCACGATATGCGGGTCGTAGACATCAAAGCGACGGTCGGTGCGCGTGTCCTTCAGCGCGAGCATACCAGTCGCAGGATCCTTGTCCAAAATGCCAAAGCGCGAGAAATACTGCGTGTCGCGTACCTGCTCGAGCCGCTTGAGCGAGGCAGGCGAAAGCGATGTCGGCGGCTCTTCAACATACAGCTCGAGCAGCGTCTTGCCATGGCGATAGGGGCGCTCGAAGAGCAGCCAATCGGTAAATGCCATGTTGTAGGCCATGATTTCGTTTTGCGAAGGCTCAGTGCAATAGCTGAGCCACGGGTCGACAATGATCTCGAACTGTTCGCGCGCCGGCTCCAAAAACTGGAACTTCCGCAGCATCCAAAAATGGGCCATGTCGGCAATATCGTTGCCGACGGCTTCGGCCAGCTGCGCTCGATCTAAAGCGTGGTCAGTCATGGCATCCTCCTCAAACTGATGGACCTCAATTTGAGCTTACGAGGAGGATGGTCGGCCACGACCAGCGCGGGCAAAATAGGCCTCCGGCTGCAAACCAGATGCTGACCAAACACTTGACGAAAAGCTTGACCGAAAATGCGCACCGCAACAAAACCGCAGGTAAACATAGACGGACAACCCGCCCTTTTGAGCCAGATACCCACAGCCACCACAGAAACAACAGGTGACCACAGCCCAAGAAGTCGACAAATGAACACCCGTACGTCGACAAACGGGCAAATCGCTCGCAAAAAATGTCCCCAACGACTAGACAAAAAAATGACTAGTCATTGGGGACGTTCTTAAATGACTACTTTACAGCTCCAGCGCATCGGCGACTTCGGCTGCGCAGGCCAGGGCATCGGCCATGGCGTTCACCACGAGCGAGCTGCCGTTGCGAGCATCACCCGCCACATACACCGGCGCGGCATCCGCGGCGACGCCGTCGACACGGGCCGCAAGGTGCGAGCCCTCGGCAGCCATCACCGGCAGCGGACGACCAGCGGTGGCAACAGGCACGCCAACGGCGTCGAACACGCCATGCTCGGGACCCGTAAAGCCGCAGGCGATGAGCACCAGCTGGGCCGGCACCTCGTGCTCGGAGCCCGCGATGCGCTCGGGCTTGCCAGCCGACCAATCCAGATCGACCACGCGCAGGCCCGCGGCCGCGCCCTTCTTGTCCAACAGTACCTCGAGCGTATCCACACCCCAAGCGCGCATCTCGCCGCCCATGGCAGCGATGGCCTCCTGCTGGCCGTAATCGGTCTTCTTCACGTTGGGCCACTGCGGCCAGGGGTTGCTCGCCGCGCGCGCATCAGGCGCCGCCGGCAAGAACTCAAACTGGCGCACGCTGCGCGCACCCTGACGTACCGCGGTGCCCACGCAGTCGTTACCGGTATCGCCGCCGCCAATAACCACAACGTCCAGGCCGCGCGCGTTCACCGCGGGCTCGCCGCCATCGAGCACCGAGACGGTCGAAGCCGTCAGATAGTCCACGGCATACACCACGCCGAGCGCATCGATGTTCGCAGCCGAAAGCCCACGCGGGGCACGGGCGCCGGCAGCCACCACGACGGCGTCAAAGCCATCGAGCTTGGCAGCAACCTTAGGATCGCTTACGTCGGCACCCAGCTCGAACGCAATGCCCAGCTCGCACATAAGCGCCACGCGACGCTCGACCACGGACTTCTCGAGCTTCATGTTGGGAATGCCGTACATGAGCAGGCCGCCCGGGCGGTCGTCACGCTCAAACACCGTCACGCGGGCACCGCGACGCGCAAGCTCCCATGCTGCCACCAGACCAGCAGGACCGGAGCCCACCACGGCAACCGTGGGTGCGCCCTCCCCTGCCGGCTCAAAGCGGCGCGGACCGCCGTTGGCCCACTCATGGTCGCTGATCGCGCGCTCATTGTCGTGAATCGTCGTGGGCTGGCCATCGACCGAGCCCAGGTTGCATGCGGCCTCGCACAGCGCCGGGCACACGCGACTCGTGAACTCGGGCATGGGCGAGGTGAGTGACAGGCGCTCGGCAGCCTCGTCCCAACGGCCGCGGTACACCAGCTCGTTCCACTCGGGAATCAGGTTGTGCAGCGGACAGCCGCTCGGACGTGCCTTGCCAAAGCTCGCGCCCATCTGACAAAACGCCACACCGCACATCATGCAGCGACTCGCCTGGGCACGGCGCGCGTCGTCGTCGAGCTCCACGTACAGCGGATCGAAATCGCGGCTGCGCTCCTCCACGGGGCGCAGCTCATGGGTCACGCGATCGATATCAAGAAAAGCACCGGGCTTACCCATGGCACTTACGCCTCCTTCTTGGTCGAAGCAACAGAGCTGGCAGCCACGGACGCAGCACCCGCAGCACCGCCCGCAACATCGAAGCGAGCAACATCCGCGTCACTCGCGCGACCGGTCACAATGTCAAACGCCAGCTCCTCGGCCTGCGCATGCGTCTTGCCGACGGCCTCGGCGGCGGCGACAATCGCCAGCACGCGCTCGTACTCGGTCGGAATGACCTTCACAAAGTGTTTGCTCATCGTCTCAAAGCTGTAGAGCAGCTTAATGCCGCGCGGGCTCTGCGTCACGTCCACGTGCTCCTGGATGAGCTCGCGAATCTGCGCCAGCTCGCCGGCCGTCGGGGCTTTAAGCTCAACGCTCTCGTGGTTCACACGGGCATCGAGCGTGCCGTACTGGTCAAAGACATAGGCCACGCCACCCGTCATGCCGGCGGCGAAGTTCTGCCCGACCTCGCCCAGGATGAGCGCCAGACCACCCGTCATGTACTCGCAGCCATGGTTGCCGCAGCCCTCGACCACCACCGTGGCACCGGAGTTGCGTACGCCAAAGCGCTGGCCTGCCAGGCCGTTAATGAAGCCGCGGCCGCTCGTGGCGCCAAAGAACGCAACGTTGCCCACGATGATGTTCTCATCGAACTTGTAGGTCGCATGCGGGTTGGGGCGCACCGACACCTCGCCGCCCGAAAGGCCCTTGCCAAAGTAGTCGTTGGCGTCGCCGCACACGTTGAGCGTAATGCCGCGCGGCAGGAAGGCGCCAAAGCTCTGACCGGCCGAACCATCGCAATCGATGGTGATGGAGCCGGCGGGCAGGCCCTCGGGATGCGCCTTGGTCACCGCGTTGCCCAAGATGGTGCCCACGCAGCGGTTGACGTTGGCGATATCGGCGCGGAAGCGAATCGGACGCAGGTGCGCACGGGCATCGGCCGTATAGGGCACAAACAACGTGGAGTCGAGCGTCTTGTCGAGCTCGCTGTCCGCGGCCATCTGCGGCAGGAAGTGACGGCCGTCGGCACCCGGGATGTGGGCACCAAACTCACAGGTCGCGCTCGCCAGCACGGGCGACAGATCCAGCAGGTTAGCCTTGCGGTTGCCCGGGACCTCAATCTGGCGCAAGCACTCGGGATGGCCGACCATCTCGTCGACGGTGCGGAAGCCCAGGCGCGCCATGACCTCGCGCAGTTGCTCGGCAACAAAGAGCATAAAGTGCTCAACGTGCTCGGGCTTGCCGCGGAAGCCGCGACGCAGGCGGCAGTTTTGCGTAGCGATGCCGGCGGGGCAGGTATCCTGCTGGCAGTCGCGCTGCATGAGGCAGCCCATCGAGATGAGCGGCATGGTCGCAAAGCCAAACTCCTCGGCACCCAGCAGGCAGGCGACGGCAACATCGGTGCCGTCCATGAGCTTGCCGTCGGCCTCGAGCACCACGCGCGAGCGCAGGCCGTTTTGCAGCAGCGTCTGCTGGGCCTCGGCAAGACCGAGCTCCAGCGGCAGACCGGCGTGCCAAATGGAATCGCGAGCAGCGGCACCCGAGCCGCCGTTGTGGCCGCTGATCAAAATCTTGTCGGCAGCGCCCTTGGCAACACCAGTGGCGATGGTGCCGACGCCGGCCTCGCTGACCAGCTTGACCGACACGCGCGCACCGGGGTTGGCGTTCTTAAGATCGAAGATCAGCTCCGCCAAGTCCTCGATGGAGTAGATGTCGTGGTGCGGCGGAGGCGAGATCAGGCCGATGCCGGGCGTGGACTGACGAACCTCGGCGATCCAGGGGTAGACCTTCTTGCCGGGCAGGTGTCCGCCCTCGCCGGGCTTGGCGCCCTGGGCCATCTTGATCTGAATCTCGAAGGCGCTGCACAGGTAGCGGCTCGTCACGCCAAAGCGCGCACTTGCTACCTGCTTGATGGCGGAGTTCTTGAAGTCACCGTTGGTCAGCGGGGTCTCGCGGCGCGGGTCCTCGCCGCCCTCGCCGGAGTTGGAACGGCCATGCAGGCGGTTCATGGCGATGGCCATGCACTCGTGTGCTTCCTTGCTGATGGAGCCGTACGACATGGCGCCGGTGTTAAAGCGGCGGACGATGTTGAGCGCGGGCTCGACCTCGTCGAGTGCCACCGGAGTGCGGCCGCTGGCATCAAAGTCCAGCAGGTCGCGCAGGCGCACGGCACGGCCGGTGCGGTGCAGGCGGGCGCTGTACTCCTTAAAGGTGTCGTAGCTGTCCTCACGGCAGGCGGTCTGCAGCAAGTAGACAGTCTGCGGATCGATGAGGTGATCCTCGCCGCCGAGCGGGCGCCACTTGGTCAGGCCCAACGTGGGCAGCTGATCGGGAGCCGGGCTCTTAAGGATAGCAAGCGCGGCGTCATAGCGCTCATTTTGCTCGCGTTCGACGTCCTCGACACCCATACCGCCCACACGGCTCACCGTGCCGGCGAAGTACGCGTTGACGAACTCCGGCGTAAAGCCCACGGCCTCGAAGATCTGCGCGGAGTGGTAGCTCTGCACCGTGGAGATGCCTATCTTGGACATGATGGAGACGATGCCCGCCGTCGCGGCCTTGTTGTAATTGGCGATGCCCTGCTCGGCCGTCACGTCCAGATCGCCGCGTGCCGCCAGATCGCGGATGCACGCATGCGCGTTGTACGGATAGATGCCGCTCGCGGAGTAGCCCACCAGCGCCGCAAAGTCGTGCGGGGACACGGCGTCGCCGCACTCCACCACGATATCGGCAAAGGTGCGCACGCCGGCACGGATCAGGTGGTTGTGCACGCAGCCCACGGCGAGCAGCGACGGCACGGGCACCTCGCCCGCTCCGGCGCGATCGCTCAGCACCACGATGTTCACGCCATCGCGAACCGCAGCCTCGACGTCTTCGGCAAGCTGCTTGAGCGCAGCCTGCAGCGCGCCCTCGCCGGCATCGCGGCGGTAGACGGCACGGAAACGGCGGGTCTTAAAGCCAACACGGTCAATCGCGCAAATGCGGTCGAACTCCTCCTCGCTCAGCAGCGGGCGCTCCAGGCGCACCAGCTGGCAGGCCGTACGGGAGTCCTCGAGCAGGTTGCCGTGGTTGCCCAGGTAGAGCGTGGTCGAAGTCACCATATGCTCGCGCAGGGCGTCGATCGGCGGGTTCGTGACCTGGGCGAACAACTGATAGAAGTAGTCAAAGAACGAGCGCGTCTTCTTGGACAGGCAGGCCAGCGGCGCATCGATGCCCATCGAAGCGAGCGGTGCCTTGCCCTGCTGGGCCATGGGACGCACGACCTCGTCGACGTCATCCCAGTGGTCGCCGAGCTTGGCCATACGCACGGCGGCGGGCACCTCGGCGTCCTCGGCGGGCGTTGCCGCAACGGGCTCATCGAGCGCGTCAACGGTTAGCGTCTCCTCGGCAATCCAATCACGGTAGGGCTTTTCCTTGGCGTAACGGGCACGCAGCTCATCGTTGTAGATGACGCGCCCGCGGGCAAAGTCGACCTCGAGCATCTGGCCCGGTCCTAGGCAGCCGCTCGTCAGGATGTTCTCGGGGCTCACCTCGATGGTGCCCACCTCGCTCGCCAGCATAAAGCGACCGTCGCGCGTCACATAGTAGCGGGCGGGACGCAGGCCGTTACGGTCGAGGGCGGCACCCAGCGTGCGACCGTCGGTAAAGGCGATGGCCGCCGGGCCATCCCACGGCTCCATGAGCATGGACTGGTAAGCGTCGTAGGCGCGGCGCTCCTCACTCAGGCTGTCGTTGTGGTCCCA
>DBFZQW010000105.1:0-3603 GCA_048521445.1 Collinsella sp. | reverse complement strand
CTGGACGAAGCCCTGTTGAAAACCCCATTTTTTTCTCATGCAGGAGCTTTGCGCGGCAAGTGAGTAGACTTTTTTGAACATCCCGAGCAGGCCGGTCATCCTGCTTTTCAAAACCGCAGGTAGATAGCTTGTTACAAAACTGCCTGGTCGCCAAAGTGCTAAAAGTCTACTCACTTAGGTTGCAGAGTGCCCCCCCATTAGCTGCAATTCCAAGCTAGTTAGCACTTTTGGACTCAGATCGTCATACTGAACAAGAATTTGAGTTGAGTTTTCAGGGACAGATGCGCCATCGGCACACCAAAAACAGTCACCAATATCGATAAAAGGGATGCTCGAGCGCGTGAGGGCCCGTGCAAAAGTGCTTCCGCCCGTTCCACGCTCCGCAACCACGATACAGTAAAGGCCCGCGTCTGCATGCTCGATCGAGACTTCCCCTGCCGGAAACGCCTTCCGCACAAGCGCCGCCAGGCCATCGCGCGCCTCGCGAGCGCGCACGCGCACGCGGTTCACATGTCGCTCGTAATCACCCGATTCCAGCAAACGAGCCAAAGCGACCTGGTCGACAGAGCTAACCGACGAGGCGTAAAAACCAAGGTTGCGCCTAAACCGCTCCATTAGCTCATCGGGCAACACCATGTACGCTAGACGCAACGCCGATGACAGGCTCTTCGAAAACGTGTTGGTGTAAATAACCGACTGGGCGGCATCGATCGATGCGAGCGCAGGAATCGGCTTGCCAGCAAGGCGAAACTCACAATCAAAGTCATCTTCGATGAGATACCGACCTGGTCGCTCGGCGGCCCAGCTCAGAAGCGCATAGCGACGCGCAATGCTCGTCACAAGGCCGGTCGGATACTGATGGGACGGCATCAGGTGAAGGACATCGGTCCCGCTTTTCTGCAGAGTGCTCAAGTCCACGCCCTCATCATCCAACGGGATATGTCGAACTTGGCAGCCCATAGCCTGATAGATACGCGTCAGACGCAAATAGCCCGGATCCTCAACCGCATACACCTTGTCCGCGCCAAGCAACTGAACCAACATGGTATCGAGCAGCTGGGCGCCCGCACCGATAACGATGTTGTTGGGGTCGACATTCATACCCCTTGTCCCGTGCAGATGGTGAGCAATTGCGCGTCGCAGCCGAGCAGTGCCCTGCGCCGGTGCGGGCGAAAAGATTTCGCGCTCGTCTTCGGATGCCAGCGTCGCCCGTAGCGCGCTTTGCCAAAGCCGCGCCGCCTCCAAAGCAGAAGGAGAAAGCGCATCGAATCGCTCGACCTGTCCGTTGACATCATGCACGCTGGGGCCCACAGAGACGGCATCTCGGTCGATGCCCTCCGCAGCCGAAGCCAAAACCGGTGCATCCGGAAGCTCGCAAGCGTAGTAGCCACGACGTGGTATTGAGCAAATATAGCCCTCAGCGAGTAACTGGCTATATGCATTCTCGATGGTAATAACACTGATTCCCAGATGACTGGCAAAGGCGCGCTTAGACGGCAAATGCTCCCCCGCCACAATGCGTCCAGCTACGATATCATCTCGAATTTGCTGGTAAACATACTCATAGAGCGATGCTTCGCCGCGTTTTTCCAAATTGTAGTCAAGCATGAGCCTATCACCTGACCTTATTAAGTCATTCAATCTGGTATTAGTCTGACCTTGTAATTATCTCGAAAACTGAGTATTTTGTCATACCCAGCTCCCCGATAGGATGTTCCGTCAAGCAATGCACATGCCAACCAAGGGAGCAACCATGGCAGAACAGAACAGCAAGGCCGACCGCGTCAAACTCAATCGCGAGCTCGCGCAGATGCTCAAGGGCGGCGTCATCATGGACGTTACCACGCCCGAGCAGGCACGCATCGCCGAGGAGGCAGGCGCCTGCGCCGTCATGGCCCTCGAGCGCATCCCGGCCGACATCCGTGCCGCAGGCGGCGTCTCGCGCATGAGCGACCCCAAGATGATCAAGGGCATCCAAGAGGCCGTCTCCATCCCCGTCATGGCCAAGTGCCGCATCGGTCACATCGTCGAGGCGCAGGTCCTGCAGGCCATCGAGATCGATTACATCGACGAGTCCGAGGTTCTCTCCCCTGCCGATGACGTCTATCACATCGACAAGACCCAGTTTGACGTGCCGTTTGTCTGCGGCGCCCGCGATCTGGGCGAGGCGCTGCGCCGTGTTGCCGAGGGCGCCACGATGATTCGCACCAAGGGTGAGCCGGGTACAGGCGACGTCGTTCAGGCCGTGCGTCACATGCGCAAGATCCAAAAGCAGATCCGTGACGTTGTTGCCCTGCGCGACGACGAGCTCTTTGAGGCAGCCAAGCAACTGCAGGTTCCGGTCGAGCTGGTGCGCGAGGTCCATGCCACGGGTAAGCTTCCCGTCGTGAACTTTGCCGCCGGCGGCGTAGCGACCCCCGCCGACGCCGCGCTGATGATGCAGCTGGGCGCCGAAGGCGTCTTTGTCGGCTCGGGCATCTTTAAGAGCGGCGACCCCGCCAAGCGCGCAGCCGCCATCGTCAAGGCCGTGGCAAACTTCACCGATGCCAAACTCATCGCCGAGCTTTCGGAGGACCTGGGCGAGGCCATGGTGGGCATCAACGCCGACGAAATCGAGATCATCATGGAGGAGCGCGGGCGCTAGTCCAGCAGAAAGGATCGCACATGAGCGATTATACAGACCAAACGGTCGCCGTGCTGGCGGTCCAAGGCGCTTTTGCCGAGCACGAGGCAAGGCTATCCGAACTGGGCGCACGTTGTATTGAGCTGAGACAGGCGGCTGATTTGAAGCAGGACTTTGACCGTCTGGTACTTCCCGGCGGCGAGTCTACCGTTCAAGGGAAGCTGCTTGATGAGTTGGGCATGCTCGAGGAGCTTCGTGCCCGTATCGCTGAAGGCATGCCCGTCCTGGGCACCTGCGCCGGCCTGATTCTACTGGCTCACGACCTTGCCGCCCACGACGATAAGGGCACGCCGCGCCTGGCAACCATGGATGTACTTGTCGAGCGCAATGCCTACGGCAGGCAGCTCGGCAGCTTTCGAACCAAGGGGCAGGTAGCCGGCATCGACGGTGAAGTGCCGCTGACGTTCATCCGCGCGCCCCGCATCGTCGAGGTCCACGGCGACGCCAAGGTCTTAGCAAAAGTCGACGGCCGTATCGTCGCCGCCCGTCAGGGCAACCAGCTCGGCGTAACCTTCCACCCCGAACTCGATGAAGACACCCACCTCCACGAGCTCTTCCTCCAAATGTAGGCAGAAAACAAACGAGCGTGGATTTTCGGACGCATAGCAAATGAGAGTGGATAATCTCCCACTTTGAGCTTGAATGCAGACTCAAACCGGGAGATTATCCACTCTCATGCTATGTAGTCGTTTAAGAACGTCCCCAATGACTACCTTGGATCATGGCAATGCCGATGTTTTGGCACCGACAGCGAGCGCCCACCAGAGCGAACAAATTGGCATGAAAAGAGGACGGCATAGACCTTCTGGTCATGCCGTCCTCTTTGAATGACAAGTTGTCGCTCTGGTGGGCGCGCAGCGTCAACTAGTTACGCGGTTCGTAGAACCGCGTAACCCCTAAAAGCGGTTACCGCGGAAGCC
>DBFZQW010000104.1:0-4616 GCA_048521445.1 Collinsella sp. | reverse complement strand
AGCCAAGTAGATTGCGTCGACATCGGGGTCGGCAATCAGCGCATCATAAGCCGCATCGCCGCTATCGTCAGCCGTGGCATAACTGTGCGCGGCATCAATCGAAAACGCCCTGCAAAACTCCTCAACATGCGAAGGAGTGCGGCCGGCGGCAGCCACAAGCCGTGCCCCGTCCACCTCCTTGAGCGACGATGCAAATCGATGCGAAATGTGTCCAGCGCCCAAAACGCCCCAACGAACCTCGCGCAAATCATCACATGAATCCCGATGACCCACGACAGCCCCCTTCAGTTGCGGTGAAATAGTTCCTGTTTGGCCCCTATTCTGCCGCAAACAGGAACTATTCCACCGCAAGTTATAAAAGGGTCATGAGGAGCGCGTTTTGCCGAAGGCCTTAAGCACCGCCGTCACGGGACCAGGCTGGAAACGTCGGCGCACATCGTCGAGACGCTCGGGAATATCGATGTGCTGCGGGCAGTGCCGCGCGCATTTGCCGCATTTGACGCAATTGCTCACCAACTTGGGCTCGCTTGTGCGCACCGCGCTCGCCGTAAAGTATTGAGACAGCCCCGTAAACCAGCTGTGCGCATAGCTTGCGTTGTAGGCGGCAAAACATCCAGGGATATTGATGCCTTTAGGGCACGGCATGCAATAGCCGCATCCCGTGCAGGGCACGCGATTCGATTTTTCAAACTCATCCAGCACGTGCGCGATCGTGTCGAGCTGGTTGGCAGTCATCGAATTCGGCAACGCGAGGTCTGCCAGTGACGAATTCTCATCCACCTGCGCGGTATCGGTCATACCCGAAAGCAGCATCGTCACCTGAGGATGATTCCACACCCACGAAAGACCCCAGGCGGCAGGAGTGAGCAAATGCGGGTCACGGGCACTATCGAGCACAGCGCGGGCCCGTGGCGGCAGCTTGCCCGCTAAACGCCCGCCCAGCAGCGGCTCCATCACAAACACCGCGAGGCCTCGCTCGGCGGCGGCCATGAGCCCCGCTGTTCCCGCCTGATATCGCTCTCCAGCGTAATTGTACTGGATCTGGCAAAAGTCCCACTCATATGCATCGAGCATCGTCAGGAAGTCCGCTGCGCTGCCGTGGTACGAAAAACCAATCTGGCGAATACGCCCCGCCGCCTTTTGACGCGCGATCCAGTCCTCGATGCCCAACGCCACCACACGTTCCCACTGGGCGGGCGAGGTAATGTTGTGCATGAGGTAATAGTCGATATGGTCGGTCCGTAGGCGGCGCAGTTGCTCGTCGAAGAACCGGTCGAAATCCTCCGCGCATTTGCACGAAGCATGCGGCAGCTTGGTTGCGAGCAAAACCTGGTCGCGCAAGCCCAGGCGCTCAAGCGACGCACCCACGCACGCCTCGTTGCCGGGATAGAGATAGGCCGTGTCCAGGTAGTTAATCCCCTGCTCCACCGCACGGGAGATGATGGCGTCGGCGGTCTTCGCATCCGGGCGTCCCGGCGCACCGGGAAACCTCATGCAGCCCAGCCCCAACGCCGAGATACGGTTGCCGCTTTTGGGGTCAACGCGGTATTGCACGGCCTCTCCCTTCGCCATCAGCGCCCCGGCAAGGCGAAACACAATGGTCACGCAGCCGAAACATCGTGGAATCGCAATTGAGAACGTATCGTAACGCAGCAGAAATCGAGCCGTCACGGCACCGCTTTAACATCAGCAAAAAGCCCGATGAAAGAAGCCGGGCATCACCACGTGCGAGGACGCCTACCCCTACCCCGGCGAGCAATACATCCTCTCGGTCGACCGCTATCAGATCGAGGTCATGGACCATCTGGACGAGCTTCCCGCCACGGGTGCCGTCATCTTCTGCACCTTCCCCAAGGTCCGCGATGGCGTCGGATACCCCGCCCGCGTCTTTGCGGTCTGCCCTGCAGCGTAGCGTCCAGGCAAACGTTTCTTTTTTATAACAGCCGCCCCGCGCACCCACCAATCACCCTGGCAGCATACAATCCATCAGGCGCCCCTTACGCGGGCGCCTTTTACATGGGGAGATGATTCACATGCAGATCAACAAGGTCGCCTTTATCGGCAAGGGCGGCGTCGGCCTGCTCTACGGCAGCATGATCGCCCGGGCGCTCGGCAACGACGCCGTCGAATACGTCATGGATGATGCCCGTTTTGAGCGTCATGCGAACGACGCGCTCACCGTCAACGGCAAGCCCTGCGATCTCACGTCCGTCCGTGCCAGCGAGGCGACGCCCGCCGATCTGGTCATCCTGACAGTCAAGACCACCGGTCTCGACCAAGCACTCAAGACTATGGAGCGCGTCGTGGGACCCAACACGCTCATCGCCTCGCTGTGCAACGGCATTACGAGCGAGCAAAAGATTGCCGAACGCTTTGGCTGGGAGCATACCGTTCTTGGTATCTGCCAGGGCATGGACGCCGTGTTTCTCAACGGCGCGCTCACCTTTACCAATGCGGGCGAAATCCGCTTTGGCGCGGCGGCCGGCACGAACCCCGCAACCATCACCGCGATCGACGAGCTCTATACGCGCTGCGGCATCGCCCATACCGTCGAGGACGACATCGCCCACCGCATGTGGGCCAAACTCATGCTCAACGACGGCATCAACCAGACCTGCATGGCCTACGGCGGGACCTACGGAAGCGCCACGGAGCCGGGCTCCGAGCAGCGTCGCTGCTTTGTTTCCGCCATGCGCGAAACGCTTGCGGTCGCCAACGCCGAGGGCGTTGAACTGACCGAGGCAGACCTGACGCAAATGGTGCACCTCATCGAGGGAATCGACCCCGCCGGTATGCCCTCGATGGCTCAAGACCGCATCGCAAGGCGCAAAACCGAGGTTGATGAGTTCGCGGGCACCATCTGCCGCCTCGCAGCCAAACACGATATCCAGGCACCGCAAAACGAGTGGCTCTATCGGCGCATCCGCGATATCGAGAAAAGCTGGTAGCGCCAACGCGCCGCATTCAACAGCCTTAACAGCAAAACCGCCGCAAGGGAACCTTTCCCCTGCGGCGGTTTTCATCTTCGTCTATGACCGGCGGCCGATCTCACAACAGTTAACGTTGCGACCCCGGCACCTCGCCCTCATCGTCGCGGCAAAGAACCACGCCCGCGCTTCCCAGCTGTGCGGCCGCGATCAGCGCGCCGACCACGATAGGAGCAGTCCCGCATGTCCCCTGCATGCCCGCGACGAGCGCGACTGTGGGACCAAGGCAGCCGAGCATCAACGCGACGGCAGCAACGGCAATATCTCGAGCATTCACAAGACCACTTCTTCCAAGAGAAAGACCTTATTTCTCATGAACTAGTGTGCCCCGCATCCATACGCCCAGCGTACCGCCACGGTAAGGGCTCTGTTAACTCAAACGAGCATAAAGAACGGGCGGCTTTACGTTGCCTAAAAGCTCAGTAAAGACGTCCGCCCATCATGTGCCTATTTTGCTTATGGCAGATTACCAACCGGTGTAGTAGTCGGTGGTTCCGGCAGCGCAGCCGGAGTCATAGACCTTGCAATCACCCTTGGAGCCCGTAAAGGTCGAGCCCTGGGCCATATCGCCCGCGGCAACAACGTAATAGCCGTCGGAATCGCGCCAAAAGCCCTCAGAATCCTGAGTCCATTCGCCCGTGCGATAGTGATAAAGCACATTGCTGCTGTAATAGGTCTCGCGGCGCCCGTTGTAGTTATTGACACCCGTAGAGCGCGTCAGGCCCGATCCGTTCGCGCAGGACGCGGCAGACGCGTAGGACGAAGTGTAACCGGCGTTGTAGTACGAAGCCTGGGCGGCCTCGGCAGCCTCCGCCTCGGCGGCAGCAGCCTCGAGCGCTTCGCGCTTGGCATCCTCAAGCGCAGTGCGCAGCTCATCGAGCTCGGTCGACTTCGCGTCGACCTCCCCCATCGTCAACAGGCTACCCGCGCCGTCGATGCAACCCTGCAACACAGCGCGCTCGTCATCGGTGGCATAGTCACCGTACATGTTCATGATGATCTGAGCGCGCATCTCCAGGGAATCGCGCTTTGCCTCCATCGAAGCGTTCCACTCCTGCATGGAGCCAAAACCGTCGCCGCGATAGTCGACGGGCTGCATCAGCGTCGCCTCGGACGGCGTGGATCCGACCGTGTCGGACAGTGTTGCCGCGTGGGCATCGGTTGCGCCGGCGCCCGCCAAAAGTGCCACGGTCAGAGCGGCGGAAAGGGCGGCGGCTTTCGGTTTTCGTGAATCAATCCTCATGTAGCTGGAAACCTCCGTAGTGCGTTTTTGCTGCGTTTGAGCTGCGTGTGATTCGATCGCGCTGCATAGTACCCCGAGCAAATCGCGACCTGCGGTTTTTCTCAAAAGGTGCACGTCATTTGCGTAAAACTCACATCCTCTCAACAGGAGTTTTCCACATCTCGATTGCATAAAGCATGCCAAAAACCCTGTAATAGCGCCCTTCCTATGCAAAAAAGCGTCTGCGCAACCATTGCTTGCGCAGACGCCTTGAGCAGGCATTTTATGCAGTTATACCTATCGAGTCGCAAGGGGTCCTTGCACAAGTCGCCTTACTCGTCCAGCGCGGCGAAGGCCTGCTTCAGATCCCAAATGATATCCTCGGCGTTCTCGGTACCGATGGAAAG
>DBFZQW010000103.1:0-6709 GCA_048521445.1 Collinsella sp. | reverse complement strand
TTCGGGCCTAACCTTATTCGATGGGTTGATATGTACATTTCCACACATCAGGCTCTACTCGACTTTTGCCAGCGCGCCCGTGAGTTCGACGCGATTGCCGTCGATACCGAGTTTTTGCGCGAGCGCACATTCCATCCGCGTTTGTGCTTGGTTCAGATTGCCACCCCTGCCGAGAGCGTCGCGGTCGATCCCCTGGTAATCGACGACCTATCGCCGCTGGCCGAGCTTATGGCAGACGAGAGCGTGACTAAGGTCTTCCACGCCTGCTCGCAGGATATGGAGGTTATGCTCCATACCGTGGGCGTGCTGCCACGACCGATTTTCGATACGCAGGTCGCCGCTGCCTTTTTGGGCGAGCGCCAGCAGATTTCGTATGGCGCGCTTGTTCAGACGTTTTGCGGCGTCTCGCTGCCCAAGACCGAGTCGCTGACCGACTGGTCGCGTCGCCCGCTGACCGATAAGCAGATTGAGTACGCGATTGATGACGTCAAGTACTTGATCGTCGCCTATACCGAGATGATGAGTCGCCTGCGCGAGCTGGGCCGTGTGGACTGGGTGCTCGACGAGCTACGCCCGCTGGCTGACGAGTCGCACTATCGCGCCGACCGTCACGAGGCATTCCGCAAGGTCAAGCGCATCAACTCGTGCAGCCGCCACCAGCTGGGCATCGCGCGCGAGCTCGCCGCCTGGCGCGAGGACCGCGCCGAGCGCCGTAACATCCCGCGCAAGTGGGTCATGTCCGACGACACGCTGCTTGCGCTCGTCAAGCGCAATCCCGTGCGCGTTGAGGAGTTCCGTAGCATTCGCGGTACCGATCAGTTGGGGGAGCGCGACGTGGACGGTGCGCTCATGGCCATCAAGCGTGGCGCAAGCTGCCCGCACGATCGCCTGCCGCTCATGGTGCGCGGGCATCGCCAGATCTCTCCGGAGTTGGAGAGCGTGACGGACCTGATGTATGCGCTCATTCGCCTGGTTGCCGAGCGCTCGGGCGTGGCGACCTCGGTCATCGCCTCGCGCGATGACCTGGCCGACTATATTGAGCACCCCGAGCAGAGCCCCCTGCGCGAAGGCTGGCGCTTTGAGCTTGTGGGCTCGCGTCTGGACGATCTGCTTTCCGGCAATATGGGACTCACCGTGAAGGACGGCAAAATCGAGCTTCTATAGTTACGCGGTTTTACCAAACGCTGTAAACGTCGTTCTAGAGCTGCAATGCCAAAACATCGATGGTGTCTCGTTGGCTGGGCGAGTGGGTAAAATGCCTCCAACGTGTAACTCGATTCGGAGGAATTCGCATGCCTTATTACTATGGATACGGCTTTGGCATCGACCCGCTGTACCTGCTGGTTGTTCTTGTCTGCACGGTGCTTGGCCTTGCCGCACAGAACTATATCAACTCGACGTACAAAACCTGGTCCAAGGTTCGCTCGGACGGCGATACGGGTGCCACAGTCGCTCGCCGCATGCTCGATGCCAACGGTTGTAGCGCCGTGGGTATCAAGGGTGTCGCTGGCGAGCTCACCGACCATTACAACCCGCAGGACAACAACCTGTATCTGTCGGATGCCAACCGTTCGGGCGGTTCGGTCGCAAGCGTTGCCGTCGCCTGCCACGAGGCGGGCCATGCCGCCCAGCGTCAAAGCGGCTATGCCATGATGAAAGTGCGTACCGCCCTCGTGCCGGTCGTCAACTTTACCCAGAACACCTGGACCATCGTGTTACTCTTGGGCCTGTTTATGAACATTGCCGGGCTCACGACCCTCGCGTTGATCTTCTTCTCGTTTAGTGTGCTGTTCCAACTCGTTACGTTGCCTGTCGAGATTGACGCCAGCCGACGTGCTGTGGCGTACATCGAGCAGTCGGGCATGAGCTCCAAGCAGGTCAACGGCGCCAAGAAGGTACTGACGGCAGCCGCGCTTACCTATGTGGCTGCAGCGCTCACTTCGATCATTCAGTTGCTCTACCTTATGGCTCGCTACAACAGAAACTCCAACCGATAACAAATGGGACAGGCAGGCGCCGCGGGGATTCGTGTCCTCGCGGCGCTGTACTATGTGTTGGACTTAATTTCGCACGGGGCCGGAGCCTCTGTGCTCGATAACGAAAGGAGGCTGCGTGGCAGGCTGGAACCTAACCGGTAATGCCGTTTCCGCCGAGTTCGACGGTTCGGACGAGCAAGAGCGCAAGGAGCTCAGCGTGAGCCAGGCGGTGGAGATCGCCGCCGGTGCGCTCGATGCCATTCCGCAACTGAGCGTTTTGGGCGAGGTCACGGGTTTCCGTGGTCCTAACGCCCGAAGCGGCCACTGCTATTTCCAGATCAAGGACGATTCGGCCGCCGTTGACTGCATCATTTGGAAGGGTGCCTATCTCAAGCGCACGTTCGATCTGCGCGACGGTATGCAGGTGAGCTTTAAGGGCAGCTTCAATCTCTATAAGGCTACGGGCCGCATGAGCTTTGTCGCTCGCTCGTTTTCGCTGGCGGGGGAGGGTCTGCTGCGTCAACAAGTGGCGCAACTGGCCGAAAAGCTACGCCGTGAGGGTCTGATGGACGAAGCGCGCAAGCGCCGCATCCCGGTGTTCTGCTCCCGCGTGGCGGTCGTCACCTCGCTTTCGGGTGCCGTAATCGACGACGTCAAGCGCACATTGCGTCGTCGCAACCCGCTCGTCGAGCTCGTCTGCGTGGGTGCCAAGGTACAAGGCGAGGGTGCGCCGACAGAGCTCATTGAGGGCCTGCGCCGCGCCGCTTCCATTACGCCGGCGCCCGACTGTATTTTGTTGGTGCGCGGCGGCGGCTCCTTTGAGGACCTCATGACCTTTAATGACGAGGAGCTTGCCCGCGCGGTGGCGGCTTGTCCCGTGCCCGTGGTGACTGGCATTGGCCATGAGCCCGATACCTCGATTTGCGACATGGTGAGCGACCGTCGCGCCTCCACGCCTACGGCGGCGGCCGAATCGGTGGCGCCGGCTATGACGGAGTTGGCCGATGTGCTCGAGGCGCGCTATCAACGTCTGGGTGCTGCGATGGCATCGATGATTGGGTCGGCCCAGGTCGACCTGGAGATGCTCGATCAGCGCGGTCGCCGTGCCTGGGATACCTATACGGCTCGCTTGGGCGATGCGCTCGATGCGGCTGCGTGCCGCCCGTGCCTCAACGACCCAACGTTTATGGTTGAGCGTCGCGAGTCTGAGCTTGCCCTGACGGCCGATCGTTTGTCCGGCGCCATAACGCGTTCGGTTGGGGCATTCCGCTCCAACTTTGAGCGTCTGCCCGAGCGCTTGATCGCAAGCACCTCAGGACTCGATGGCAAGCGCCATGCGCTCACGCTCGCAAGCTCCCGCCTGGAGCATCAGGGGCGCACGATGCTCAACAAGCCAGCATCCGACCTGGGCCGTGCGGCAGCCTCGCTCGATGCCCTGTCGCCGCTCAAGGTGCTTGCCCGTGGTTATTCCATCGCGTACAGCGATGATGGGGTGGCCACGAGCGCCAAGACCTTTAAGCCCGGTGACGCCATTCGCGTGCGCATGGCAGACGGCAACGTGGCGGCAACGGTCGATACGGTCGAGTAGGCCGCGTTTCATAGCGATAAACCTTTAGGAAAGGAAACAGATATGGCAGAGAAGACCCCGGTCGAGCAGCTTACGTACAAGCAGGCTTCACAGGAGTTGGAGCTCATCATCCGCAGCTTGGAGTCGGGTGATATGGAGCTCGAGGAGTCGCTTGAGAGCTATACCCGCGGCGTCGAGCTCCTCAAGAGCCTGCGTACCCGCTTGTCCGATGCCGAGCAGAAGGTCTCGGTGCTCCTGAAGGACGTCGACGGCAACGACGTGCTCGCCGACGGCGAAGCCGCCAACACCGACGACAACCTTTCGTTCTAACCATCCCGACCAAATATAATTACCTTGGTCTGTGAGAAAGGAACCAACCATGTGTGATTGCATCTTCTGCAAAATTGCCAACCACGAGATCCCCTCGACCGTCGTCTACGAGGATGACCAGGTCATCGCGTTCGACGACCTCAATCCCCAGGCGCCGGTCCACACGCTCGTGATCCCCAAGAAGCACTACAGTGACATCGCCGATAACGTGCCCGCCGAGACCATGGGCGCCATGGCCCACGCCATCCAGGAGGTCGCCAAGGCCAAGGGTCTGGAGGACGGTTTCCGCGTCATCTCCAACAAGGGCGTCAACGCCGGTCAGACCGTCATGCACTTCCACATGCACGTCCTCGGCGGCAAGAACCTGGGCGAGAACCTCATCTGAGGACGCACGGCCCGTCGCCTTGGCTGCCTTTGGAGTAACCTATGCAGTTTTCTCAACTCGAATACCTTCAAGCGGTAGCGAACTACGGCGGCGTGCGCAAAGCGGCTCGCGCCGTTCACGTGAGCCCACAGGCTGTCTCGTCGGCAATTAAGAAACTGGAGTCTGAGTATCAGATCGTTTTGCTCAATCGATCGGCGGGGGAGGCTGTTTTGTCTCCGGCGGGCAGAGAATTTGCGCGTCGTGCACGCGTGATCCTGGCACAAGTCGACGATCTCAAAAAGTACACCCAATCGGGGAACGGTGGCGTTTCGCCCGACGGCCACTTTCGTCTTTACGTCCCCTGTCTTCACGGGCGGGGGCGTCTTTTTTCCGAAAACTGGTACGACTCGTTTGAAAGCTCGCACCCTCAGATTCACCTTGATGTGTGGCATCAGCCAACGGCTACATGCTTTGAATCACTTGTGCTTGGCATTTCGGATGCGGCCATCTCATTTGAGGAACCAAGGGACAGTGTCCTTTCTTCGAAATACTTGGGTGAAAAGGAGCTCAAGGTTCTTTCGTGCCCAGCGGGTCATCAATCTGTGGGTGCTATGACCGTTCGTGAGTTACTGGGCGGCAGGTTAGCTGTTCCCATTAATTTGTCGCCCTGTCTCAATGCGATCAATCAATGCCCTGAAGCCCAGCTCGTCAATTTCCGCTTCCGCGACGTCGAATACGGAAACAGAGCGCAGGCTGAGTTTCTTCAAGCCGGGGGATTGATATTGGGTTTTTCTGGCTCTTCTCTCGCATCAGATGGGTCGGAAGTGAGCGAGTACTCTATTGAAGGTTCGCATGACGTAGCCTTGCCCATCTACTTTTGCTATCGACAAAATGCCTGGACCGATCGACACCAGACGGTATTTCTTCACCTATTGCGTCATCTTGCTTCGTGAGGCCATTTGGCCTCGTGTCGTCAAGTGAATGTTGACGCCTTGTAACACATGACTGACGGCTTTGCCCTCATGCTTTTCCAAGATTCCGATTTAGATTGTTGACTCTTGGAGGGCGGAGCATGAAAAACCGTACGGTTTTGCTTTATATGACGTTTGTTTTTCTGTCGAACTTCAGCACCATTTTGTATTTTCTGACGGTTTACCTTGAATTCGTCGGATTCTCGATGGTGGCGATTTCTAGCATGATGATTGCATATCAAGTGAGCAAGTTCATCCTTGAAGTTCCCACTGGCTATATTGCCGATAGGTTTGGACGAAAGACAAGTGGTCTCGTTGGCGTCGTGGGGATGCTTGGATACTATGTCGCCCTGCTTCTCGTCCGTTCTCCTCTGCTTTTAATCGGCGCGTTTGCTCTCAAAGGTTTTGCCGTTGCATGTATGAGCGGATCCATAGAAGCGATTTACATTGACAGCGTCTCTCAGGACCAGCTCGTAAGACTTAATGTCGTTGAGCGATTCATCTTCTATGTGTCTTATGCCCTCTCCGCTTGTGTGGGCGGTTTCATTTCGTCCGCTGGCGCGTATCTCATTGGGCTTTCGGTCGATATCATCGCAATGGTGCTGACATTGGTTGTCGTTGTCTGTATTCCTGAGGTGAGAAGAGAGGGCACCGCGGTGACACCTGAGCATGGGATTAGCCCGAAGATGATCGGTGCCGCTATTGCGCGTAACGGCATTCTTCTTTCAGCGTTCATCATGGACTGCTCTCAGGCATTTGCTTTTGTTGCCCTGGAAGACTTTTTCTCACTGTTGCTTGCGGGTCGCGGAATGAATGCCGTCGCTTCGGGTGTGATCATTGCGGTCCAGCTCCTTGCCTCGGCCTCCATGGGGCTTATTGTGCCCAGTGTGATTGCTCATGTCGACAAGGGCCGTTTTGCGCGTATTTGCGGCATCGTGCGCCTTTCCCTGACTGCTCTGTTTTTGATTCCCTTTACTCCGGTCTATTTGCTGCCCGTGTTCTATGTACTGCAGACGGTCGCTTACTCGTTATTTGCTCCAATTAAATACTCAATTTTTCAAAATGCTGTCGATTCTTCGATGCGCTGTTCACTGATTTCGGTCCAAAGCCAGATGGTGGCGGTGGGTGCCATCCTTTTCTATCTGTTCAATGCTGCGTTGAGCAGCATCGCGGGCATTCGAGTCATATTGCTTGTAGCGCTCGGGATATCTTCTTTGGTGTATATCCCCGCGCTTTTTCGTCTTACAAGTCAAAGGCCATGAGTATTTGGGCACCGATAACTTATATATCAACGCAATAAACCCGAGCGCGAGGGCGTTTGGGTTTATTATTGAAGCGTACGTAACCTGGCGGCGCCACACCGCCTGTTAGTAGGGAGACACATGAACGTTCTGGTCGTCAACGCAGGATCTTCGACCCTTAAGTATCAGGTCATCGATACCAAGTCCCACAAGGTGTCCGCAAAGGGCTCCTGCGAGCGCGTCTGCTTTACCGGCGGTAC
>DBFZQW010000102.1:0-35627 GCA_048521445.1 Collinsella sp. | reverse complement strand
CTCGCGCGCCTGGCTGTTCTCGTAGGTCACGTCCTGCACGGTCGGATCATGCTCGATATCCTTAAAGTGCTGCTCCACGGCAGCATGGATCGAGACCTCGCGAAAGCTCACGCCTAGGTCGCGAGCGAGCGACTCGGCATTAGACTTGGTGCGGTGCGTCGTGCCAAAGCCGGGCATGGACACGGCCGTGATACCGGTGCGCGGCAGGCCCAAGGCGTCGAACGCACGCACGGTCACGAGGAGCGCCAGCGTGGAATCGAGGCCGCCCGAAAGGCCGATGACGGCCGCCTTGGTGCCCGTATGGGCAAGGCGGGTCTTGAGGCCGGCGGTCTGCAGGTCGAGGATCGTCTCGCAACGCTCAGCCAGATCACCGTGGTCGGCCGGCACAAAGGGAGCGCGGGGGAAGACTCGGTCGATGTCGAGCGCATCGCGCAGGACAGGTTCTTCGGCCAGTACGCCCTCAAACGAAAACTCAACGGTCGCGGATTCCGGCGCATCGTCGGTGCGCGTCCACGTCGTCGAGCGACGGCGCTCGGCAACCAAGCGGTCAAGGTCAACGTCGGCGATGGCCATATCGCAGGTAAGCAGTTTGGTCGCGGCGAGCTTGGAGCCGTTTTCGTAGATAAGGTTCTCGCCCGCAAAGACCATGTCGGTCGTGGACTCGCCCTCGCTCGCGTCCGCGTAGGCATAGGCGCAGTACAGGCGCGCGCTCTGATTGGAGATAAGGCTGCGGCGGTAATCTGCCTTACCGATAATCTCGTCCGAGGCCGACGGGTTGAGAATCACCGTCGCACCGGCAAGCGCCATCTCGGTCGAAGGGGGCGCCGGCACCCACAGGTCCTCGCAGACTTCAACGCCCAGCACCATATCCTCGGCACCCTCATCACAGCAGCGGTAGACAAGCCCCGAACCCAGCGGAACCGGACCCTGACCGGCAAATTCAACCCACACGGGATCCGCAGGCGACGGAGCAAACCAGCGACGCTCATAGAACTCGCCATAGTTGGGCAGATACTTCTTGGCCGTGAGGCCCAAAAGCTCGCCCGCGCAGCACACGGCGGCACAGTTGTAGATATTCTCGGCAACCGCAACGGGAAGACCGATGGTAAAGACGATCGGCAGCTCACGGGTTTCATCGAGGATATGCACCAGAGCAGCCTCGCAGGCATGCAGCAGTGTGCGATTATGGAACAGATCGGCCGCGGTATAGCCAGTCAGATTAAGCTCGGGCAACACCAACGCGCGAACGCCACGCCCGGCAGCATCGCGAACAGCCGCCAGCGCAACCTCGGCATTGCCCTCGACATCGGCCACGCGAATCTGCGGCGACGCCGCCGCCACACGCAAAAAGCCATCAGACTGAGAAAGGTGAAGATTCATAAGAATGCTCCCGTGCGTAGACGCCATTCACAACAATTAGCAAGTCCTATTGTAGTTCAACCGCCGGGTGGAACCGCATCCCACCAACTTGGTGAGCAATTGATGAGTTGATGGTATCTGTTAAATGTCACGTACGATTCACATCTGGTGGGTACCCTGATGGCTACACGAAACGAAGCAGATTTACACCGGGAGGACCCCGTATGACAACCAAGTACACCGACGCGCCGCGCACGCGCGTCATGACGCCGGCATCGCTCAACAACGGCGTACACGAGAACCATTCCATTGGACAGACCATGGCCATCGCGCCCAAAAAGGGCCTGTTCGACGACATTTCCATTCCCCAGATCATCGCCGGCGCCGCAGCTGCCGCCACGAGCGTGGCGCTTGCTTCAAAGATCGGCATTGCCGGCTCGGTGATTGGTGCCGCTGTGAGCTCAGTCATCACTGTTGTGTCCTCGCAGGTCTATCGCCACTTTATCTCCGCCAGCGCCGAAGCAATCAAGGGCACGCATGCCGCTGTCGACTACCCTGCCGGCGCCTACGAGCCCGTTGAGCCCAATGTCGAGGAGCACCTAGGTGGCGCCGCGACCACGCAGGAGATGCGCCAGGTTGCGGGACGCGCGACCACGGCGCGCGTCGCCCCCAACAGTCTGCGCGCCAAGGCGGCGGCAGAGCGCAGCCAGACACAAAAGAAGGTCATCGTCTTCTCGATCGCCATCGCCATCGTCGCGGTCATCGCCTGCGCCGGCGCCATCCTTATCACCACTGCCGGTGAGGGTCTGGGCGAGCGTCCCGAGCCAATCCTGTCGTCGCGCACGACCGAGAGCGATGCAAATGGCAACACTCAGCCGCAGGATCAGCAGGCACAGACGGACGACACGCAAGACAGTCCTACCTCTGCCAATTCGTCCTCGAACACCCAAAACCAATCGCAGGGCACCGATTCCTCTACGGCCAACAGTGGCACGCCGTCCGGCACGACCGACTCAAGCCAAACGACTGACGGTTCACAGCCGAACACGGGAGGCCAGACGAGCGACACCACGTCGGGAACGGGCACGGCAGACAGTAACAACACCAACAGCTCGAGCGGAACCGCTTCCGGCACGGCATCTGACAACTCGAGCCAAGGCACGGCATCGGGCAACTAAGCACGTTTGCCTCTCATAGATAACCGACCTGTACAACGGGCGCGAATCGAAAGCGGTTCGCGCCCGTTTGCCTTGGGCGCCGCCATGGCGAACGCCATGCGATGGTAAGATGCTTTACATGTGTAAAGAGGAGATTTGCCATGAGCAAGACAATAGTTAGGCCCACGCTTTCGCTGGGCAACCACATCTATCTGTATCGCCTGCTGCGCGATGCGATTGGATGTGGCAAGCAAACGTTTATGACGCAGGTCGAGGAGGCGCTCGCCGCTGGCGACATGACCGCTTATGACCTGGGCTTCGAGTCCACGCGCGAGCTGCTCGAGGAGCTCGACGACTGCATTAAGCTGACCGTCTTTAAAGGCGGCCGCCTGTATGCCACGGTCATCGCCAACGAGGCCTGGGATGCTGCGCTTGCCAAGGGCGAGGACAAGCCCAAGACCGCCAAGGGCGCCAAGCAGTCCTACAAAAAGAAAAAGCGCGGTGAGAAGGACCTCAAGGCCGTGCGCCCCAAGCACGTTAAGCGTCCCGAGCCCGAACCCGAACCCGTGGCTGAAGCTGTGCCGGAGCCCGAGCCCGAGACAGAGATCGAAGTCGCTATCGAGGTGACGGCAGAAGCCAGAACCGAAATCGCCGCCACGACCGATCCCGAAGTTATGTCAGAGCAGGAAGCCACTGCGGGGCTCAACGAGGCTCCCAAGTCGACAACCGAAGAAGCCGCTAACCAACCCGAGACGTCTGCGTTCCAAAACAGCGATATCTTTGGCGACGAGGCCGAGGACGAACAGCCCGACGAGCCCGACGATCAAGACGCTACCGAGTCGACGCCGGAGCCCGAGACGCCGCGGCCTGCCATCTCGCTTACGGTCGTCTATGACCCCGAGAACGCCAACGCCGGCATCACCACCATGGCTTCCACGCCGGTCGAGACAAAGCCGAGCATCGAGAACGAGAACGCAACGCAGGTTGAGATTGAAACTGCAGCTGCAGACGCGCCCGTCACCGTGAAGCCCGCAGATTCCACAATCAAGCCGGAAGCGACGCCGGAGCCCGCACCCGTCATCGAATCCGTGCCCACCTCTGCTTGCGACCAAATTCCCGCACCGGCACCGGCTCCGGCACCCGCAGCGGCCCCAACCCCCGCACCTGCAGCGCCCGCCATCCCCGAGGACTCCCCCGTCGATTTCGCAACCGAGGTCTTCTGCCCCGGTCCGTTGCTACACCAGCTGTCGACCTATCTCCCCTACGGCGCCGATACCCTCGGCATCGTCGGCGAGTACTACTGGATCGCCCGCGAGCGCGGTACCATCGAGGCCGCGCGAAACCGCGCAAGCTTCCCCCTGCGCTACACGCAGGCCGGCGAGCGCCGCGAGGTTACCGTGCGCATCCGCCGCAACACCACCGGCGGTCTCGGAGCCGCCTGGATCATCGATAAAGTCGAGCCTTCTACCAAGTAACAAAAAGGGACGATAACCCCAAGGTTATCGTCCCTTTCTCGTTAGGTCACCTGAGCTCGACTAATCGCGCGTGAGCTTGCGGTGGATACGATGCGGCTGGGCTGCGTCCTCGCCAAGGCGCTCGATGCGGTTGGCCTGATAGGCCTCGAAGTTGCCCTCAAACCAATACCAGTTGCCCGGATTCTCGTCGGTGCCCTCCCACGCCAGAATGTGCGTGGCGACGCGGTCCAGGAACATACGGTCGTGGCTAATGACCACCGAGCAGCCCGGGAACTCGAGCAGTGCCGCTTCGAGCGAGGACAGCGTCTCGACGTCGAGGTCGTTCGTGGGCTCGTCGAGGAGCAGCAGGTTGCCGCCCTGCTTGAGCGTAAGCGCCAAGTTCAGACGGTTGCGCTCGCCACCGGAGAGTACGCCGGCGCGCTTCTGCTGGTCCTGGCCTTTAAAGCCAAAGCTCGCCACATAAGCACGGCTCGGAACCTCGGTCTCACCGACCATCATGTGGTCCAGGCCATCCGAGACGACCTCCCACAGGTTCTTATCGGGGTCGATGCCGGAACGGTTCTGATCGACATAGGAGATCTTGACGGTCTCGCCCACCTCGAGCTCGCCCGAAGTCAGCGGCTCCAGGCCCACGATGGTCTTGAACAGCGTGGTCTTGCCCACACCGTTGGGGCCGATGACACCCACGATACCGTTGCGCGGCAGGGTGAACGATAGGTCGTCGATGAGCACACGGCCATCGAACTCCTTGTGCAGGTGATGAGCCTCGAGCACCTTGTTGCCCAGACGCGGGCCCACGGGGATGCGGATGTCGGTCCAGTCGAGTTTCTGGCTTGCGCGGGCCTCGGCCTCCATCTCCTCGTAACGAGCCAGACGGGCCTTGTTCTTGGCCTGGCGGGCCTTGGGCGAGCTGCGTACCCACTCGAGCTCGGCCTCCATGCGCTTGGCGAGCTTGGCGTCGCGGTTGCCCTGCGCCTCGATACGGGCGGCCTTGGTCTCCAGATACGTGGAGTAGTTGCCCTTGTAGGGATAGAGGTGGCCGCGGTCGACCTCGCAGATCCACTCGGCAACGTTGTCCAGGAAGTAGCGATCGTGTGTGACGGCCAGAACGGCGCCCTGGTAGTTGTGCAGGAAGTGCTCGAGCCACAGGATCGACTCAGCGTCCAGGTGGTTCGTGGGCTCGTCGAGCAGCAGCAGGTCGGGAGCCTCGAGCAGCAGCTTGCACAGGGCCACGCGACGGCGCTCGCCGCCGGAAAGCACGTTGACCGGCATGTCGGAATCGGGCAGCTGCAGGGCGTCCATGGCCTGGCCGAGCTTGGAATCGATATCCCAGCCGTCGGCGGCGTCAATCTCGTCCTGGAGCTTGCCCATCTCGGCCATGAGGGCGTCCATGTCGCAATCCGGGTCGCACATCTCCTCGCCGATCTTGTTGAAGCGATCGACCTTGGCGATCATGTCGCCAAATGCCATGCGCACGTTCTCGATGACGGTCTTGTCGTCGTCGAGCGGCGGCTCCTGCTGCAGGATGCCCACGGTGTAGCCGGGGGTAAGCCTAGCATCGCCGTTGGAGACCTCCTCGATGCCGGCCATGATCTTGAGCAGGGTCGACTTGCCCATACCGTTGGGGCCCACGACGCCGATCTTGGCACCGGGGTAGAAGCTCAGGGTCACGTCGTCAAGGATCACCTTGTCGCCATGGGCCTTGCGAGCCTGATACATCTGGTAGATAAACTCCGCCATATGTCTGTTCTATCCTTTCTACCTGCTGTTTCCCTATTCTTGATTCGCTTTAGTGGAAACGAAATGAGAAAACCAGCTCTGAAACGTAACGAAAAAGGGGCATGGTTGCCCACACCCCCTAATACTACCTGGGAAAAGTCCCCCGGAACATACTATGAACTGCATACGCTAGTTTTCCGCAACCTTAACGAGCGGCTCGCTGCGATTTGCGCCACAACAGATACGAGTAGACGTAGACGGCTCCAACCGAACCAAACGCCAGAGCCGCAATCACCGCGGCGACGACTTCACTCGAAAGCACGCTGCCTGCCACGCCCATCACAATCAGGCCAATACCCAGCACCATAAAGCAGGCGCCGCCAAAACGCTGCGTACGGCGCCAGTTCTCGGGATCGGCAAGCGCCCAGGGTGTCTTGATACCGAGCGTATAGTTCTGCTTCACACGCGGCAAGTAGTTACCTACGCCGATGAACAGCAAACCGACAACACCGGAAATAAGCACGTTAACCGAACCGACCGCCGGCACCACGCCCCAGACCGTAAGCTCTCCCAGCCAGCTTATGGCGCACATGAACAAGGTGAAGGCGATTACGAAGCCCTGGTAGAACTTGCCCGAGGTTCGATATGCCTCACCTTTGGGGTCGATGCGCGGCACCACGCAGAACATTGCGAGAAGCGCCAGAGGCAGCACGCCGAGCGCGGAGGCCATCCAGCTAGGACCCCAACCGTCGACGGCGCCGTTCGCGCCCCAGTGCGTGGGAATCTGCGCAGGCAAGCTCGGCATCACCATGAGGTGCGCTACGACATTGGCGACGCACAGAGCGACCAGCGCAATCCACACGCGCGACGATACCCCCGTGGGGTGAATGCCCTTGTTTTCGTTATTCATCCTTATCACCTTCCGTGTTTGTAAAGCCCATAAACCAGCCGATCAAGTCCTGCATGACGGTGGTGTTTAAGCTGTAAACGATGTTTTGGCCATGACGTTCGTCGGTCACCAACCCGGCGTTTTTGAGCGTCGCCAAGTGATGGCTCAGCGACGGCTTACTGATATCGAAATGCTCGGCAAGCTCCCCCGCCGTGCAATTGCCCTCGCGCAGCAGTTCCAAAATGCGCCGTCGCGTTGGATCGGCAAGCGCCTTAAAACCCTCTCCCGGCATAAGACCTCCTCTCATCATCTCTCATGACGCGCACACTATACTCGATATTTAGATGTTTGTCTAACTATCTAATCGCAATGCTTCAAACCACATCAAAGTAAACGCCATCGCAACCTATGACGATTACCTATAATGACGATAGCTAAAACACGACCTGCTTCCCCATCGGAGGATGTCTATGACCGAAACCGCTGCCGCTCTCGTCGAGACACGCGACACCAAGCTCGAGATCATCATGGGCCGCGAGGCACTCGATAAGCTCGCCGATGCTACGGTGCTGATGCTCGGCTGCGGAGGTGTGGGGTCCAATTGCTGCGAGGCGCTCGCCCGCGGCGGCATTGGTCATTTCGTCATTCTGGACAAGGACATCGTCGCGCCCAGCAATATCAATCGCCAGGCTATCGCCTTTCACAGCACCATCGGCAAGCGCAAGGTCGATGTTATGGAAGCCATGATCCACGACATCAATCCCGCCGCCACCGTTATCAAACGCACCGAATACCTGCTGAGCGACAACATCGACGAGTTCTTCGCGAGCGTTTTGGAGCAGACGGACGGCAAGCTCGACTACGTCGTCGACGCCATCGACACCATCTCGGCCAAGCTCACCATTGCCAAATATGCTCAGGACCACGACATTCGTTTGGTTAGCTCCATGGGCGGGGCCAACAAGCTCCATCCCGAGTGCCTCCGCTTTGCCGACATCTTCGATACGGTACGTGACCCCATGAGCCGCATTATGCGCAAAGAATGCAAGAAGCGCGGCATCAAGAGCCTGCACGTACTGTTTAGCTGCGAGGAATCGGTTAAGACACAGCCCCGCGACCCTTCCAACATCCACGAGCGCACCGAGCTGGGAACCGCCAGCTTTATGCCGCCCATCATGGGCCAGATGATCGCCGGCGAGGTTATCCGTCAGATCAGTGGTCGCGGCACCGAGCGCGTGCGCGCCGACGGCCAACGCCTGGACTAGCGGAGCGCGCCGAGATGGAGCCCCGGTTATTTGATGCACACTGCCATCTTGATTTAATGGCTCACCCGGACGCCGTTGCCGATGAGGCAACGGCGCTGGGCTTGGGTCTATTTGATTGCGGCGTCGATCCACGCGACTTCGCTAGCGCACACGGGCGAACCCGTCGCCTTCCTACCGTCATCAAGGGCATCGGCCTCCATCCCTGGTGGCTCGCCGACGGCCGCTGCGGTCCCGCCGAAGTCAATCTGCTTTGCGAAGTTGCTGCCCAAGAGCGCTACATCGGCGAAGTCGGGCTCGACTTTTCCGCGCGCTTTGCTGGAAGTGAGCCGCTACAAATACAGGCACTTAACCGGCTCTGCGATGCACTCGTGCAGCATCCTCTTACCGGGCGCGTGATATCAATTCACGCCGTTCGTTCGGCAGGAGCCGTACTGGACGTCCTCGAATCGCATGGACTACTCATCCCAAACCCCGACTCCCCCGCTATCATCTTCCACTGGTTTAGCGGCACTTCGAACGAACTCGCCCGCGCGCGAAACGCAAACTGCTATTTTTCCGTGAACGAGCGTATGCTCGCCACCAAGCGCGGTCGCGAATATGCCCGGCAGATTCCACTCGACCGTCTACTGCTCGAGACCGATGCGCCAGCCGAACCAAACACAGAAACAAGCGCGCAGTCGCTCATCAGATCGCTCGCAAGGACCTCGATGCGCATCGCCTCACTCAAAAACTGTGACGCAAAGCGCATCGAGTCGGCAGTTTTAGCAAATGCGCACTCTGTTTTTGACCTTCGCTAACTCCTGTGGGCAAAAATGCCAAGGGGCATGCGAATCGCACAACGCAGTCCCTATTGGTAGGCGGTACAATTCGGCAGCATTACACCAATTCGTGCATGAGATCACGGTTACGTGCATACAATTCGTCAAAGATATGACGACGCGACGCATATAACTCGTGGGCAGCCATATCGGGCACGATTGTTTGCGCAACGCCAAGGACTTGGGCGAGCTCATCCCATGATGCATAGGCGCCACCTGCGAGAGCTGCCATGATGGCATCACCGAAACATGCGCCCACCGTAACCTTGGCAACCGAGACCTCGCGCCCGCATACGTCGGCGATAGCCTGCATCCAAACTGGATTCTTGGTTCCACCCCCGACAAGCATAATGCGCCCAATTGGCAGTCCATGCTCTCGCTCGATAATGTCGACATGGGATGCAACGGTATACGCGACGCCTTCCAAGGCGGCGCGAACCATATGGGCTCGCGTATGCCTTCCGGTCAGGCCAAAGAAGACGCCACGCGCCTCGGGATCGTTGAGCGGAGTACGCTCCCCCGCAAAGTACGGCAGACACAGGAGCCCATCGGCACCCGGCGCCACATCGGCGGCATCATGCGCCATAACCGAATAAGCATCGGGGCCACCGTGGCCCTCGGCCTCTACGGCGTCGCGATACAGCTCTTGGCGCAGCCACGATGTGAGCGCACCCGCCGTATTGGTCCCCGCGCAGATCCCGTAAGTTCCGGGAATGATAAACGTCCCTGGCCACAGGCGGGCATCATCGACCATATGATCAGCTAGGTAGATGAAATACGCCGTGCTCCCCAACTGAACCATCATATCGCCGGGACGGAATACACCCGTCGAAATGGCCTCGGCACCAGAGTCGCCCGTTCCCACTAAGACAGGCGTCCCTGCCGCGAGCCCCGTCGCCTCAGCCGCACGCCGCGTAATCACCCCGGCAATATCGGTAGCCGACATTACCTCCGCCATCTGGTCAGGCCGGCAGAAACGAGCACATTCCCGAGCATCAACCTTCCAGGTGTTGCGGTCGTATAGGGGAAGAAAATCCTCCGCCAGATAACGGTCCACCGTAAAACGCCCCGTCAACTTTGCGCACAGAAACGATGACGCCGTCAGGAACTTCGCGGCACGTTCGTGCACCTCGGGCATATTCTCCTTAAACCACAAGATCTTGGGAGCAATATCTGACGAACAGGGATCGTGCCCGAAAAGCTCGCGTGCGCGATCTGACCCATATTCGGAAAGAAGCTCGTCAATCTGCGGTTTCGAACGTGCATCGACTCCATACAAAATCGCGGGCGCCAGCGCGTTGCACTCGGTATCGACCGGCACACAGTCGCAGCCCAATGCGGAAAGGCCCACGCATCCGATCTGTGCCGCGTTAACCCCCGATCGCGCCATCAGCTCGCACGACAAGCGGCAAAAATCGCCCCACCAAACGGCCTCGGCATCATGCTGGTACCATCCGTCACACGGGTTGTCCGTCTCGTGTCCACAAGAGGCTTGGCAAACGATGTTGCATCGATCATCGATTAAAACGCCTTTAGAGGCGCTTGTCCCAATATCAATACCCAGATAGAGCGCCATAGGTGCCTACTCCCCTCGCGCCGTACGAGCGGCAGCCATAAAACGAGCTACCCGCTCAACATCAACCGGGGCATCCAGCTTTCCGTCGCGCTTTAAGCAGGTGCCGACAAACGCGCCATCGTAGTGAGCAAATACGTCAGCCACGGTATTTTCGCGACAACCGGTGCCACATACCACGGGCACTTCGCCAACACGCTCGCGGACCTCATCGGCAAGCTCGCCCGAAGCGCCACGACCGGCAGCCAAACCGCCGATGACCATCGCATCCGGTAGGCAATTAAAGAGAAGCGAATCGGCAATGTCCGCAGTCGTGCGATCGTTGAGATAAACCTCCCCCTCGCTCGTGATGAAGTGAAAAAGCTTGAGGTCGTCCAAGCGCAGCGCCGCCTTGCGACGCATGGTGTGCGCGAAATCTCGGTTAATCAGCCCGAGATCACCGGCCCAGGCACCGCAAAAATTGCAGCGCGTGAACTGCGCGTCGACGGCAGCGCACAGCTCGATTGTGGCATCACCATCGTAAATTGCCTCAGCTCCCCAAGGAGTCGACAGATCATGGGATAGAGCCCCGATTACATAGCCCATCGATGCAAGGGTTGAGGGAGAAACGTGCTGCTCATAGGGCATCGAGAGCTCATTGGTAATCAAAATGCCATCGACACCGCCCTGCTGCAACGCTTCGAGATCGCGCTTGGCGGCTTCCACGACCTGCGACACGCTTCCGCCCGGGTAATACAGTGGATCGCCCGGCAGAGGACGCAGGTGCAGCATTCCGATAACCGGCTTTTCGGTCTTGAACATCGAGGTTAGAAACGACATAACGTGCTCCTTCTTAGGGTCATTGCAGGGACGTTACTCCCCCAGCACCTCGACGTACACTTTTCGCTTCTGCGGACCGTCAAACTCCGCAAGATAGATGTTCTGGGCACCTCCGCACACGATGTGGCCATCTTGGACGGGAAAGAAGCAACTGTTTCCACAAATCATGCTCTTGATATGCCCACAGGAGTTGTTACCGGTGGCTCCATAGCTCGGCAGGAAGTGTGCATGCGCATAGGGGGCATCGAGTGGGGCGATGCGATCAAGCGTCTCCATAAGATCCGTCTCCACGCAGGGCAGCCCCTCGTTTACCACGATTCCGCAGGTCGTATGCGACAAAATAATCGCCGCCAAGCCATTGGTCACCGAGCTGCGTTCGATGGCAGCGTGCACGTCCTCGGTAATATCGATGAACTGGTCCGGAGCAGTCGATAGATAGCTCAATGTCTCGAGCGTCACCATGTTCACTCATCCCCTTCAAGAAAACGCAGGGCATTACCCCAGTAGAGCCTTTCTCGCGCATCATCGCGCATGGGCACGGTATCGAGCGCCCGCTTGAGTTTGAATGCACGGAAACGCGGCGTATTGCTGGCGAACATCACTTGATGCGATAGCGCGCGCTCATACCACAGCGGCCCCATATCGACCGTGAAAAGACGCTGCATCATCTCCTCGGGCGAATCGATGTAAGTGATAGAGGTGTCCGTGTAGCAGTTGGGATACTTGAGCAGCATCGCCACGGTCTCGCGCACCCAGGGCCAGCCAAAGTGGGTCAAACTAAAGCGCACATTTGGATGCGTTGCGATTGTGCGCTCAAATGCAAGCGGGTTACTGCGCGAGAGCTCTGCGCCCGGCTCCCAAGACATACCGGCATGGAAAACCACCGGCTTGTTATAGCGCCCGCACAGCTCGTAAAGCGGCTCGGCCGCAGCATCATCGGGGGCAAAACCCTGCTTTGCCGGATGCAGGCAAAGCCCCTTTGCCCCCAACTCGGTAAAGGCGCGCTCCAATTCGTCTGCGGCTCCGCTCACCTGCGGATCTACGCTCGCAAATCCCCACAGACGATCGGGGTGCGCGGCAACCAGCATGGCAATCTGGTCATTGGTGCCAAAGTGCCCTCCGCATGCCGTGGTTACATCGAGCGGCATGAGGACGCTCTTCCGCACGTCGCAGACGTCCATCTCGACTTGAAGCTCATCCCAATCCATGGGGCTCATATGCCCCATACCAAATTCTCGTGACCAAAAACCGAATCCATCAGGCTCATCACCCGGCGTACAGATCTCGCTGTAGAGCATGGGCTGAACCAACATGTCGATAACCATTTCGTACTCCTTTCCAGGCATTTGGCCCTAGTACGGCTCAAACGAACCAATCACTCGGGACGACAGTTCAGCGCCCGCCTTCATACACGCCGGAATATCAAGGCCATCGATCACGCCCTTGGTAAACCCGGCAATATACGAGTCGCCGGCACCCACGGTGTTAACGACCTTCTCCGCCGGCACGATCCCGCACTCATAGAAGCGCTCGCCGTCAAAGGCAATGCTTCCCTTCTCGCCAAGCGTGGCAACCGCAACGCGCGGCCCCAACTCCTGTACGTGACGTACCCAATCACGTAGCTCCGGAGTGTCCTCTTCAAACGACATGAACGCATAGTCTACGTAAGGAAAATGAGCCTCACATGCATATTCGGGATCCTGGCTGAACACCGAGAAGTCCATAACCACCGTCTTGCCCGCTTCATGCCATTCGGGCAGGAGGTCCAAACAATTGCCAAACAGGTCGGTATGAATGATGTCATGCTCCAGGATAAACGCCCGGTCGTCTTCATTCGGTCGATATGTCTCCATTACGCCATCGATCGCCTCGAGATGTACGCGATCGACGCCGTCTTTCAATGCCATGAGC
This sequence comes from Collinsella sp., assembly GCA_048521445.1. GTDB lineage: Bacteria > Actinomycetota > Coriobacteriia > Coriobacteriales > Coriobacteriaceae > Collinsella. The sequence continues at coordinate 22,642 of DBFZQW010000102.1, read as the reverse complement.
ATCACCGAGGTGTCGCCATCCTCCACCCGCAGATGTGAGATATCGAGCCCCTCGGCGGCCAGCGCCTCTCTCATCTTGTCTCCGTACTCGTCCTTGCCGACAACCGACACGGCAGATACCGAAACGCCCATTCGTGCAAGATGGATACCCCAGTCAATGCCATTGCCAGTCGGATAGAACACGCCGATGTTTTGATAGACGTCCGCGCAGCAAAAACCAGCCGCACACGCTTTAATACCCATGGTCTTCTCCAATGTACAAAAGGGGACCCACCACATGGCGAGCCCCCTTTTCGCGTTTCGCTTATTGTTTTGCATCGGCTGTCCAAAGCCTCATAGCCAGACCGCCGTACGCTTTCTTAAGCTATTCGACGATTGGTGCTCCGTGGCCCCAAGAACCTTCCATGCCGCACACGGTCGAGGCAAACCCGGCAGCAAAGTCGAGCGCGCGCTCGATGGCCTCGGCGCCATCCTCACCACGCTTGGCGGAATCGAGATAGCACATCAAAAACGAGGTGAGGAACGAGTCGCCCGCCCCCATGGTGTCCTTCATGTCCGTTACCGGTTTAGCCAGCTGGCGGTAATAACGCTCGCCGTCGTAAGCAATGCAGCCCTCGGCGCCCGCCGTAGCCGACACAAAACGCGGACCCAGGCCCTTCACCCATGCCAGACGCTCGCGAATCTCGTCCTCACTCGCGGCATCCGCCGCACTAAAGAAAGCGAAATCGACGTAGGGTGCAATCTGCTCGTAGTACTCGTCGGTGGAGTCATCCGAAAAGTCAAATGAAACCGTGACGCCCGCGGCCTTCAACTTGGGCAGTTCGCGCTCGGTAAAGCAATAGTTGCCAGAATGAACCACATCGAACTGCTTCATATACGCCAGATCAAAGCGATCGAGGACATAGCGCGCATCGCCACGGATACCGCCCTCGTTGGAGCCGAGGAAGACACGGTCACCGTCAACGACGGTCACGCGAGCCGCTCCGTTCTCGCCAATCATCTGCTCGCACTTGTCAAGCTCGATACCCTCATCCTCGAGGCTTGCAATGACATGCTCGGCAGCGGCGTCATTGCCAAAAATGCCCATGTATGCAGAGCGTGCGGCACCGCATTTCTTGGCATAAACGGCGAAGTTCACCGCATTGCCGCCAGGATACATGGTGTGGATATGCTCGTAGCGATCGACGACGTTGTCGCCAAATCCGAGCGCGTTAACGTTAAATGTCATGGTATTTATCCTTCTAGTACTCGACGACGCCCATGTAGCGACGGAAATCGGGATCGTGATCAAACACCTTGCCGCGTGCGGCACGCAGCTCGCAGTTCATGGCGTAGAACAGCACCGGGTCCAGATAGGCACGGACGCTCGCCGGCACGGCTTCCATACCGTACTCCTTGGCATCGAGCACCATCAGCGTATCGGTATGCGTCTTAAGGAACGCCAGGGCGCGCTCGTCCATAGCACGGCACTCGCTGGAGCCCATCTGCAGGAAGTAAAAAACGCCATCCTGAGTAGCCTCGAAGGGGCCGTGGAAGTACTCGGCAGAGTGGATGTAGCTGCAGTGCTGCCACTGCATCTCCATAAGAGAGCAGATAGCGAAACCGTAGGTCTGGCTAAAGTTGGGACCGCTGCCCAGAATGTAGAAGAACTCGTGCTCCTGGCAAAGCTTGGCAAAGCGATCGCCCAGCTCGGCATTTACCTTCTCACGTGCCGGGGGAAGAATCTTATCCATCTCGGCGATACCGGCATACATATCGGCAAGATCGGCGTAGCCCTCCTGCTGATCGAGCAGCTCTGCCGCAAGCGACAGCGAAATGCCAGCGGGGACCTCGGCCTGCGGCACACCCTCGCCCCACGGGTAGACCCACGTGGTCCACTTGCCGGAGTCAATCTTGGATCCAGTGTTGTCGGTCTGGGCGATCACCGTAGCGCCGGCAGCAAGGGCAATCTCGCAGCCCTCGACGACCTCGGGGGTGTTGCCACTGTGGCTGCAAGCAATGACCAGGGACTTCTCGCCCAGACGGCGCGGGCGCATGATATCAAACTCGCGAGCCGTATAGATATACGAAGTGAAGGTGGTTGCCTCACGCTGCAGAAGCTCATGAGCCGGGATCAAATCGATCATGGAGCCACCGCAAGCAATCCAGTAGACGCTGTCGAACTTGCCCTTCTCGGCAATTGCCTCTTTGATCAGATCGTGTGCGTTCATATCCAGTTCCTTTCTTGTTTGGCCCGTAACCAATGACGTTGGTTGCGTGGCCGATGGCTGTTTTAGTCAATCAGATATTTCTCGAATGCGGCCATGTTCTTGGCATCTGCCGCCGCCGGGTCATCGTAGTAACGACCGTCCGTGATTTCCTGGCCCAGCATGCCATCGAAACCATGGGCGTTGAGTGTGGCAACGAAGGCGTCCATATCGTGCTTGCCATCGCCCCACACCAGATGGCCATACGGGTCACCGTCGATAAAGTGCATCTCGTGAATTGCCCCGTCACCAAAGGCGGCAAACCAGTCCTCGAGCGTCTCGCCTGCAACGCCCATCGCGGTTGTATCAACCATGGGCTGTAAGTACGGGCTCGCGACCTCGTCAATCATGCGCTTCGCATCGGAAACCGTCGTCACGAGGTTGCTCTCCTCGGGACGCAGGCTTTCCATCGTAAGCACCAGACCGTGCTCGCCGGCATACTCCGCCAGAATGGACAAGTGCTCGCGGCTGCGCTTCCAGGCTTCCTCGCGGTCCTCGTCCCAGTCGCCCCAGCCCGAGTTGATGGACATACGGTCGCACCCAAGTACCTCGGCAAGCTCAATGCCGTGCTTAAAGTACGCCAGGCTGCGCTGTTCATGCAGCGGTTTGCGTGCGCAATACTGCCAAGGATAGACAACATTCTCGGGGCACAGAGTACGATACCTAAGCCCACGGTCTGCAGCCTTTTTTGCCAGGACCTCAGCCTCAAAGTAGCCCGTGTGGTCGAGTGTCACATGCGGCTCCGCACACCACAGCTCAATGGACTCAAAGCCCAAACGCTGCTGCACATCAAGGAAGTAATCGAGCGACCACATGATGTAGTGGATATTCATGCCCGCAATCTGCTCGCGGCGCAGCGTCGGTTTGGATTCAGGCATCTTATGCCTCCTTATTTCGATCGAACACGATTCGTCCGTCCGACATCGTCATATCAACCGCAAGATCGCGTGCGTCGCGATAATCGAGGTCGAACACATCCCGATCGAGCACGCAGATATCGGCAAGCTTGCCAACCTCAAGCGTACCCAGCTCGTCTTCGCGAATCAGATCGTACGCGCCCCCGGCAGTCCAAGCGCGCAAGAGCTCGACAAGCGTCAGCGTGTTGACCTCATTCACGGGCAGTCCGTCGGCGAAGAATCCACCGCACGCGCTGTAGATTGACTCGCCCAGGCTCGGAATCAGCAGTGGCAAATCCGTTCCACAGCACACTGTGCATCCGGAATCTTCCATGCCGCGGCGATTCCAGCTGTGCAAAAGTCGCGTCTCGCCAATTTGTCGACGCATCATCGACAGGCAATCCTCGCGCCGGTCCAGCGTCAGAATCTGCGGATAGACCTCGCAAATTCCACCTAACTTGCCAAACTCGACAAGATCGGTCGGGTCAGAGTTCTCGAGATCGGTAATCGCATGGCGGCGAAGCATCCGTCCATGCTCGTCTCGAGGCAGCGAGGCATAGAGCGCCACGGTGCGGCGAACGGCGCCATCGCCCTGGCAATGCAAGGAGTATCGGAAGCCCTCAGCATCAATTGCACGCAGCTCGTTCTCAATCAGATCCCACTCTGGCTCCTCGACGACCGTCTTGCCGGCAGCGCCCGCATCGGCCGTGCCCTCATAGGGGTCAATCATCTCGGCAAGCCCCACCCATACGCCGCGATCGGTCATACGGTTGAAGCCAGAAAAACGAACGAACGGTCCCCGGAAGCGCTCTCGCGCCTCGCGGGCATATGCCAGATTTGCACCGGCGCCCACCGGCTGCGACATCATAGAGACGCGAACCGTCAGCTCACCAGATTCCTCGCGGCGAGCCATTTCGTCGGCAAAGCCGTAGTAGTCATCAAACGCCATTTCCTTGATGGCGGTAACGCCGCGCTCGTTAAGCATGCTCATGTAGTCCGAATACCCGGCACGCACCTCGGGCAGCGCGAGGAAATCGCTCATCATGCGCCAGATCTTCTCGGCATAGCACGCCTGGGGTGTAAAGCCATATCGCGCACTGGCGGCAGCATTGAGAACGCAGGTCTCCGCGCCCGGCGTAAAGCAGACGACGGGGATATCGCCAAAACACTCGTCAAACACAGCTGCTGTATTTGCGTTCTCGGCATCCGATGCCAACGTTTCGGGTAGGTTGTGGCCAAAAGCCGCCGCGCAATCCGGATGACCTTCTTTCCATGCACGCAAGAGCGACACGGCCTCTTTGGCATCAGCGATGCCGGACAGATCAGACCCCAACGTTCGCAGCGCCCAACCTGTATAGAAGGTATGCACATCGATCAGGCCAGGCATGACAGTGCGGTCGCCCAGGTCAACTACCTCGTCCGCCTGGGTCAAATACGAAGCTACCTCACACTTGGTGCCAACAGCCTCAATTCGATTGCCACGGACCGCTACGAAACCTTCAAACGGCAGGTCCCCCGTACCGGTAAAGACGCTCTTAGACGTCAGGACCGTCAAACGATCAGACATCACAACCACCTACACCGGAAGCATGCCAGAGATTGCCGTTACGATCAGGCCAAAGACGACCATGAAAATGAAGAACTTCCAAATGGTCTTCCACCATTGGCCAAACGAAATCCTAGCCACGGCAAGACCGGCGACCGTCATGCCCGCCACGGGGCTGATGGTGTTGATGGTCTGGTTGGCAAACTGGAGCGCGGTGACGGCCGCCTCGGGATTGAGGCCCATGAGCTCGGTCAGGGGGCCCATAACGGGCATGGTGAGCGCCGCCAGGCCAGAACTCGAGGGAACCAGCAAAGAGAGCAGGCCAAGGACGATATACATAAACGTGGTGTAGACGGCGGCGGGTGCACCGGCAAGCGCAGTAGCGAGCGCCTGGAGGATAGTGTCGATGATCATGCCGCCCTCGGCGATGACCAGAATACCGCGAGCGATACCGATAACGATGGCAGCGTACGCAAAGTCGGCAAGACCCTTAACGAACTCCTCTGCGATCGTCTGCTGGTCAAGACCGCCCAGGATACCGGCAAGCAAGCCCATGCCAAGGAACACGGCGGAAATCTCATTCATGTACCAGCCCTGGGTAACAAGACCCCAGACGATAATGCCCATACCGCAAGCAAAATCGATAAGCACGAGCTTCTGACGGATAGTGAACTCTTCCTCGATGGAGGCATCGGTCACGGAAAACTCAATACGCTTGAGCTTATCGTCCTCGTACACAATGGACGACTCGGGATTTTTCTTGACGCGCATGGCGTAGCGCATGGCCCATGCGATACCGACGGCAGTGAAGATGACCCAAGAAACGGCACGCAGCCACAGTTGCGGATTACCCTCGATGCCAATGATGCCTTGGGCGATCAAAACATTAAACGGGTCGATGGTCGAAGCACAATATCCCAAGTTAGGACCAAGGAAGCAGATGATGAATGCCGTCATCGAGTCATAACCGATACCCATCATGATGGGAATGAAGATGGCATAGAACGGCAGGGCTTCCTCAGACATACCAAACGTAGTGCCGCAAATGGACAGCAACGTCATCGTGATGGGAATGATGAGGATGTCCTTGTTCTTGAGCTTTTTAATCACACGGCTCATGCCGGCATTCAAAGCGTTGGTCTTGGTGATGATTGCGAACGATCCGCCAATCAATAAGACGAACGCAACGACGTCGGCAGCCTCTTGGATACCCTTGGTGGGCGCTTGCAGGACCGCGAAGATATCCTGACCCAGATTGATGGTCTCGCCGGTCTCGGAATCGGTGTAGTTCTTATCGACCTGTTCATAGGTTCCAGCAACGGCGACTTCACGCTCGCCCGCCGCTGTCGAAATCGTCTTGCGCTGATACTGACCAGAGGGAACGATCCAAGTCAGGACCGCAAAGACAACGATCAGCAAGAACATGATCGTATAGACATGCGGTAATTTGAACTTAAAACGTCTGTTTGTCTTCTTCGCCTTCGTATCTGACATAGATACCTCCAAAGAACTCGAGACTGCATCGCATCTCGCTTCAACGTTTGCACAATGCAAACGTTCTATGACGTCCCATAGATTACCAGCAGCTTTTCTCGCCATCAAGATAATTTCAAACTGATTGCCGCAACGCGGTTGAACGGTTGCGTTTGCGCCGTGAACGGTATGGAAACGCCCGGTGAGATGATCCACCGGGCGCTTCCATTCGCAATGTCCTAGATGTCAAAAACGTAGCGAGACCCAACGATCCGCTGACGACCGATGATAAACGGCCGCCGCTGCTCATCGAAAAAGAAGGCTTCCATATAAAACAAGGGTTCGCCAACGGGAACTGCCAACAGTCGAGCGACCTCGGGCGACGCGCACGCGATCTCGAGCGTGCACGGGTCGGTAAACGCGGGCGTGCGGCCCGTCTGGTCGCGCACGAACTCAAAAATGGATTGGTTAGATAGAGGTGCCGTTGATAGATAGGCGTTGTCCTCGTAGACATAAATGTTGTTCTCGAGCATGACAGGGACGCCATCGGCAGTGCGCACGCGCTCAACGCAAATCAAGTCAGTTCCAACGGGAACACCAAAGAACTGTGCTTCGGTGGAATCCGCCGGCAGTATCTTTCTCGAAATGACACACGCCCCCGGTTCCATTCCGTTAACGCGGCATGCGTCCGAAAAACTCTGGACGTCACCCTTCTGGCGAATCTTGCGCTTGAGCTTGGGGGCATTGACAAACGTGCCTTTCCCCTGTCGCTTCGTTAGATAGCCCTGCTGGACGAGCTCCTCAATAGCGCGCCGCACGGTAACGCGGCCAACTTTATAGCTCTCAGCCAATTCGAATTCGTTGGGTATCCGCGTGCCTGCCTTGTAGGCGCCGGAGTTGATTTCGTTTTTAATGATATCGATAACCTGTTGGTACAGCGGTATCGCTGCTTTACCGTCAGTTAGCCCTTCAGTCGGTGGCATATACCCTCTCCCAGCACAATTAAGTCAAAAGCGGGCTCAAGGGCATTCAACAAGCCCTTGAGCCCGCATTAGCATAAAGTATGCTTGCTGCCGCACCAAAATGTTGGCTATTTACTCATCTGACCCGAAAAACGCGCAACTACCGCGCTCCTAAGAAAGCGTGAGCAGCTCCGGCAGCTGGTCGATAATCTTGTCCGCGGTATCCTGGCTAAAGCCAAAGCGCTCCTCGCGCTTGGCAATGACTGTCAGGCCGGCTCGCTTGCCGGCAGTGATGCCGGGCACCGAATCCTCAACGCAGCAGCAGCGATTCGCGGGCAGCCCCAGCAGGTCCAGCGCATGCAGGTAGATGTCGGGCTCGGGCTTGCTCTCCTTAAACTGCTCGCCGCTCACCACATACTCAAAGGCATCCGACAGCCCGCACGCGTTGAGCACTTCCTCGATGCTAACCATGGGCGACGAGCTGGCAAGCGCCACGCGAACGCCACGGCGCGGCAGCTCTCGAATCGTATCCACGGCGCCTGGGTTAATCAAAGCCTGATAGTCGCGCGGACGCTTATGCGCCCACTCGTCCCAACGGGCCAACGCTTCCTCGCCAGTAAAATGCCCCTTACCGGCGCGCTCAAACCAATCGACCAGCATATGCAGGAAGAACTGATGCGAGGTACCGACCTGCCCATTCAACTCCTCTTGAGTCAGGTTAAGCCCAAGCTCCTTGGCAAACGCGGCAGTCTCGCCCAGGTAGTAATACTCGGTATCGACAATGACGCCGTCCATGTCAAAGATAACGGCATCGAACGGAAATGCGGACACGGCACCCTCCCTAACAAAAGGACGCCCGCGAGCAGGCGCCCGAACCATGCATTAATCGGCGATTCTAACCCAGCAGCTTATCCAGCGCCACCGCAATACCATCTTCGTTGTTATTGGCGGTCACCATCTGGGCCACAGCCTTAACCTCATCGACGGCGTTGCCCATGGCAACACCGGTGCCGGCCCACTCAATCATGGACTTGTCATTCTGGCCGTCGCCAAACGATACGACCTCGCTGGCATCGATGCCAAGCTTGGGCAGGGCACCCTCGAGCGCGCGGGCCTTGTCGATACCGGGCGCCGTGTACTCAAAGTACCAGTCGGCCGTAAACATGCCCGAAAGCGTCTGGGTAAAGGGCGCATACATCTCCTCGTAATGCGCCTGCAGGTAGGCCGGATCGCCCGCCGTCAACAGCTTGTCCACGGGATAAGCATCAGCGACCTCATACAGGCTCTCCACCTCGCGGATCTTAAGATCGCACGCATCGCGCTCATACTTGACGATATTCTTCTGCGAGCCGTCAGGCAGCGTGATCATGCAATGGTACGAGTCCTCGACGTGCAAATCACGACCGAGCGAAATCATAGGGATCACGTCAAAATTACGCAGGTGATCAATCAAGCGATGCAATTCGTCGGCAGGCATAGCCTGATCGAACAGCACCTCATCGGTCTGAGCGTCGACCACATGCGCGCCATTAAAGGCAACTAGCAGACCGTCATGGTTTTGAAGGTCGAGCTCCTGCGCCAAGGCGTGCAGCCCCCATGCGGGACGGCCCGAAGCCAAGATGAGCTTAATGCCCGACTCCTGCGCCGCGAGCAGCTTCTCGCGCGTACGCGGGCTAATCACTTTCTGATCGTTGGTGAGCGTACCGTCGATATCCATCGCGATGGCTTTGATTGCCATATATGCCTCCCTGTCATTGAATAACCTTGTCTGAGTCATCATACAGAACAGCCACCGCGACTCCGTTTGCAACGGGAAAAATGTCATATTGTCCCGAACATGAACGGCGTGTGGTCGTGAAGCTTTATCGCTCAGGTCAAATACGTCTGCTAGCGACGCTCATCCGTCGGTGCGCCCTCGACGATCGCGATGCCCGCCGATGCACCTAACGCGCTGGCGCCGGCCTCGATGAATGCGCAAGCCTCTTCGTAATTATGGATACCGCCCGCCGCCTTGATTGCCACGGCATCGCCGAGCACCTCGTGCATCAGCCGCACGTCCTCGAGCTTAGCACTGCCAAAGCTTCTACCGGTCGATGTCTTAAGGAATCCCGGCTTGGCCTCCAGCGCGATCTCGCATACACGGCGCTTGGCGGCGTCGTCGCCGTCCAGCTTGCACATCTCGACGATTACCTTGTCAGTGATGCCATGCGCGCGACAAAAATCAGCAATGGTAGTCATCTCGCGCTCGATGGCATCAAAATCGCGGTTCTCGATCGACCCCTGATTCAAAACGTAGTCAATCTCGGTAAAGCCACACGTAGCGTATTCCTCAAACCTCGCAAGCTTCTCCTCAAGCGTCATAGTGCCCTGGGGAAAGTCGATGGCGCCGGCAAGGATGATGTCAGAGCCCTCGAGCATGGCGCGGCCCGTCTCGTACTCCTGAAGGTTCGCAAATACGCAGCGAAAGTTGTACTTTAACGCCTTCTCGACATACTGCTCAAACGTGTCCTCGGGGGCATCGATATAGTCGATGTATTTATTGATGGGTTTGGCAAGTGTCATGCTGGGCCTCCTTGTTCAGGACTGACAACCGATTCGTGGTTTCACGCGAAAAACCACGTTCAATGTACGCCCGACATACAAGGACAGCGTCCGCATTCCGACAAGTGGTATGAAATTAGCTGTAAACGTATATTTACAGACAGCGAATGGCACCGCACGCGGATGCCGACAGCAAGACATCCCCCCTCAATACACCCTCATGCCCCTTTACTGTTTGCGACCAGAAATGATGAGCTGCACAACGTCGTTAGCGGTCGAATTCGACCTCTGACGACGTCACGCGACTCATCGTATCCGACCGACAACAGAAAAGGGGCACGTTCGCATAGCGTGGCGCGTGACGGTTGCAAAACCACCCCATTTGAAACAAACGCAAAAAAGTACTTGCAAAGACGCGTTCCGACATATAAGTTGATAAAAGACCGCCGTTGCGGTTTTAAGTAGATCGAGCATATGAAATTTCAGTTTTTAGCGTGTAAGAGAAAGAAGATCGGCAAAGTACAACCCCAAACGCAATGACAACTTAATGAGGTAACTGCCACATGTGAGGCACCCAGGGCATTGCTGTCTCGATTTTGAGCACGATGCCTTCCGCCTTGCATGGGCCGTTCCATCCCGCCCCTGCAGCAACTGCCTCACGGGCTCATTGAAAACCGCATAGCACCCCAACGTCAGCACATCACCCACGGCAAGCACATCACTCACGACAACCAACACATCAACAAACAGCACGAACATCAACCGATTGGAGAAGCTATGACAAACCACCACGCTGAAGACGGCGATAAGAAAAGCATTCTGGATGCCCGCATTGAGCGAGCATATGCAAACGAATATGACGCCGCCTTTGCCGCCGCGACCATCAAGAACTACGCGTCGCTACCGCTCGCGACGATCTTGGCCGACCACCCTCAACTGCTGAAGCGCTGCACAAAGATCATGGGCGACCCCGACATTCGCAAGCTGACAGACCCCTATGCCCCAAAACGCGACAACGATTCGTACGTTCTTACCGTAGGCTGCCTAGCCCATATGCTTACGGCGCTCGACACGAAACTCAAGCTCGAATGGGAACCCGACGAGCGTCATGAACTCGAAAGCAAGCGGAACACCCTGCGCACCGCACTGTTCCTTCCGTTGGACGGCCTCAAGCGCTGCAACGTCGAGCTCAATACACAGGCGCGGCAAAAGCCCGGGACCACGGGGCAGAAAACTCCAAGACCCCATGCGGCCATCGTCGACCGCAACCGATATAACCGCATGACCGCGCACTTTTCCGCCGAGGGAGCAGCCATAAGGACGCTGATCGACCTACTGTGCCTCCTGAGCATCAACGAGCTATTTGAGGGCTATCTCGCCCTTGTTCCCGCGACGGCACCCAAGTCGGTAGCAAAGATCATCGAGACCTGCAGACGCCAGTTTGAGCGCCATCGCAATGGCAGCGAGATGAACGCCAGCATCGCGCAGTACTACGCGGCTCATTACAAAAATGACGGATGTGCCCCTGTCGAGCATCAGCTGCGGCTCGCCTACACCACGCCCGTCGCAACGCTCCATCGCTTTGGAGCCCTTGGCGCTTGCGAGCCGCACGAACAGGCAGCCTGCCCCACAACCGAGCTCGATCTCAGGCTCGGACGAACCCTGTAGCCCGCCAGCCCCTCCGCGGGCAACAATCCTATTCCACAACACAACCAACAGAAAGGAGTCCTCATGGACACCAATCATTCCCCCATCATCAGCCCCCTCACCATGCGTGAATCCGCCCGAGGTATCACGCTCACCAGCATTTACGATGAGATGCTCGCCCGTCGCGAGCTCTCCGTCATGGGAAATATCGAAACCCCGATGGCCCACGACCTATGCCAGCAGATCCGCCTGCTCGATGCCACCGACCCCAGCCGCCCCATCACCATATTTGTCGCCAGCGCCGGCGGAAGCGTGCGATCGGGTCTTGCGATCTATGACGCCATGCGCCTCGCATCGTGCCCCATCCGCACCGTCTGCCTGGAATTCGCCGCGTCCATGGGCGCTGTGATCTTTATGGGCGGCGACGATCGCCGTATGGCGCCCCATGCAGAGCTTATGATTCACGACCCGCTGATCCCCCAGGGGGCAGGCGGCTCGGCACTTGCGCTGCAGGAAACCAGCCGGCGTCTCATGCAGACCCGCAAGACCCTCACGCAAATCCTCTCGGACCGCAGCGGCCTCACGCCCAAGCGCATCCAGTCCCTCACTGCAAAAGACACCTACCTTTCGGCCGAGCGCGCCGTCGAGCTCGGCTTTGCCCACGAAATCCTCTCGACCACCAAGGAGGTCGCCCATGTCTAACCTCGCCAGCCGCCTCGCCGCATCTGAGTCCGCATCGTCCACCATCCTCGCCAAGGATCGAACGCTTTCCTGCGACACCCGCCAAACGGGACTCAACAACAATGCACTTGTGATCGGCCCCTCGGGAGCCGGCAAGACCCGAAACGTCCTCAAGCCCAACCTGCTGCAAATGAACGCAAGCTACATCGTGCTCGACACCAAAGGCACGCTCTGTCGCGAAGTGGGACCCGTGCTGGCAGCCCACGGTTACCGCGTGCAATGTCTCAACTTCGCCGACCTCAACACCGTCCCGGCCCTTGCGCCCGGCATCGAGCGCTGCGGCTACAACCCCCTGAAGCACATTCGCCGCAAGGCGGACGGCAGGCCCAACCAGCAGGACATTCTCTCGGTGGCAAAGGTCATCTGCCCCATCGAGGACAACAACCAGCCCTTTTGGGATCATGCGGCGGCAAACCTGCTGTCGTGTCTTATCGCCTACGTCACCGAACAGCTACCCGCCGACGAGCAGACGATCAGCTCGGTCATCAAGCTGATCGAGCACCTGCAGGACGGTGCCACGGGTCGATTGTTTGACGACCTGATCACGACCGACCCCAAAGCTATGCCCTCTCGCTATGGCGGCGCTACGCCATTACGCAAAATGCCGAGCGCATGCACGCGAGCATCGTCGGCATCCTTGCCGAAAAGGTCATGTGTCTGGGATTCGACGGTGCGGCACAGCTCTATCGTGAGTGCCATCAGGTGGACTTCGCTTCCATGGGACACACCCCCTGCGCCCTGTTTGTAACCGTGAGCGATATCGACCGCAATCTCGATCCGCTGACCGGCCTCTTTATTACGCAGGCGTTTATGGGCCTCATTCGCGAGGCCGATAGGCAGCCCGACGGCAGCCTGCCCGTGCCCGTGCGCTTTATGCTCGATGACTTCGCAAATCTGCAGATCCCCCAGATCGACAACGTGCTCTCGATTATCCGAAGCCGCAACATCTGGGCAACGCTGCTGCTGCAGTCGACCAACCAGCTCGATGCGCTCTATGGCGAGGCACGCGCACGCTCTATCATGGGCAACTGCGACACGCATCTGGTGCTGGCGTTCCAGGATCCCGAGAGTGCCCGGGTGTTTTCCGACCGCGCCGACGCGCTGCCCAGCACGCTCATGGCGACGCCGATTGATCGCTCGTGGCTCTTTGTACGCGGTCGCACTCCCGAACAGGTCGAGCGCTTTAGGCTCGAAGACCATCCGTTCTACGGGGAGCTGCCCGAGGCGCAGCGAGGCCATGCGGAGGCCGAGATCTAGGCGCAGGGTTCTCGCAGCGCGCGTCGCCCCGGCGATGTTCCACAAAGGCCGTGCGCCCCGGGACCACGGCAAAGCAAAGGGGCCCGTATCCTATCGGATACGGGCCCCTGACTATAAGGCGCGATGCGTTAACAGCAGCGACTACTTGCGGTGAGCGCGGTAGAACTCGATGAGCGCCTGGGTCGAAGCGTCCTGCTCGGCCTTGGCGGCGTCGTCGTGGAAGGCCGGGGTAATCTGCTTGGCAAGCTGCTTGCCCAGCTCGACGCCCCACTGGTCGTAGGAGTCGATGCCCCAGACCGTGCCCTCGACAAACGTAATGTGCTCGTACAGGGCGATGAGCTCGCCGAGCGCGAACGGGGTCAACGTGTCGCCGAAGATCGAGGTCGTCGGACGGTTGCCCTCAAAGCAGCGGGCCGGGACGATCTGCTCGGGCGTGCCCTCGGCGCGCACCTCATCGGCCGTCTTACCAAAGGCGAGTGCCTTGGTCTGGGCCAGGAAGTTGCCCAGGAACAGCTCGTGGACATCCTGGCCGCTGTCGGTTGCGGGGTTGGCAGTGTTGGCGAAAGCGATAAAGTCGGCCGGGACCACCACGGTGCCCTGGTGCAGCAGCTGGTAGAAGGCGTGCTGACCGTTGGTGCCGGGCTCGCCCCAGAAGATCTCACCGGTGTCGGAAGTCACGGCGCTGCCGTCCCAGCGGACATGCTTGCCGTTGGACTCCATGGTGAGCTGCTGCAGGTAGGCCGGGAAACGGTGCAGATACTGGCAGTACGGAAGCACGGCGTGGCTCTTGGAGCCGAAGAAGTTGACGTACCAGACGTTGAGCAGGCCCATCAGCGCGACGGCGTTGTTCTCGAGCGGCGTGTTGCAGAAGTACTCGTCGATGGCATGGAAGCCCTCGAGGAACTGCTGGAAGCGCTCGGGGCCGAGGACGACGATCAGCGACAGGCCCACGGCGGAGTCGACGGAGTAGCGGCCGCCGACCCAGTTCCAGAAACCGAAGGCGTTGGCGGGGTCGATGCCGAAGGCCTCGACCTTGTCGAGTGCGGTGGAAACGGCGACGAAGTGCTTGGCCACGGCCGCGGCGTTCTGCTCATCGGAACCGTCGATGGCGCCCTGAGCCTTGAGCTGCTCGAGCATCCAGGTCTTGACCTCGCGGGCGTTGGTGAGGGTCTCGAGCGTGGTAAAGGTCTTGGAGACGATGATCACGAGCGTGGTCTCGGGATCGAGGCCCTTGAGCTTCTCTGCCTGATCGTTGGGGTCGATGTTGGAGATATAGCGGCAGTCGATACCGGCGTCGGCATAGGGATGCAGGGCCTCGTAAGCCATGACCGGGCCCAAATCGGAGCCGCCGATGCCGATAGACACCAGGTGCTCGATCTTCTTGCCGGTAACGCCCTTCCACTCACCGGAGCGCACGCGCTCGGCGAAGGCATACATGCGATCGAGGACCTCGTGCACGTCGGCGACGACATCCTGGCCGTCGACGATGAGCTGGCCCTTCTCGCTTGCCGGGCGGCGCAGCGCGGTGTGCAGGACGGCGCGATCCTCGGTGGTGTTGATGTGCTCGCCGGAGAACATGGCGTCGCGGCGCTCCTCGAGTTTCACCTCGCGGGCAAGATCGCACAGCAGCTTGACGGTCTCATCGGTCACCAGGTTCTTCGACAGATCGAAGTGCAGGTCACCGGCGTCAAAGCTCAGCTTGTTCACGCGCTCGACATCGGCGGCGAACCAGGCCTTGAGGTCGATACCTTCGGCCTCGAGCTTCTCCTGATGAGCCTCGAGCGCCTTCCAAGCGGCAGTCGACGTAGCATCGATAGGTGCGGCAACAGTTGCCATAGAGTCCTCCTCAGCATACGGGCGCACGCCTCCATGCGCCCGGACATTCAGATGCCACTATTCTAGCGCAGGTCAAGACCATAATCAGCGAGCGTTGCCAATCGGCCCCCAAACGGCAACCGATCAAAAAGGGACAGGCTTATTTTGGCAGGTCAAACGCTTTACCAACCAAAAATAACCCGTCCTTTTATGGCAAATATTAGGCCGCGGCGCAGACGCTGCCGAGTAACTCACGCAGAGGAGACCCGATGCCCTCCAGCAGATCGGGCGCGATAATGGCAAAAACGGGAACCTCGCCGGTGCCCACGACAGCAGGCACCTTGCCCTCCGAGACAATGCATCCATAAGGCACAAAGCCGTCTTCGCCGGCATCGAGCGCCGCCATGCGACGCGCGAGCTCGCGCGCAAAGCCGGCAGTATCGGCATCGCCAATCGCCAGGACAAAGTCCACGCCTTCGTCGGTCGCCAGGGCCACGGCTTCGTCGATCAGCTCGTCTCCCCCGTCGCCCTCAACCGAGCCGCAGCGGAAAAGCACACGCTCGAGCAGGGCTCGATCAAGCGAGCCAAGTGCCGCCGAGACAAGCTCATCGCGCGTATGCTTGTCACCGCCCAGCACGACCAGCGCCTTGGTGCCGCCATAGTGGGCAACCAATCGCCCGCACCAGCGAGCCACATCCCCATCCGCAACCAAGCGCGTCGGCATACCAAACCCATAGTTGACCATCTTTCCCACAACCCTTCCATGCGTATAGGCGGTATCAATCGTTAGGTTCATGCTACGAAGCGAGGTTTTCCGAGCTGTTTCGCACTCTTTAGAGCTGCGTTAAAAACCCAATCTAACCGCACGACCATACCTACCAAAACAAACCAGTCCCTTTTTGGCAGGTTTTGACGATGTCCGGATGAGCGGGTATTATCGAACATGTATTCGATAAGAACATGTGTTTGACGGGAGGACGCGTGGGGCACGAGCGTCACACCTATATCTGCATCGACCTTAAGACGTTTTACGCCAGCGTCGAGTGCGTCGACCGCGGACTCGACCCACTCACCACCAACCTGGTCGTTGCCGACGAATCACGCGGGCGTACGACCATCTGTCTCGCCATTACCCAAGCCATGAAGGACCTCGGAATCCATAACCGCTGTCGCCTGTTCGAGATTCCCGACGGCATCGACTACATCAAGGCCGCACCGCGCATGCAGCATTACATGGAAGTGTCGGCGCAAATCTACGGCATCTATCTGGAATACGTGAGCCCGCAAGACATTCACGTCTATTCAATCGACGAATGCTTTATCGACGTGACGCCCTATCTAGACCTCTACCACACTAATGCCAAAGGCTTTGCCTGTATGCTGCGTGACGAGGTCCTGGGGCGCACCGGCATCACGGCAACGGTTGGCATCGGCCCCAACCTATTCCAAGCCAAGGTAGCGCTCGACATTACCGCCAAGCACGTACCCAGCCGCATCGGCATACTCGACGACGAGACCTTTCGCAAGGAGATCTGGCCCCATCGTCCCATCACCGACATCTGGGGCATCGGCCCCGGCGTGGCAGCCCGCCTCGAAAAGTACGGGGTATACGATCTGATGGGCGTCGCCGCGCTCGACGAAAACCTGCTTTACGACGAGCTCGGCGTCAATGCCGAATATCTCATCGACCACGCCTTCGGGCGCGAGCCGACAACTATCGCCGATATCCAAGCCTATCGCCCGCAGGCAACCTCAACTACCACAGGACAGGTGCTCTCGAAAGGCTATGCCTATGAACAGGCCTACACCGTCTTGCGCGAGATGGTCGACAACGCCGTGCTGGACTTGATCGATAAGCACGTGGTGTGCGACAGCATCTCGCTCTTTGTGGGTTATGCAAGCGAACGAGCCGACATACGCCGCCTCGACGCCAGCGGCACAGCGCAATATGTGGACGGATGCGGACACCTACGCTCAAGCACGTCGAGTATCGAACCCACCGCAACCGCCGGCCCCGGACTCGCGCCCCGTGCGCCCAAGCCCGTCCAGCGCGATGACGAACGGCGCCGCCTGGTGCGCGAGGCGCAGGCAATCGATGGCATCTTTGTGGGAGAGCATGGCGGCAAACCGCGCGGTGGCTATGCCGCACTCTTTGCGCACTCCAACGCTTCGCGAAAGCTGCCCGAGCGCACCAATTCGTTTAAGAAGATCATGGGCTATTTCGATGAGCTCTGGGCGCAGACCGTCGATCCCAAACGACCGGTCAAACGCATCAACTTGGGATTTGGCAACCTCATGCCCGAAGAATTTGCCACTATCGACCTGTTTAGCGATATCGAGGCCGATGAGCGCGAGCGCGAGCTGGCGCGCGCCGTCCTGGCCGTGAAGGGCAAGTACGGCAAGAACGCGCTCGTCAAGGGATTGAGCTTTACCGCCGGCGCCACCGCACGCGAACGCAACGATCAGGTAGGAGGACATCGTGCCTAAGTCCCAACAACAGCCGATGCGGCCACCGACGCCTTTTGAACGTCTAGCGGACCCCGAGGGAAGACGTCGCTCCACCGACCCCAAGCTCACCGTCAACGGCTCCGTCCGCGCCGGCCGTGCCGCGCAGTTTATGCCCTTTGCCGCCCTCACGGGATACTACGAGCTCGTACGTAAGCAGGAAATCACCGTCGAACCCAAATGCGAGCTCACGGAAGAAAAAGCCCTCGAGCTTTCGAAAAAGCTCGAGGGCCTCAAACGTGGCGACTTGGTTCGTGTCACCTATTACGATACATACGGCTATCGCAGCCGCACCGGCATCCTCGACGAGGCGCTCCCCGCCTTCAAGCTCCTCAAGCTCAAAGACATCGCCATCGACTTCGACGACATCCAAGACATCGAACTGCGCGGACGAGCCTAGCCAAGGAAGCGCATCCAGGGCGGCGCTTACAGCGTCATGACGTAGTAGCCCGCGTCTTTCACGGCCGTCTCGAGAACACCACGATCAACCGGCTGTTTAGAGCGCACACGTGCCGTGTGATCCGCATACGTCACCGTTGCCCACACGCCGTCCAGCGCATTGAGGGCATTGGCCACGTTCTGAGCGCAGCCGTCACAGCTCATGCCGCCGATGAGCAGCTCATCGCTATAGGGATAGTGCGATGCATCGGTATCCACCACAACAACCTTTTTGGCCTTCTTGCCGCTCGCACCATCGCTGCAGCAACTCTTCCCGTGTGTCGAAGCGGCAATGCGACGCAGTCCAAAAAACATGCCGACGGCAATGACGGCCAGCACGATGAGATTCGCAGGGTTGAGCAAGTCACTCATGCGTTCCCCTTTCAAGTAGCACTATCTAGATACCCCCATGGGGTGTCCCCATCTTAACCCAAATTCATGTCCGTTCGGTCAATTAGTTTCCCTCTTCAAACTTTTTTGTTGACCATGGCTTACTTTCGTGTATAAGTTTTCCTAGGCTAACAGTTTAGATCCGTAAGGAGCGCCGTGACTCGAACCATAGACATCCCAACGTTTCAGGCGGCAGTCGTGCGCAACTGCTCTCCCACGCTCGCGGGCATCAAGCCGGCATCGCTCTTTACCTATCCAGGCACCTACGCCCACGGGGACGGCTCGGTCGCAACCGAAACCATCGCAGAGCGCCGAGCACGCCTGCTCAACGTTATCGCCCAGTGCAATCGCGAGCTTGACCCGTTCGGTATCCACCTGAGTGTTTTGGTCTGGCGGCCCTGCGGAGCGCTCGTGTATATGTACCGAGCCAAAAGCCTCACCACCTATTTCGCAGACCCTCGCGCCCAAACGGCGCTCGCCTCGGAAGGCTACGACACGAAAGACCTTTCGACATGCCTTGTGCATTTGGCATCACGCATCACGCTCGCGAGCAATAACGTCGCGGAATGCGCCTGTAGCCAGACTCGATGCGCACTACCCCAGCAAGCTAGCTGCAGCAACGACTGCACCTGCGAGTTTCCGCACGAAATAGGCTACTTCCTCGGATATCCCTACGACGATGTGCGCGAGTTTATCGTCCAGCGCGGCGAGAACTACAAGGTCTTTGGAGCTTGGAAGGTCTACACGAATGTCGAGCAAGCGCTTGCGATGTTTGACGCCTACCGCGCTTGCACTCAATACCTCACCTTTGTCTATCAGCAGGGCTGCAGCTTGGCGCAACTTGCCCAGGCAACCCGATAGAACATAGAAGCCGCGGCAACCTGCCGCACAACTGAAAGGACTCAACATGAGCAAGATCGCCGTCGTCTATTGGAGCGGCACGGGCAATACCGAGGCCATGGCAAATCTCGTCGCCGAAGGCACCACGTCCGCGGGTGCCGAAACTGAGATCATCCCCTGCGCCGACTTCTCTACCGACAGGGCCGCCGACTACGACGCCTTCGCCTTCGGCTGCCCCGCCATGGGCTCCGAGGAACTCGAGTACGATGAGTTCCAGCCGATGTGGAACGAGGTCAAGGAGACTCTCGGCGACAAGAAGGTCGTCCTCTTTGGCTCTTATTCGTGGGCCGAGGGCGAATGGATGGACAACTGGAAGGCGGACGCCGACGAGGCGGGTGTTAACGTCGTCGATTCCGTCATCTGCTACGACGCCCCCGACGATGAGGGCGAGGCGGCCTGCCGCGCCCTTGGAGCCGAGCTCGCCTAGCGGCAATGAGCTCCGCCCGTAACGCGCTCTGCACCAAAACACATTCGCGTCCCAACAAAAACGGGAGCCGGATCACATCCGGCTCCCGTTTTCTGCTATGTCAGTCATATAAAGCGGCTACGAGATATTGCCCAAGAACGCCTTGGTGCGTTCGCTCTTGGGATGGTCGAAGACCTCGCTCGGCGTGCCCTCTTCCACGATAACGCCGCCGTCCATAAAGACCACGCGGTCGGCGACATCGCGGGCAAAGCCCATCTCGTGCGTCACCACGATCATGGTCATACCGTCACGTGCAAGATCGCGCATGACGCCAAGAACGTCGCGGACAAGCTCGGGGTCAAGCGCTGACGTAGCCTCGTCAAAGAGCATCACGTGTGGATTCATCGACAGGGCGCGGGCGATCGCCACGCGCTGCTGCTGACCGCCCGAGAGCTGGCTCGGCATAAAGTCGATGCGCTCGGCCAGGCCGACCTTGGTCAGCTCCTCGATGGCAATCTTCTCGGCCTCTTCCTTGCTGCGCTTGAGCACCTTTTGCTGCGCAAGCATGACGTTCTTTTTGACCGACAGGTGCGGGAACAGGTTGAACTGCTGAAACACCATGCCCAGGTGCGTGCGCACTTTGTTGAGGTCGACACCCTTGGCGCACACGTCCACGCCCTCAACGATGATCGAGCCGCTCGTGGGATGCTCCAGACGATTGATGCAGCGAAGCATCGTCGACTTGCCCGAGCCCGAAGGGCCCAGGACCACAACGACCTCACCCTTGTGCACATCTAGATCGATATCGCGCAGGACCACGTTATCGCCAAAGGCCTTCTGGAGGTTCTTGATACTGACGACGACCTCGTTCGAGTTATTGGTTTCGCTCATGATAGGACCTCCTTACAAACCGGCGATGTGATCGGCAGGCGTCGCGACAACCTGTCCGGCGCTCTTGGCGGGACGCTTCTTCTTGGTCTCGGTCGTGCCCAAAAGCCTCGCCTCAAGACCGCTCACCAAGCGAGCGAGCGGCAGGGTGATGACCAGATAGAACAGGGCGGCAACCACATACGGCGTGATGGAGCCCGTCGTGGCCACGATGGTACGGGCGTTCATGACGATCTCGACCACACCCACGGCGGCAAGCAGCGACGTATCCTTGTAAAGCAAGATAAACTCGCTGGTCAGCGTAGGCAAAACATTGCGGAATGTCTGCGGAATCATAACGTAGAGCAGCGTCTGGAAGGCATTCATGCCCAGAGAGCGAGCAGCCTCGTTTTGGCCCTTGGGGATCGATTGAATACCGGCACGGAAGATCTCGCACAGGTACGCAGACGAGTTCATGGCCATGACGATAACGCCCAAGACATAGTCGTCCACCTTGACGCCGGCCAACGGCAGACCGAAGAACGCGATATAGATCTGCAGGAACGCCGGCGTACCGCGAATGATATTCACGTAGATGCCGGCGAGGCAACGCAGGATGCGCGACTTGGAGATGCGCATGAGCGACAGGGCAAAACCGAAGGGAATTGCCAGCGGAAACGCCACGAGCACGATCGAGAGCGACATAAGGAAGCCCTTGAAGACGATCGGCAGGCTCTGGACCAAAATCACCGGGTTCAGGAACAGGCGCAGGAACATATTGGAGTTCCAGGCCTCGACCCACGGCTGTTCCTTAAGATCGGCCAGGAAGTTATCGAATGCCGTCACACCCTTAATCTCGACGGAAGGAATCTTGGAAATCTTCTTGGTCGAACCGTCGGCAAGCGTATAAGTTCCGCTAAAGGCCTCATCGCCGCCCTCGACGGGGAACGTCACGCCGTAAACCTCGACACGGAAAAAGCCGCCGGCAGGCGCCGTCTCGCCAAAGTCAATCTTGAGCGTCTGGCCGTCAGCCGTGCACGTGGGTTTCATGGGCGTACGATCCATGAGGTCCTCGCCCGAGAGCATCGTCAATCGCGTGTCATCGGTGCCAAACGTCGTGCCGTCGACAAACGTCAGCGAAAGACCGCTCAGCTCCTCGTCGGCATCGGCCTGAACTTCCCAGGTAATACGCGTCTCGGTGCCGCCGACCACAGCGCTGCCCGAACCGGTGTTGGGTCGGGCGGTAATCTTTGCGGTCTCAAGCGCCTGGGCGGTCGTGGGCGCATATGCCCCCGCGCACACCAGCACGAGCGCCACGGCCATGACGCAGGCTAGCTTTTGGAGCAAGGCAGGCAGTGGAAAACGCTGCTCTGCGGCCCCTTTGTTCAGTCGAGACAAGGTGGCTCCTATCGTAGAAGTTGCCGGCAAAACGAGACGGAAACGCTCTCCGTCAAGAGAAGCGCAAAGGCCCTCTCCGCAAAACGGAAAGGGCCCGCGCGCAATCAAGTAGCTATTTTACTTGATGTTGTACTTAGCCATGAGGGCGT
The DNA here is from genome assembly GCA_048521445.1 of Collinsella sp. GTDB lineage: Bacteria > Actinomycetota > Coriobacteriia > Coriobacteriales > Coriobacteriaceae > Collinsella. The sequence continues at coordinate 466 of DBFZQW010000102.1, read as the reverse complement.
CAACGGTACCGTCGTCGGTCAGATCCTTGATGGCCTGGTTGATGTCGTCCTTGAGCTTGGTGTTGCCCTGGTTGATGGCGATGGCATACTCCTCGCCGGTGCTGACCTGCTTAACCGTATGGCAGGTGTTGAACTGCTCGGCGGTCAGCTGGCTGGCAACGGAGCGGTTGGTGACTACGGCGTCGCCCTTATCGGACTGCAGGGCGCTGAAGCACTCGGTGGCGTCCTTGTAGGGGACGATCTTGGCCTTGGGGAAGTTCTCCTGGGCAAAGGCCTCGGCGGTCGAGCCAGACTGGACGATGATGGTAGCGTCGGCGTTGTTGAGCTTCTCGCTGTAGTTGTCGGCCGTGATGTCGGTGTTATCGACCTTGGTCACGATAGCCTGATCGTCCATGTAGTAGGAATCGGAGAAAGTGACTTCCTTCTCACGCTCGGGCGTGTCGGTGATAGCCGCGATGGCGACGTC
>DBFZQW010000101.1:0-7184 GCA_048521445.1 Collinsella sp. | reverse complement strand
GAAGCTCATCATCGCCGAGAAAAACGACGCCGCGCGTCAGATCGCCGAGCGGCTGTCCACGGGTAAGCCTAAAAAGGACAAGGTGTACAACACCGCCATCTACCGTTTTGAGTGGAAGGGCGAGGAGTGCGTGACGATCGGCCTTGCCGGTCACATCCTCGCGCCCGATTTTTGTGACAGCGTGCTGTTCGATAAAAAGCTGGGCTGGTATTCGGTCACCGAGGACGGCGAGATGCTGCCGGCCGACATACCCGATGGCCTGGCGCGTCCGCCCTACGACACCAAGCGTAAACCGTTCCTTGCCGACGGCATTTCCATCAAGGGCTGGAAGCTCGAGAGCCTGCCTTACCTCACCTGGGCACCCGTCATTAAGCTACCGGCCGAGAAGGAGCTCATTCGTTCGCTCAAGAACCTGGCTAAGAAGTCCGACAGCGTCATCATCGCCACGGACTTCGACCGCGAGGGCGAGCTGATCGGTTCGGACGCTCTCAACAAGGTGCGCGAGGTGGCGCCCGACTTGCCGGTTGCCCGCGCCCAGTACTCTTCGTTTACCAAGGCCGAGATCACGCACGCCTTCGATAATCTCGTCTCACTCGACCAGAATCTAGCCGACGCCGGTGAGAGCCGCCAGCATATCGACCTCATTTGGGGCGCGGTGCTCACGCGCTATCTGACGCTCGCCAAGTTCGGCGGCTTTGGTAACGTGCGCTCTGCCGGCCGCGTGCAGACGCCGACGCTTGCCCTGGTGGTCGAGCGCGAGCGCGAGCGCATGGCGTTTGTGCCCGAGGACTATTGGCAGATTCGCGGCATGGGTGCCGCGCAGGGCGCTGCCGAGGACGACCGCTTTAAGATCGCGCACAAGACGGCGCGTTTTACCGACAAGGATGCTGCCGAGACGGCGTACGGCCATGTCGACGGCGCCAAGACGGCGACCGTTGCCGCGGTGACCAAGCGCTCGCGTAAGCAGCAGCCGCCCACGCCGTTTGCGACGACCTCGCTGCAGGCTGCCGCCGCGGCCGAGGGCATCTCGCCTGCGCGTACGATGCGCATCGCCGAGTCCCTCTACATGGCCGGTCTCATCAGCTACCCGCGTGTCGATAATACCGTGTACCCCGCGACGCTCGATCTGGGCGCCGTGGTGAGCGACCTGGCAAAGATCAACCCGGCGCTGGCGCCCGTGTGCAAAAAGGTGCTCGCCGGTCCCATGAAGCCCACGCGCGGCAAAGTCGAGACCACCGACCACCCGCCTATCTATCCCACGGGCGAGGGCGATCCGTCCACGCTCGACGGCGGCCAGCGCAAGCTCTACGACCTCATCGCCCGTCGCTTCCTGGCGACGCTCATGGGGCCCGCGACCATCGAGAACACCAAGCTCGAGCTCGACGTGAACGGTGAGCCGTTCGTGGCCTCGGGCGATGTGCTCGTGACCCCTGGCTTCCGCGAGGCCTACCCGTACGGCCTTAAACGCGACGAGCAGATGCCGCCGCTGGAGCAGGGCGATACGGTCGACGTGTTCGACATTAAGCTCGAGGCCAAGCAGACCGAGCCGCCCGCGCGCTATAGCCAGGGCAAGCTCGTTCAGGAGATGGAAAAGCGCGGCCTGGGTACCAAGTCCACGCGCGCGAGCATCATCGAGCGTCTGTACGCCGTGCGCTATCTCAAAAATGATCCCGTTGAGCCGAGCCAGCTAGGCATCGCCATCATCGACGCGCTGACGCAGTTTGCCCCGCGCATCACGAGCCCCGATATGACCAGCGAGCTCGATGGCGATATGACCCGTGTGGAGCGCGGCGAGGATACCGAAGAGCATGTCGTGACGCACTCGCGCGCGCTGCTGGCCGGTGTGCTCGACGAGCTGCTCAAGCACACACAGGAGCTGGGCGACGCCATTAGCGACGCCGTCACGGCCGATGCGCGCGTGGGCGCCTGCCCCAAGTGCGGCAAGGACCTGGTTATGAAGACGAGCGCCAAGACCCGCGGCAGCTTTATCGGCTGCATGGGCTGGCCCGACTGCGACGTGACCTATCCGGTGCCGAGCGGCGTCAAGGTAAGCCCGCTCGAGGGCGAGGCGGCCGTGTGCCCCGAGTGCGGCGCGCCGCGCATTAAGTGCCAGCCGTTCCGCCAGAAGGCCTTCGAGATTTGCGTGAACCCCACGTGCCCCACCAACTACGAGCCCGACCTTAAGGTGGGCGAGTGCAAGGTGTGCGCCGAGGCAGGACGCCATGGCGACCTGATCGCGCACAAGAGCGAAAAGAGCGGCAAGCGCTTTATCCGCTGCACCAACTACGATGACTGCGGCGTGAGCTATCCGCTGCCGGCGCGCGGCAAGCTCGAGGCGACGGGCGAGACCTGTCCCGAGTGCGGCGCTCCCATCGTGGTGGTCAACACGGCGCGCGGTCCGTGGCGTATCTGCGTCAACATGGACTGCCCGACCAAGGAGAAGAAGCCCGCCCGCGGCCGCAAGACCACAACCAAGGCGAGCACGGCGAAGAAGACGACCGCGGCCAAAAAGACGACGGCGGCAAAGAAGGCCACGGCGGCAAAAAAGACGACGGCCAAGAAGTCGACTACCAAAAAGACCGCTGCCGACAAGTAACCGAGCACATATCCGAGCACATATAGACACGGCGGGGCCGGGCGCGCAAATGCAAATGCGCGCCCGGCCCCACTTCTAAGTTGCGGTGAAATAGGGACTGTTTTTGCTGGCAAAAGGCCTAATTAATCCCTATTTCACCGCAAGTTTTGATCAGTTGTTGGGATTACTTCACCTCGACGGGTGCGGCGCCGGGGTAGCGGTCCTCAAAGTCCAGACGGTATTTGTTGTCGTTGGTGCCCGCTACGTTGTCGCGCGCCAGCGGTGCCACGATCTCGTCCTTGTGGTTGGCGGGGCTGGAGTACTCAAGGCTGATCTCCCAGGCATCGCAAATGACGTCAATGCGATTCTCCAGGTCGTCGTAGAGCGCGATGATGTCTTTCCACGAGCTGTAGTTCTGCGAGTCGATGGGAACGTCCAGGTCCTCGACCTCGTCCTTGAGGTCGTCGATCTGATCCTCGAGCGCCTCGGCGGCATCGCTGGCCGACTGACGCGAGCTTCGGTCATCCTTGAGATAGTACGTGTTAAACGTGGTGGCGCAGTCGCGAACCTGCTGATCAAGATCGGAGAGCCTGCTGTAGTAGGAGCTCAGCTGGTCGTAGACGTTCTGCTCGCTGATGGTGGCGGCATCGTGGACGTCATCGTCATCATCATCGTCAAGCTTGTTGGGGTCGCCCTTGACGGACGCATCGTCGTTATCGTGATCGATCTTGACCTTCTCGATCGTCGTGCCCTTGGTATCATCGGCGCCCTTGTCGAAAGGCTTGATCATAAAGAACACGACGAGCGCGATAATCACGACGATTAGCGCGGCGATGATGCCGATGAGCAGGGCGTTGTTGTTTTTGGGCGCGGCGGGAGCACCGGCCTGCGGAGCGGCGGTCGGTATGGGCTGCTGCGGCGCGGAGCCGGCTGGCGCCGCCCATTGCTGCGTCGTGCCAACTTCGGGCTGGGGAGCGGGCGCGGGCTGATGAGCGGACTGCACGGTCACGTCCGCCTGCTGGGACTGAGTCGCCGCGGGCTGCTGCGCAGACTGAACCGTGGTCGCGGCGGTGTCGAAGGCGGCATCGGACGCGGCGACATGTTCGGCTGCCTGCGCATTCTCTTGCGACTGAGAGGCCTGGCCATCATCGGTTACCGGCGTTCCGCAGCTGGTGCAAAAACGCTCGTCGTCTTTCAGAAGCTTGCCGCAATGGGTACAAAACCGGGGCATGATGGTTCCTTCCATTCGATGTGTTGGCTAGATTATAAGGTGGTTCAGGTGCGGTTGGGCCGCGCCGACCCAACTGGTTATGTGAGGATGATCATGTCGCGCAAGCCCTGTCGCATGCGTCACAATGAGTGCGGCGTGCTGGGTGTCCGGCGCGGCCGTTTATCGACGGCTCGGTAGAATGCGATGGTGGGGAGTGAGTCTGTGTACTGCGGCGAGCAAGGTCGGGGTGGCGGCGACAGCGTAGAGGCGTTCCGGTTCTCGCCGGGGGATGCGCCCCTCGCTGTGCGCGATTGCTCGCGTCGAGTGTTTTGTGCCGGAATGTTGACCGGAGCGCTTGCCTCGGTGATGAGTCTTGGCGGTTGTGCCGCGCGCCGCAACGAGGCTGAGGGTTCCGCTGTCCCTGCCAAACAAAAAGCGAATCATCCGTCCGCTCAAAAGACGGAAACTGTCTCCCGGGCGTCTTGGATTGCCGGCCTTCAGCAAGATATCGAAGCCCTTGTCGAGCCGTATGGTGGGTCTACCTCGGTCTATGCTGTGGCGCTCGATCCTCAAACGTTCGCGTCGCTCGATGGCGAAGTCGCTGTGGCGCCGGACGCGCGACGTGTGGCGGCAAGCATCATCAAGCTTCCCATTCTCGCTTGTGCGCTCGAGACCGTGACGGCGGGCGAACTGTCCCTCGACGAGCAGATAACGGTAACGCAACAGGATATTGTGGGTGGCAGCGGCAACATTCAGTCGCGCGGCGCGGGTGTGTCGTACAGTATTGACGAGCTGCTGCACGCTATGATCGCCCAGAGCGATAACGTGGCAGCGAACCTTGTTATCGGCAGGCTTGGCATGGATACGGTCAACGAAACGTGCGCCGCATTGGGACTGACCCAGACCGTGCTCGCTCGTTTGATGATGGACACCGAGGCCCAGGCACAAGGTCGCGAGAACTATACGAGCGCCCGTGATGCTGCGGCTGTGTTGCAACGGCTGGCGGCGGGGACAATCGCGACGCCCGAGCTGTGCGAGCGAGCGCGCGGATATCTGCTGGCGCAGGAAGACGCACGCGGTATTGTCGAAGGCGTTCCCGGCGGCGTTTTGGTCGCGCACAAAACGGGCAGCCTGGCGAATGCTCAGCACGATGCCGCAATCGTCTACGCCGAGCGCCCTTACGTGCTGGCAATCCTCACCCAAGACCTCGAACGCGAGCAGGCCCTAGCCCTCGAGCGCGATATTTCCTTCGCCATCAACGCCCGCGCCCACTCCTAACTTGCGGTGAAATAGGGATTGTATTTGCTGCTAGAAGGCGTATTCAGTCCCTATTTCACCGCAACTTTGGAAAGGCACCTTTAGCCGTTGGGGACGTTCTTAAACGACTAGTCATTAAAGAACGTCCCCAACGACTAGTCATTTAAGAACGTCCCCAATGACTAGGTGGGATTTGGGGTGCGCCGGACGCTGGGGTATCATGGCTTGGTTGCTATAACTTGCATTTTCGCGCCTTGTAGGAAGGGGCTGCGCCCATGGCTTTTGAGCCCGCTCAACATAGCTTTATCACGCTCGAGGGCGTCGACGGCGCCGGCAAGTCCACGCAGGCGCGCCTGCTTGCCCGTGCGCTCGAGCTCGCTGGCTACCAGGTTGTGAGCCTGCGCGAGCCGGGCGGCACTGCCATCAGCGAAAAGATCCGCGCCCTGCTGCTCGACCCCGCCAATACGGCGATGGGCGACACCTGCGAGCTGCTGCTCTACGAGGCGGCGCGCGCCCAGTTGGTGCACGAGGTCATAGCTCCCGCCCTCGCTGTCGGCAAGGTGGTCCTGTGCGACCGCTTCTACGATTCCACGACCTGCTACCAGGCGTTTGCCGACGGCCTCGACCGCCAGATGGTGCGCGATGCCAACAACCTGGCTGTCGCCGGTACGCATCCGGCGCTCACGCTCGTCTATCACATCACGCCCGAGCAGGCGGCACTGCGCATGGCAGCCCGCGGTGCGGCCGATCGCATGGAGGCCAAGGGCATGGCCTTCCAGGAGCGCGTCTACCAGGGATTTTGCGCTATCGCTGCCGAGGAACCCGCCCGCGTAAAGCTCATCGACGCCACTGCGTCGATCGCAGACGTCTTCGCGCAGACGGTCGAGCTGGTTCGCGCGTACGGTCTCGACATTCCCCAAGACGCCGTCGCCGCCGCGCTTGCCAAGGAGGCCGAGTAACATGGCCCCCGCTCAGGCAAGCCTGCTGGCCAAGCTCGACACCCAACAGCGCGTGCGCGACTTCTTGACCAACGCCATCGCAAACGGCCGCGCATCGCACGCCTACCTGTTTTTGGGCGCGCCCGGCGCCGGTAAGCTCGACGCCGCATGGGCGCTTGCCCAGGCATTCCTGTGCGAGCAGGGCGGCTGTGGCTCGTGCGACAGCTGCGTACGCGTCGCCCGCCATACGCATCCCGACGTGCACTATTACACGCCCGAAAGTGCTACGGGCTACCTCATCGCGCAGACCCGCGAGCTGCTCGACGACGTGCCCCTGGCCCCCATCCGCGCCAAGGCAAAGGTCTACATCATCGACCGTGCCGAGCAACTGCGCGCCAACACCGCCAACGCGCTGCTCAAAACGCTCGAGGAACCGCCCGAGGGCGTCATGTTCATCCTGTTGGGCACCTCGGCCGACGTGATGCTGCCCACCATCGTGAGCCGCTGCCAGTGCGTGCCGTTTCGGCTGGTGTCGCCTACTGTGGCCGCGCAGGCCGTGAGCCGCGCCACCGGTCAGGATCTCGCGCGCTGCCGCATGGCCGTCGCCGTGGCGGGAAGCCCCACGCGTGGTATCGAGTTCCTCAAGAGCGCCGAGCGCCAGGACGCCCGTCGCCAGATGGTCCGCGCCATCGACTCGCTCATCGCCGCCGACGAGGCCGATGTGCTCAGTCGCGCCAAGTCGCTCATCGTCGCCGTCAAGGCGCCGCTCGCCGAGGTCAAGTCCACGCAGGAAAAGGTGCTCGAGCAAAATGCCGACTACCTGTCGCGTGGAGCATTGAAGCAGCTTGAGGACCGCAACAAGCGCGAACTCAACGCGCGCGAGCGTTCGGGTATCATGGAAGCGCTGGCGAGCGCGCGGACGCTCATGCGCGACGTGCTGCTGACGCTTCAGGATGAGGCGGCAGACGTTGTGAACGAGGACGTGCGTGACACAATCGGCCGGCTTGCCGCCGCGACGAATGTTGCGGGTGCCACTCAGGCGCTCGAGGCGGTTGCCACCGCTGAGCGCAACATCGCCAGAAACGTTACTCCCCAGCTGGCCATCGAGGTCATGCTGTTCGATATCAGGAAGGCACTGAAATGCCGTTAGTCGTACCCGTTAAGTTTACCTACGCCTCGCGCGACCTGTGGTTCGACCCGCAGG
>DBFZQW010000100.1:0-4011 GCA_048521445.1 Collinsella sp. | reverse complement strand
TGACCGTCCGGTGGCGTTTGTGTTTAAGACGCTGGCCGATCCGCAGCAGGGTCGCATCAGCTTTATCAAGGTGCTGACGGGCACGCTTGAGCCGGGCCTTGAGCTGATCAACGCGCGTACCCGCAAGAGCGATCGTCTGGCTCACCTGTATGTGATGTGCGGCCGCGACATGACCGAGGTCGGTCACGCCTATGCCGGCGACATCATCGTGGCACCCAAGCTGGCGGCCGAGACGGGCGATACGCTCTCCATTACCGGTAAGGTCGAGGCTGCGGCGTTTAAGTTTCCCAACTCTCAGTACCGCATCGCCATCGAGGCCGAGAATCGCGGGGACGAAGAGAAGCTCTACACGTTTATCGAGAAGGCCTGCAAGGCCGATCCGACTATGAGCATCGATCGTGACGAGGAGACGGGCCAGACTATCATCTCCGCCGTGGGTGAGGCGCAGGTTTCGGTGCTGCTCAACCGTCTGGAGGACCGCACCAAGGTCGCCGCCAAGAGCGTGCCGATCCGCATTCCGTATCGCGAGACCATCCGCCGCACGGCGAGCGCTCAGGGCCGCCACAAGAAGCAGACCGGTGGTGCCGGTCAGTATGGCGACTGCTGGCTGCGCGTTGAGCCGCTCATTGGGCCCGACGGCACGAGCGATGGCTATGAGTTTGTTGACGAGGTCGTGGGTGGCCGCATCCCGCGCTCGCTCATCCCTGCCGTGGACAAGGGCGTCCAGGAGACCATGAAGGACGGTATTATTGCCGGCTATCCGCTCACGGGCATTCGCGTCGCGGTGTATGACGGCTCGTATCACAGCGTCGACTCCAACGAGATGGCGTTCCGCGCGGCGGCTCGCATCGGTCTGCGCAAGGCATGCGCCGATGCCGACCCGGTGGTGCTGGAGCCCATCGAGGAAATCACGGTGACTATCCCCGAGAGCTACGCCGGCGCCGTGATGGGCGACATCTCGGCATCGCGCGGTCGCGTGACGGGCATGGAGACCGATGAGCGCGGCGACACCGTGGTCATCGCCCAGGCGCCGCTGGCCGAGTTGACGGATTACTCGACGCGCCTGCGCTCTATCACGCGCGGCACGGGTGACTTTACCATGAAGCCCGCTGGCTATGAGCAGGTTCCCTATGACGTTCAAGCCAAGCTGGTCGAGCGCTATGAGGAGGGTCGCGCCAAGTAGCGTGTGTTTTTGCCTGCAATGTAGGTGCTGACGAAAGGGCCGCCTTGGGTAACCGGGGAGGCCCTATTTGATCCTTTGGGACGGAGGAAAACGGATCATTTTTTTGGTTACGGGTAGCGCGGCCGGCATTAGTCTCCGGATGCCTGATTGCGGCCGGTGGCGTAGTCGATCTGCACGTGCGGCTGCAGGTTGTAGCAGTACACGTGGAAGCAGAGGGCCTTGCCGTGGTCCTCGACCGATTGCGCCTCAAGGCGCACACCGCGGCAGACAAGTTCCTCTTCGTTGTACATGGGCGTGACGCGGTAGAGCACATGGTTGCCCGTGTCGCGGATGTAGCCGAGAATCTGCTCCTCAAACGGCAGCATGCCTGTCTCGTTGAGATAACGCGTGCCGGTGAGGAGATTCTTGCGGTTGGCGTTTTCGCCGCAGAGCGACCAGGCGATGAGATGGCAGCGGTTGTAGAGGCTCTGGCCCGGAATAAAGTCGTAGCGCTGCTGGTGCCAACCGGCAGGATGGATACGCGAGATATCGCCGCGCTCGCCTTGACCGAGTGATTCGGGGCCCACGCAGGCGAGTGCTTTGCGGGTGCGGCCCAGGCTGTCGAGCTTGGAGAACTTCTTAAAGCAGCCCTCTTCTGTAGCGCGCTCGTATTCATCGAGCGTGAATGATGGTGTGCCGAGCGGGTGCGTGCTGTCGGCGCGAAGGGCAACGTAGGGGTTGCCGGCATAGTCGGGAATGCTGCTGAGATAAACACCGCGGGCGCGGTTGAGGTCGGGGTTTTCGACCTCGTCGATGGGGGTGGCGGCGCTGTCCGCGGAAGCGCCGTCGCCGGTGTCGGTTGCGGCGGAATCGGAGCCATCGCCAGAGTCTTGGCTATTTTGAGAGTCCGAGGAACTCGCTGTTCCCGATTCGAGCCGGGCGACCAGGTCCGCCTCGTCGTCGGTGCGGCTGGGGCTCTCGTTTTGTTTTTCGGCCAGAGCCGTCGCCTGTTCATCGCTTTGCGGCGACAGCAGCTTGGGAGCTCCGTCGAGCGATCCCGTAAACAGCGCAAACCCCAGCACCACGGCGGTGCCGATGGAAAGTACTTGCTTGTAAGCGGACTTGCGCGACATAGGGGCTCCTGGATGGACGGTTGGGAATCTACCAGTCTAGCAGGAGCCGGCAGGGGCCGTTCTATCGAACAAATACTTAAGATTTGGGACAAACACTACTGATTAATTTGTCTCGCGGTCTAGATCGAGGTGGAGTCGAGCCAGTTGAGCTTGCACTCGAGAATGCGCTGCTCGCCGGGTTGGCTGCTGCCATCAAGCAAGGCGAGCAGCATCTCGGCCGCTTCCCTGCCTTCCTGGTCGACGGGCTCGATGATCGTGGAGACGGTCGGCGTGGTGAGGTTGGTCCAGTCTTCGCAGTTGAGTCCCAAAAGACCTATTTGCTGTGGAAGTAGATGGGCCATGGGTTGGAGGGCCTTGTAGACACGGGGAAGTGCCCATTGGTTTTGTACGAAGATGAGTGTGCGCTTGGCGGGGTTGAACTTGTATTTAAAGTATTCGGTGAGCTCGTTGATTGACGGCTTGTTGTGATCGATGGGGATGGCTTTGTAGAGCTGCCCATTCGCGGCTAACGCCTCGGCATATCCCTGAAAACGTTCCATGCGGGTGCGCATTTCGGTCATATTGGCGGCAATGGAGAAAAAGTCCTCGTAGCCGGCATCGAGAAGCGCCTGCGTGGCGTTGTACACGCCGTCGTAGAGGTTGGTTTTGATCCAGCTGGTGCCTGGGCTGTAGATGGCCGCGTCAAAAAAGACGACGGGCTTGCCGGCGCGCCTAATGCGGTCGTGCACGGCTTTGAAGTTTGCCGTGGGCTGGATGATAAAACCATCGACGCCCAGCGAGAGCATCTTGTCGACGTACATGAGCTCGGTCTCGGGGTTAAAGTTGCTCGTGCAAACGACCGTTTGATAACCCGCGGGGAGCATGACCTGTTCCATGCCGTTGAGGACGAGGCCCGCCCACTTGTTGGTGTTATCCAAAATGATGATGGCGATGACGTGGGTCTGCTTGCCGGTGAGCGTTTGCGCTTGGGCGTTGGGAACGTATCCGAGTTCCTTGATGACGCGCGCAATCTTTGTCTGCGTCTTCTCGCTAAGCTTTTCTCGTTTGTCGTTGAGGTAATACGAGACGCTTGCCGTCGAGGTTCCCGCCTCTCGAGCGACGTCTGCAATCGTAACGCGCTGTTTTGCCACAGCGACTCCTTCCGACAGATGAGCATTTTCCAACATGATGACTTTGAGTCTTGGTGAGGGATGCGCTTCGGTGAGCGACCTTTTCCTTTCATATGAGTATGCAACAAATGCGGTATACGGGTGGGGTCGAAATTTGTGACCGGCATGCGTATCTGCCGTCTACCGAGAAAATCAAATACTTCTTGACTTTTGAAATCGAGGGTAAAATCGCAGGATTCATTTTTGGTTAAACGCATAACTAAATAGCGTAACCAACGCTCTGACCTGCGCGTTTACCGAAATAAGCTGGCATTAAGAAAATTGAGCACCTATATTGCTCTTGTCGAAAAGACAGCAAGTCCAAACGGCAGGGGATGCTCCGGAGGCCTCCGCAAACGGTGTCTTGCGCACGCAACTCTATGAAAAGAGGGAAGCAATGAAGATCGTAGGCGTTGCCGCCTGTACCGTGGGTATCGCCCACACGTATATGGCCCAGAAGGCGATTCAGGATGAATGCGCCGCCCGTGGCATCGAGTGCAAGGTCGAGGCTCAGGGTGGCCTGGGTATCGAGAATGAGCTCACGCAGGAAGACGTGGACTCCGCCGAC
>DBFZQW010000099.1:0-3082 GCA_048521445.1 Collinsella sp. | reverse complement strand
CACCATATCGGTCAGCTTCTCGTGGATGTCGTCGACGTGATTGACTTCCATCTCTTCCATGAACAGGGCCTCCAGAAGGTGCAATTCAAAAAGGGGATAATACCCCTAAGATAGACAAAACTCTAATACTATAGCACCCTGCTGCCGCCATACGCAAGTAGCTAAATAAGCCCCGTCCCAAATACGTACCAGACGACAATCTCGCATGACCAGTTGTTACGCGGTTTGGTAAAACCGCGTAACCTAAAGGTTGTCGGTGTCCAGGACGATGGTGAATGGACCGTCGTTGACCAAGTCGACTTTCATATCGGCGCCGAAGATGCCATGTGCTACGTGTTCGACATCTTGACGAACAAGCGTCAGGAAGTACTCGTAGAGCTCGTTGGCGACATCGGGGGCGCCGGCATCCGTAAACGATGGGCGGCGACCGTGGCGGCAGTCGGCGAACAGCGTGAACTGCGACACCACGAGCACCTCACCGTCGACATCGGCAAGCGCCAAGTTGGTCTTGCCGTTCTCGTCCTCGTTGATGCGCAGCCCGCGGAGCTTGCCCCACAGCTTATCGGCCTCGGCACGCGTATCGCCATGGCCCACACCCAGCAGCACCAGGTAGCCGCGTCCAATGCGGCCCACGCACTCGCCGTCGACCGTCACGCCGGCGTTGAGTACGCGCTGCACCACCGCACGCACGGCCTACTCCTCGCCCGTCAGTTTGGCGGATAGGTGCTCGAGCGCATGGAATCGATGGCTGATGGCGTTCTTCTCGTCAGCCGTCAGCTCGGCCATGGTCTTGCCCGGCGTGTCGACCGGCAGGAACAGCGGGTCATAGCCAAAACCATGGTCGCCGCGGCCCTCGTGCGCGATAACGCCCTCGCAGGCGCCCTCGCCATAGGTGACCAGACCGTCCGTGTCGATGAGCGCGACGACGCTCATAAAGCGCGCGGTGCGGTCCTCATCTGCCACGCCTTCCAGGTTAACGAGAAGCTTGGCGTTGTTGGCGGCATCGTCGCCGTGCACGCCCGCATAGCGCGCGCTATACACACCGGGCTCACCGTCCAGCGCGTCGACGACCAAGCCCGAATCGTCGGCAATGGCCATAAGGCCCGTCTCCTCAACCGCGGCTTGGGCCTTGATGATGGCGTTCTCCAAAAACGTCGTGCCGTTTTCCTCGGGATCCTCAAAATCACCCAGCTGGCCGAGCGCCACAAAGCGCACCTCGGGCATGACCTTGCCCAAAATGGCCTCGATCTCGGTGAGCTTATGAGCGTTTCCGGTTGCCACGACGATGGTCGCCGCCGGGTCGAGGGTGTCGATGTCAATCTTCTCAAGTGCCATGACTGGCCTCCTTGTCTCTATAGCAAGCCGCGTGAGGGGCGTTTGGGCACTTGACCTCTCCCCTCTCAGGCGATCGGACCTTTCAACGCAGCATTTCAGCAGATAAAACCTACCAAAATAAACCTGTCCCTTTTTGGCAGGTTAGGCGATGGCTTGGCGCTGAAGCTCGATGAGCTCGGCGACACCCTTGTCACCCAGGTCAAGCAGGGCGTTGAGGCGTTTGCGGTCGAAGGGCGCCTGCTCGCCGGTGCCCTGGAGCTCGATCATCTCACCGGTATCGGTGGCGACGAGGTTCATGTCGACCTCGGCATGACTGTCCTCGGAATAATCGAGGTCAAGCAGCGTATTGCCGTCGACAACGCCCATAGAGATGGCAGCCACCTGGCCGGTAAGCGGGATGCGCTCGATCTTGCCCGCCTCGACCCACATGGCGAGGGCGTCGTGCAGCGCCACCCAGGCGCCGGTGATGCTCGCTGTACGCGTGCCGCCATCGGCCTGAATCACATCGCAGTCGACGGTGACGGTGTACTCGCCGAGCGCCTTCATGTTGACGACGGTACGCAGGCTGCGGCCAATGAGGCGCTCGATCTCCATGGAGCGACCCTTGCGGTTGGCGTGCTCGCGCTTGCAGCGCTTGCCGGTCGACGCCGGCAGCATGGCGTATTCCGCGGTCACCCAGCCGGCCTTAGCTCCCTTTCGCCAGCCCGGCACGCCCTCCTCGATAGTGGCGGCGCACAGCACGCGCGTGTCACCGAACTCGGCCAGACACGAGCCGTGAGCGTGCTTCATGACGCCACGGGTGAGCTTAACGGGGCGCAACTCGTTGGCGGCGCGACCGTTGGCGCGGTTGACCTGCATGTACTCCATAGAAATTTCCTTTCGGCAAAAGATGTGGCGAAGGCTCTGGCAGCTGCCTTACATCTATTTCAGCTCATCGATATCGATATGTTCGATGCTCTTGAGCGGCTGACCAAAGATAAAGCTGCCCGCCACCGCAAACTCGGCAATGTTATCGGCCGTCGTGGCAAAACGATGCTGCGGCTCGGCGGCGTCGCCCGCCAGCTGCTCGCGGCGTGTGAGGATATCGGTCAGCTCGCGTGTAGTCTCCTCGGCGGAACTTACGACGCGCACCCCAGGCCCCAGCGCATGGCGGATAGGTCCCACCAGCAGCGGGAAATGCGTACAGCCGAGCACCACGGTATCGATGCCGTGGTCGCGCAGCGGTTCAACCGTGGCACCGACCAGCGCGCGTACGGTAGGCGTATCAAAGATGTCCTCGTTCTCGAGCCACTGCTCTTGCAGATGCGCGCCCGAGGCGAGCTCGTGCTCAACGACCTCGACAAAGCTCGAGGCAGGGCAGCCGTATACGTCCACACCGGCGTCCAAATCCTGAATGGCACGCGTGTAAGCGCCTGAGCGAATGGTGAGGTTGGTGGCGAGCACGCCCACCCGGCGCGTGCGGGTGCTGTTGATTGCCGCGCGTGCGCCCGGTGCGATCACACCGATGACGGGAACGTCGAGCACCTGCTGGGCCAAACGCAAGGCCGCAGCGGTCGCCGTATTGCAGGCGATGACCATGATCTTGACGTCGTGCTTCGACAGCCAACGGCCCGCCTGCAGTGCAAACGAGCGCACCTCGTCCTCGGTGCGGGTGCCGTAGGGGCAGCGCTTGGTGTCGCCAAAGTAGTAGACGGACTCGTGCGGCAACGCCGTCGCAATCGCGCGCGCAACCGTCAGACCGCCTAGA
>DBFZQW010000098.1:0-18511 GCA_048521445.1 Collinsella sp. | reverse complement strand
GGCAACGCCCTTGTTGAGGCCGGCGGGATTGATGTTAAACGCGCGGCCATCCTCGACGCGTTCGAGCTCGAGCGTCGTCGGCTTGGACAGATGCGTCAGGTGACCGTTGCAGGCCCAGACCAGGCCGCAGCCGGCCTCGTCCAGGATGGCCTGGACCTCGTCGTCGGGCACATCGCCGCGCATGCCGACGGTGACCTCACGGTACTTGTAGCCAGTCGACATGTCGTTGTGATACTCGATCTTGTGCGGCCAGCGGGCGAGGATCTTCTCGCACACGCCGGTCTGCTCGATCACCTGATGCGGTGTGAGGCCGCAGGCGGGATCGTAGGGCATATCGCCGGTCAGATACTCCCAATCGTTGGCCTTGAGATCGTACATGACCAGGCCACCCATCTCGCCGATGTAGGAGTTGAGGCCGAGCACGCGCGCATCCTCGTGGATCATGGTACGGTTGCGGCCCGAGGTGGGAACCACCTGGATGCCGGCGCGGGCAAGTGCCACGACAGCCTCGACGAGCTTGGTCGAGGGGTTGCCGTCGTTGTCGCGCAGCACGCACGAGCCGGGCGCGAGCATGGTGGCGTCCAAGTCGGTAAAGACGTACTTAACCTTGGCAAGACGCTCGCGCATCTCGCCCGAAAGCTCAGCGACGGTCGGCAGGGTATTGTGGGACATGGTCACTCCATTTACGTAGAAGGGGCTTCTGGTCTTAGGCGTCGTACGCCGCAAGGGTGCGCTTGAGAATCGAGCCGTCGCGCTCACAAGGCTCGGGTCCGTTCTTGCGCAGCATACGCTCTTCCTCGCCCTTACCGGTCACGATGACCACGGCAGGACGAACAGTTTCGCGCACGGCGGTCTCGATAGCGGCAACGCGATCAGTCACGATTTGCCAGTTATCATTTCCCTGCGCTTGAACGTTGCGCGCGATCTCGGCGCAAATATCCTCGACGTCCTCGGGGCCGGGGTCGTCCTCGGTAATCACGATTCGGTCGGCATACTTGCCAGCGGCGATGCCCATCGTGGTGCGTCGGTCGACACCCTTACCGCCCGTAGCGCCAAATACAACCGCCAGCTCGCGCTCGGGATAGTTCTCGCGCAGGTCACGCAGGAGTGTCTCGAGGCTCATGCCGTTATGTGCAAAATCGACGACGCCCAAGATTTTGCCCGATACGGACGGATAGAGCTCCATGCGGCCGGGAACGAAGACGCCCTCAAAGCCGTGGACGATACCCTCTTCGGAAATGCCCAGAGCCTCGGCGCAGGCAATAGCGGCAAGCGCGTTGGACACATTGAACTTAACCGGCGTGGGAATCACAATGTCGCGCGTAAAGCGGGGCGTGCGCACCGTTGCCACCACGCCGCAGTCACCATTGCGAATCGCCAGCGCAAGCACGTCGGCACGCTCGTCGGTCAGGGAGAACGTCACCGTACGTTCGCAACGAGATGCCGCCTCGAGCACACGATCGACCTTATCCATATCGAGATTGACCACGGCAAAACGGCTCTGCGAGAAGATTTTGAGCTTGCTGGCAAAGTAATCCTCGAGCGTCGGATGCTCAATCGGCGAAATGTGATCCTCGCCGATATTGGTAAAGGCGCCGACTTCAAAGGCGATCTTGCCCGTGCGCTCGTATTTGAGGCCCTGGCTCGATGCCTCCATAACCAGCCACGGGGCACCCGCCTCCGCGGCATGTGCGATGCGAGACTGCAGCAGGAAGGATTCGGGGGTCGTCAGTTTGGAAGGGCCTGCCTCGATGCCGTCGTCGAACTCAATGCCCGTATTAAGAGCGGGTCGATGACAGCCCGTAAGCTTGGCCTCGTTGGCGAGAATGCCGCGCAGATAAAAGCTGCAGGTCGACTTGCCCTTGGTGCCTGTGAAGGCGCAGACCTTCACCTTACCCGACGGGTGCCCATAAAAGGCATCTGCCACCACGGCGAGCGTGCGACGAATATCACTCACAATCACCGCGGGAAGATCAACATCGTAATCGACCTCGGAAACGTAGGCCACGGCGCCATCGGCGATTGCCGAAAGCAGGTACTCACGCTTAAACGCGCGGCCCTTGCAGACAAACAACGTGCCCGAACGCACCTGGCGCGAGTCATCAGTCGCAAACTCAATGCACTGGTCGCACGAAGCGCTCGGTCTGGAAACAACAAGGTCATCTTCCTCGAGCAACTCTATATAGCGCATCAGAGTTAGCTTCTCTTGTGTCGGACTCGACATACAAAGACCTCTCTCGCTAAATTCAGCCTTAAAGGGCAAAAGACGTCCCGCGGCAGAAACGATGAAACATTCTGTATTATCAACCATCCTAATATGCCACCTGACCTTGCGCGTACTGCAGCCTTCTAAAAAATTGCATGGACTGCGCCGTGGGTTAATAAATGACAACAGTGTTCACCCCACGTAAAAACAAGGAAATCTGGGTGCTATTCTTTATCCAAATGTCTTGATGTGCCTCATTGACCCACAGATGTTGACCCACAATGCCGACCCATCATGCCCAAGCAAAGGATTCCAGATGAAACGACACTTCGAGCGTCGCCATCACTCGGCACGCGTCCAGTTGACCCGGCACATCGTCTGTGCCTTCGCGACGGTCGTTGTGGCCCTTGCCACCATCATCGGCGCGAGCGGCTGTTCGTCCTCCCAGAACGCTTCGAGCACCTACACACTCGTCGAGCATGGCAAGCTCACCGTCGCAAGTGACTTGGCCACACCCCCGTTTGAATACGTCAACGATTCCGGCGAAGACCAGGGCTTTACCTATGAACTCATGGGTATGATCGCAGACGAGCTCGGTCTGGAGCTCAACTACTTGCCGGCGCAAAAGTTCGACGGCATTATCCCCATGGTCAAGCAGGGTGTAAAGACCGATGTCGGCGCATGTAACATCACGATTACCGACGAGCGCAAGGAAGAGGTCGACTTCACCGATCCCTATATCGACTCCAACCAGGGCGTCGCAGTTGCAAAGAACACTGGATACGACACGGTCGATAGCCTCAACGCGCCGGGCGTCAAAATTGCCGTGCAGTCGGGCACCACGTCCGAGGAGTGGGCAATCGAGAACCTGCCGCAGGCAACTACCGTCAACTTTGACGACTGGACGGCAGCCTTCACCGCCGTCATGAGTGGTCAGTGCCAGGCGGTCGTATGCGATCTGCCCGTTGAACAGTGGATGGTTTCAAACTCCTTTACCGGTATGGAGATCATCAAAGAGGTTCCGACGGGCGAGCAGTTTGGCATCGCCGTCTCTAAAGACAACCCCGGGCTGACACAGGCCATCAA
This sequence comes from Collinsella sp., assembly GCA_048521445.1. Taxonomy (GTDB): domain Bacteria; phylum Actinomycetota; class Coriobacteriia; order Coriobacteriales; family Coriobacteriaceae; genus Collinsella. The sequence goes on along the minus strand of DBFZQW010000098.1, from coordinate 15,219 downwards.
CGATGCCCTTGCCAAGATCAAGAGCTCCGGTGCCTATGACAAACTGTACGAGAAGTGGTTTGGCATGGCACCCACGAGCGGGTCCGATAACGAGGACGCCTCGAGCTCAGACGACGCGACAGGCGCTTCACTTGCCGTCACCTCGGCGACCGCCAAGTCAAACGAAGACGGCGGCAACGGCGTGCTCGGCGGCATCGCAACCCGCCTGACCTGGGAAGCGACAACGGGTAGCGACGAGGGCGACGTTTCGCAAATTGAGCTTGAGCTGCCCGAGGGCGGATCGTTTGAAAGCACCGATGTTAAGGTCACGCTGCTCGACGGACTGAACCAGACGGGTGTCAAGGCATCGTGCTCGCTGGACGGCTCAAAGCTCGTCATCAAGTTCGCCGATCTCGTCGCTGCCGGCTCGCAGATTCGCGTTGTTGTCCCCGACGTCGTATTCCCGAGCAACGCGGGTGCCTATGCCGTCACCGGCAGCTATGTCGCCGACGGCGACAAGCGAGATCTTCCCGAGAGCCCCACCATCAGCGTCTCGGAGAGCACCATGGTGCAAGAAATCGTCGCCTGGCTCGATGCCCAGCCTTGGGTTGCCGCGTGGAACTCCAACCCGTTTTTGGGCATGTTCTGCAAGCCGCAGATTGTCGTCACCTCAATCGCCTCGCTCTTTAAGGGCTGGGGCATAGCACTTGCCGTGACCGCCATCGGTTTTCCGCTCGCCATCCCCATCGGCTTGCTGTTTGCCTTTATGAAAATCAGTCATAGTCGTATGCTGCGCGGCATCGCCGTAACATACATCAACGTCCTGCGTGGAACCCCGCTCTTCCTGCAGATCTACATTGCGTTCTTTGGGTTCCCTATGATCGGTCTCAACGTGCCCAATCTGCCGCTCGGCGTTGGCGTGCTCGCCATCAACTGCTCGGCCTATCTTGCCGAGATTTTCCGCGCCGGTATCGAGAGCGTACCGCATGGTCAAGCGGAAGCTGCCTACTCGCTTGGCATGACTTGGTCCCAAGTTATGTCGCGCATCGTGATCCCACAAGCCGTACGTTACGTTATACCAACTATGACCAGCGAGTTCGTTATGCTGTACAAGGACACTTCACTGCTTTCGAGCGTTGGCGTCATGGAGCTCATGCTGTTCTCCAAAAACCTCACGGCCACCACGGGCAACATTACGCCCTACATTTGCGCCGCACTTTACTATCTGGTCGTGACGATTCCGCTCATCCACATCGTCACCAAGGTGGAGCACCGTCTCGCCGAGCGCAGCAAGCGCTAACCGCTCATACATAGCATTCGCAACCACGGCCCGCCGCTTCGCCTGAAGATCGGGCCGTGGTTTTTTCGGTTCGCTCGACGCTTATGCCCTATCACGAAACAAAAGATTGGCATGATAGTAAAGATTATTTGACATCAGCTGCCACAATCCTTGCGGCAGTACACCTGAGCCGTCAGCAGAAAGGATCTTGCATGTGCGGTTTTGTCGGTTTTACCGGTACAGATGAACAGAGTGAGCTGGTTCTCACGGCTATGATGAATCGCATCATCCACCGTGGTCCCGATATGGGCGGCCAGCATATCGTCGACAACGTTGCCCTTGGCTTCCGTCGTCTTTCGATTCTTGATCTTTCCGAAGCTGGAGCTCAGCCCATGTCGAGCGACGACGGCAAGGTCACGATTGTCTTCAACGGAGAGATCTACAACTTCCAGGAGCTTCGCGCCGAGCTGGAGGCAGCCGGCTACGCCTTCCACTGCAACGCCGATACCGAGGTCCTGGTACACGGTTACGAGGAGTGGGGCGAGGACCTGGTCAACCGCCTGCGCGGCATGTACGCGTTCGTGATTCACGACCAGAACAAGAACAAGCTCTTTGGCGCTCGCGACATCTTTGGTATCAAGCCGTTCTATTACTACCAGGCATCCGATGGCTCGCTGCTATTTGGCTCCGAGATCAAGAGCTTCCTGGACCATCCCAAGTTTGAGAAGGCTGTCAACCACGACGCGCTGCGCCCCTACCTGACGCTGCAATTCCCCGCCACGGAGGAGACCTTCTTTAAGGGCGTGTTCAAGCTTGCCCCGGCGCATTGCTTTACGTATGACCTGACGACCAACACCATGGACATCAAGCGTTACTGGAGCTGTGACTTCACCGACGACAACTCCAAGACCTTCGAGGAGTACGTGGACGAGTGCGACAAGGTCGTGCACGAAAGCGTCGCTGCACACCGAATCGCCGATGTTAAGGTGGGCTCGTTCCTTTCTGGCGGCGTGGACTCCAGCTACATTGCCGCCTGTCTCATGCCCGACACCACGTATTCTGTCGGCTTTGATTACAAGAACTTCAACGAGACCAACTACGCTGCCGAGCTTTCCGACAAGCTGGGCATCAAGAACGTGCGCAAGATGATTACCGCCGACGAGTTCTTCGATGCACTGCCCGATATCCAGTATCACATGGACGAGCCGCAATCGAACCTGTCCAGCGTGCCGCTGTACTATCTGGCGCAGATGGCTTCCGAAGAGGTCACCGTCGTCCTTTCGGGCGAGGGTGCCGACGAGCTGTTTGCCGGCTACGAGTGGTACGAGGACACCCCCGAGATGCGCTCCTTTAAGAAGCGCGTGCCGCTCGGCGTACGTCGCGCCCTGGGCTCGCTCGTTCAGCATCTCCCCTACTTTAAGGGCCACAACTTCCTGACGAAATGCGCCGAGGTTCCCGAGCGCTGGTATGTGGGTCAGGCAAAGGTGTTCGACCCCTCCGAGGTCGACGAGGTGCTCAAGCCCGCTTATGACACCGGCAAGAACGCCGCCGAGATGTGCGCCGAGTACTACAAGCAGGTTCCCGATTGCTGCGAGCTTTCCAAGAAACAGTATTTGGATATGAACATGTGGCTGCCGGGCGACATCCTGCTCAAGGCAGACAAGATGTGCATGGCGCATTCTCTGGAGCTTCGCGTCCCGTTCCTGGACAAGAAGGTCATGGAGTTTGCCGAGCACATTCCCGCCAACTACCGTGTTAACGAAGAAGGCTGCAAGCTCGTTCTGCGTCACGCTGCCAACCGTACGCTGCCCGACGAGTGGGCAACGCGCAAGAAGGTGGGCTTCCCCGTACCGGTCAAGTTCTGGCTGCGCGAGCAAAAGTACTACGACTACGTAAAGGAATACTTCACCGCACCATGGGCTGCCGATTTCTTTGACACCGATGCGCTCATGAAACTGCTTGACGATCACTTTGAGGGTCGCGCGCTCAACCAGCGCAAGATCTATACCACGCTGACGTTCCTCATCTGGTACAAGCGCTTCTTTATCGACGAGGACAAGGGCGCCGAAGTCGCCGCGTAAGTTTCGTTATGAATTAGCGGTGAACAGCACGGGGTTTCCGCTATACTCAATCCCTGCGGGCGATTGGCGCAACGGTTAGCGCAGGTGCTTTACACGCACAAGGCTGGGGGTTCGAATCCCTCATCGCCCACCATTGAATTGGAAACGGTCCTCGAAAGGGGACCGTTTTTATTTGGGCCCATTTCATGGGATTCGAACCCGCAAGGGTGCGGAGCTGAGGAAACGCGAAGCGTTTTCCAGCGCAGCACGCGAGGAGCGAAGCGACGAAGCGGAAGCGGGCGGCGCCAGCCGCACGCGGACATCCCTCATCGCCCACCACTTGATTGAAAAGGCTCCCAGCGATGGGGGCCTTTCCTTTTTGGGCCCATCGCAGAGGAATTCGAACCCGCAAGGGTGCGGAGCTGAGGAAACGCGAAGCGTTTTCCAGCGCAGCACGCGAGGGCCGGATTGCGCTGTGTTAGGCCAAAACGTCCGACAAAATCTCGATCAGGCTGTCCACGTCGGCTTCCTCGCAGACAAGCGGCGGCAGGAAACGCAGCGTGTGGGCACCAGTAGCGTTAATCACGGCACCGGCGGCCAGCGCGCAGGCAACAATATCATGCGCATCGCCCGCAGCGTCATCCAGATCGCAGCCGAGCATTAAGCCGCGACCGCGTACCTCGACCACATGCGGTAGCTTGGTGAGCTTTGCCTCCATATAAGCGCCCACCTTGGCAGCATGCTCGCCATAATCGCCGCGCACGAGTGTGGAGAGCGTCGCGGCGCACGCCGCGACAGCCAAGCAGCTACCGCCAAAGGTCGAGCCGTGGTCGCCCGGCTTAAACACGTCGGCGATCTCCTTCTTTGCCACCACGGCACCCATGGGCACGCCATCGGCAATGCCCTTGGCAAGGCTCATAATGTCGGGCTCCACGCCATAGGTCTGGAATGCAAACGGCTTGCCGGAGCGGAAGATGCCACACTGGACCTCGTCGGCGATAAGAACGGCGCCCACCTCGTGTGCCAAGTCGCGCGCCGCCGCCATAAACTCCTCGGTCATGGGGTGCACACCGCTCTCACCCTGAATCGGCTCGAGCATGACGGCGCAGACCTCGCTTCCCAGTTGCTTAAAGATTGCACGCAGCTCATCGACATCGTTGGGCGTGCAGGCCACAAAGCCACCCGGCAGCGGACGGAAACTGTCCTGTAGCCAATCCTGCATGGTAGCGGCAATGGTCTCAAGCGTACGGCCGTGGAAACCGCCGCGCATGCATACGATGGTGTTGCCGCCGTTACCAGCACGCTTGGCGTACAGACGTGCGAGCTTCATCGAGCCCTCGTTTGCCTCGGCGCCGGAGTTGGCAAAGAAGGTCTCCCACACCTGCTCGCCCGCCGTCGGAGCGCCGAGCGCAGCTGCCGTGGTCTCATCGCCGGCGGCAATGGCATCGGCAATCACGCGCGCACCATCTACGTCGTCGTTGGCAAGCTTGGACAGCAGCGCCGCGACCTGTCCACGCTGCTCGATGTAGAAGTAGTTAGACACATGCAGAAGCTTTTTGGTCTGCGCCTCGAGCGCCGAAAGCACGGCAGGATTACCGTGGCCTAGGCTACACACGCCAATACCAGCAAGAAAATCAAGATACTCACGGCCGTCATCGCCGATGAGCTTCATGCCGTGACCTTCGACAAACTCTACCGGCGAGCGACCAAAGGTATGCATAACGTAATGGGATTCGAGCGATTGTTGAGTTGCAAGTGACATGGGATGCCTTTCGTTGAGCGCCGTACGGCGCAGGGCTATGGGTGCAGGGACGCGACGACTGCGGGTCAGCTAGACCGTCTGGAGCTTCTCGACCTCGTCGAGGTTCTCGGTCAGGCGTGCCGCAAAGGTCGAAAGCGGGTGCGGGTGCGTATCGAACTCGTACGCCGTCTCGGTGGAATGGATCACGGTACCGACGCCAGCATCGGTCAGCAGCTCCAGCAGCAGCGAGTGCGGCGTCGTGCCGTTGATGATGTGGGCTCGGAACACGCCAGCGGCAAGCGCATCGACAGCGGCGCGTAGCTTGGGAATCATGCCTTTGTCGACCTCGCCCCCATAGAGCATCTCATTAACCTCGTCGAGCGTCAGGTTGGAGATGAGCGAATCCTTGTCGCTAAAGTCCTTATACAGGCCATCGACGTCGGTAAGGAAGATCACCTTATGCGCGTGGAGCGCCGCCGCGACGGCACCGGCGGCGGTATCGGCGTTGATGTTAAAGAAGCCGCCGTCCTCCCCCGCCGCGACCGTGGCGATAACAGGAATATACTCGCTGTCGAGCAATCGCTCGATATAGTCGGTGTTGGCGTGCGTGACCTTGCCTACGCGGCCGAGCTCTGGGTCGAGTGGCTCGGCGATAAGGGTGCCGGCGTCGCTGCCGGACACGCCCACGGCCAGGTTGCCGTGGTGGTTGAGCGCCGCGACCAGCTCCTGATTGACCTTGCCGCCCAGTACCTCGCGCACGATGTCCATGGTGGCAGGCGTAGTCACGCGCTGGCCGTTCTTAAACTCGACGGGGATGTCGTAGTGGCTGAGCGCCTCGTTGATGGCCTTGCCGCCACCGTGCACGATAACAGGGCGCATGCCGATAATCTTGAGCAGGACGATGTCGCTCATCACGTCACGACGCAGCTGCTCGTCGACCATGGCGGCACCGCCGTACTTGATAACGACCGTCTTACCGGTCAGGTTCTTAATCCACGGCAGCGCCTCGAACAGCAGCTGCGCGGTAACTTCGTTGGATTCGCTCGAGCGGCAATCGCGTGCGAACTTCATAGTCTGCCTCGTCTTTCGTGTAGCTATCGCGCCGTACCTCGTTGCCCGCGATTGCAGAGGGACGCGCGGCACATCGGGAGTCTAGGAACGGTAGTCGCCGTTAATGGAGATGTACTCGTGCGTGAGGTCACAGGTCCACACGGTGGTTGCCGCGTCGCCCGCGCCCAGGTCTGCTGAGATCACGATCTCGGGCGCCTCAAAGCGACGCAGCGCCTCGTCCTCGTCAAAGGGAACGGTCAGGCCGTCGCGGCAGACGGGCATACCCATCATATCGATGGACACATCTTCTTGGTTAAATTGCACGCCGCACTTGCCGAGCGCCATGGCAACGCGACCCCAGTTGCAGTCGTGACCGGCGATGCAGGTCTTGACGAGCGGCGAGTTTGCAACAGCGCGCGCCGCGACATCGGCCTCCTCGTCGTTCGCGGCGCCGGTGACGTTAACCGTCACGAGCTTGGATGCGCCCTCGCCATCTGCGGCGATGTTGCGCGCCAGGCTCTCGCACACCTCATGCACGGCAAAGACCAACTCGTCGAAGGCGTCAGAGCCCTCGACAATGGGCTCGGCATCCGCGGCAGCGCCGGAAGCAAGCATGATGCAGGTGTCGTTGGTCGAGGTGTCGGAATCGACCGTTACCTTGTTGAAGGTCTGTTTGACGGTCGAGAGCAGCAGGGAGTGGAGAGCCTCCGGCTCGACAGGGGCATCGGTAGTGATGACCGCGATCATGGTGGCCATGTTGGGCATGATCATGCCCGAGCCCTTGCACATACCGCCCACCGTATAGGCATTGCCCGCGTGTCCCGCAGCCTCACTGACGTAGGACACGGCGTACTCCTTGGAGTGCGTGTCGGTCGTCATGATAGCGCGAGCGGCATTGGCGCCACCGTGGGAGGAGAGCGCCTCGTAGGCGGCAGGAACGGCAGTCTCAAACGTGTCAATCGGAAGAATCTGACCAATTACGCCCGTGGAGGCGACCAGGATTTGCTGAGGCTCGCAGCCGATGACCTGCGAGGCGATGTTGCAGGTCTCGCGCGCGCAGGCAAGACCGGTCTCACCCGTGGCGGCGTTGGCGTTGCCAGAGTTGATAGAAACACCGGCGATGATGCCATAGCCCTTGTCGGCGCCGCCCAGGTTGGCACGACTCACCTGCACGGGCGCCGCACAAAAGCGGTTAGTCGTAAACACGCCGGCCCCGGGACAGGGTTTATCGGGCACGACGAGCGCGTAATCCAGGCGCACGGGATTCTTGCGGAATCCGGCATGGATGCCCGCCGCCTTAAAGCCGGCTGCCGCCGTTACGCCGCCCTCTACGGCACGGATCTTGATATCGAACTGCTCAGCATTCATCGTCTTTATGACTCCTTATGTCAAACAAAAAATGGGCATCGGTTGGAGCGCCATGCCAGCCACAATCATGAGACCAGCTTAAAAGTGGCGCCCAACTCGATGCCCGACTACCAAATCGCTAACAATCGAATGTGCTACACCGGGCACGCCACTGTGGGCAAGCCTCGTCGCTCGTCAAAACCAAAGACGATGTTGGCGCACTGGACCGCCTGGCCTGCTGCACCCTTGCACAGATTGTCGATGGCGCCCGTAGCCACCAGAACGCCCGCGCGCTTGTTGAGCGCGAGGCCGATCTGGGCGGCGTTGGTGCCGACGACCGAAGCCGTCTTGGGCTGCTGGCCGGCATCGAGCACGCGCACAAAAGTGCGACCGGCGTAGAACTGCTTGTAATGGTCGACAACGTCCTCAAGGGCCAGCGTGTCGATGGCCTGCGGCGTAAGCGGCATCGTCACCGTGGAGAGCAGACCGCGCTTGAGCGGTGCCAGGTGCGGGGTAAAGACGACGCGATCGGTTAGGCCCAAGATCTGCTCGATTTCGGGCGTGTGACGATGCTTGCCCACGCCATAGGCCTCCAGGTTTTCGTCTGCGCTGCAAAAATGCGTACGGGCGTTGCAGGACTTACCGGCACCCGTTACGCCGCTGATAGCGTCAACGATCACGGGGCCGCTCTGGGCAACCCAGCCGGCGCGCACGGCAGGCGCGGCGGCAAGGCTCGTCGCGGTGGGATAGCAACCGGCGCAGGCGACCAGCACGGGCTTGCCGTCGGCGTGGTCGGATGCGGCGGTCTCCAAGTCCTGGCAGAACAGCTCGGGCAAACCAAAGGCGCGAGTCTTGAGCAGCTCGGGGCTCGTATGCTCGGCGGCATACCAGGCCTCAAAGGTGGCCGGATCGCTCAGGCGATAGTCGGCCGAGAGGTCAATGCAGGAGACTCCCGCGGCAAGCAGGGCGGGCACCTGTGCCATGGCAGCCGTGTGCGGCACGGCCAAAAAGACAGCGTCGCAGGATTTAAGCTCGGGAGCATCGTGCGTCGTGAAGACAAGATCGCTCACGCCGGCGAAACTCGGATACACCGCGGACAGCGGCTGGCCGGCATCGGCGTTGGACGTGATGGCGACAAGTTCAAACTCGGGATGGCCGAGTACGAGGCGAATGAGCTCGGCACCGGCATATCCTGCCGCACCGACGATTCCAACCTTTAAAGACATATCAGACTCCTTGTCTGCAGTTATGCACCAATGCGCATCCCGCAGCCGTCGTTATGAAGTGGGTTGAAACTTTAGCACCAAAAGATGCATATCTACGCAAATCTTTTGCATATTCATGCATTGAAACAGTCCCGACACATTCACTCGAAGGAATTGACAAATAAATGCGGGCCCCATATTGCCCAGTGCGCCTTACGGTGACGTTGCAATGTGGGGCCCGCTACATGCGAGAATTTGAATTGTCGAAGCTTGCTGAGAGACTCGTTTAGAGCTCGATCGACACCCATTCGTCATGGTTGCAGATAAAGGCCTCGGGTTCCTCCACGCTAAAGAAGACGAGCGTGGGATCGCCTGCGCCCTCGTAGTGCTCGCCTAGGCGCTCCAGATGCTTCCAGCCGGCCTCGCGCATATCGGGAGCGGCCTGGTCATCCAGACCCGCACGCCCGCGCAAGATGAGCCAGCCATGGCCCGGCCACCAACTCGTGGCCTCAAAGCGTTGATTTTGCAGCAGCTCTTGCCACACATCTTTGGTGCGCGCCGTTACAAACCACAGCTTGCCGTCCTGAATCTGCGCAAACGAAAACGGACGCACATGCGGCTGTCCGTCAACGCTCGTCGCCAAATACCATGCCGGCACCGACGTCAGATACTCCAACACCGTATTCAATCCGTCCATGTGTCCTCCTGATCATCCCATGTGCCCAAAGTAGCTAAAATAGCCCCGTCCCAAATTAGCTGCCCTAGAGTTAAAGCTCCAGACGCTCCTCGCTGCCGTCGATATCACAGAAGCGGGCGGCGATATTGCGCACCGAGAAGAACGCAAGGCGACCGTCGTTGGCGCTCTCGTGTTGCTCGCCAATGCCCACCATGTGCTTAAAGCCTGCCTGGCGCACTTTGTCGCTCACGACCGCATCGTCCTCGAGCGCGGCCTCGCCAGTTAACACGATCCAGCACTCCCCCGGCTTCCAGCCCGATACCTCAAACTTGGGATTCGCGCTCAACTCCGCCCAAACATCCTTATCGCGCGAGGTGCAAAACCACAGCTTGCCATCATCGACCATGGCAAACGAGAACGGCCTCACGCGCGGCTGATGCCCGTCCGTCACGTCGATCGTGGCGAGATACCACGCCGGAATACGCCTAAGATACGAACAGGCGCGCTCGAGCTGCGCCGTGCGGTCGTTGTCGGTCATAGGGACCCCTTTCCTGCGCTCGAATCGCGCCTAAACAAGTTGAAGATTGATGACGATGACGCAGATGAGCATCAACGCCGTCACTACCGCCGCCAACGCATCGCCGCGGCCAAATGCAAGCGCATGCAGACGTGTGCGGCCCTGCTCGCCATGATAGCAACGGGCATCCATGGCGGCAGACAGCGTTTCGGCATGGCGGAACACGCCCGTGAACAGCGGAATCGCCACACTGCCGAGCATACGCACGCCGCCGAGCGGGCCTCCCGTCACGCGCGCACCGCGGCTCGCCTGCGCATCCGCCGTCTGCTTCATCTCGGTGGCAAACTGCGGCATAAAGCGCAGCGCGATACCCATGATCATGCCGAGCTCGTGCGCAGGAAGTCCCACACGCGCAAACGGCGCGAGCAGGCGCTCAAAGCCCGCGGTGAGGTCGAGCGTCGGTGTGGTGAGCGTGATAGCGCTCATACCGGCCATCATCAAGGTCAGGCGGCACGCCATAAAGGCAGCGGAATGCAGCGAGCCCTCGCTTATCTGCAAAAAGCCGAGCTGCCACAGAATGCGCCCGCTCTGGTCGGAAAACAGGTTGAGCACCGCGACCACCGCGACAATCGCCAGCAGCGGTGTCATCGATGACAGGACGCGACGAGCCGGCACCCGGGACACGGTATAGATCAGGACAACGAAGATTGCGACCGGGACCAGTCCGCGGAAGCTGCTGACCGTGAGCGTCGTGATCAGAAACACAAAGCCCAAGAGCAACTTGGTTCGCGGGTCCAGGCGGTGGATTGTACTATCGCCGGGATAGTAGCTGCCAAACGAAAACGCCTCCATTAGCAGCCCTCCTCTCGCGTGACCGTCTTGGATTTGGCCTTGTCCGAGACGTTAGAAGGACCGTCCGAGCGACCGTTTAGCAGGTCCACCAACTCGTCTGCCAGCGACTCAACCGTATAGAGACCGTCAAAGCGCAGCGGCACGCCTGCCTTCGCAAGCGCCAGCGCCATGCGCTGGGCAGCGGGAACACCCAAGCCGATCGACTTGAGCTCATCGGCATGCGCAAAAACCTGAGCGGGTGTGCCCTCGGCAAACACCGCACCTTCGTTCATTACGACGATACGGTCGCAGCAATTGGCCAGGTCATCCATACTGTGCGAAACCATGACGACGGTCAGGCCCCCATGGTGAAGTCGATCGATGAGCTCCAGGAAATCACCGCGCGCCGCCGGATCGAGCCCCACCATGGGCTCATCGAGTACCAGGACCTCGGGCTCCATGGCAAGCACGCCAGCAAACGCCACGCGGCGCTGCTGCCCGCCCGAGAGCTCAAAGGGGCTCTTGTCGCCCACCGTAGCCAGGTCGAGGCCTACGCGCGCGAGCGATGACGCAACGCGGCGAGCAACCTCGGCCTGCGACAACCCAAGGTTATGCGGGCCAAATGCCACGTCCTGCGCCACGGTCTCGGCAAACAGCTGACGCTCGGGATACTGAAACACCACGCCGACCTTTGCCTTAACCGCGGCGGCATCTTTCTTGTTTGCCAGGTCGAGCCCCAATGCGCAAACGGAACCCTCCTGGGGACGAATCAGGCCGTTAAGATGCTGAACCAGCGTCGACTTACCCGAACCGGTATGGCCCGCAAGGCCCAGAAATTCGCCACGACGCACCGTTAGCGACACATTTCGCAACGCCCAGGGGCTGCTAGGGTCGTTGCCCCAGAGGGCCTGTTTGTTCGATGCACCCTCGGCGGCTGAGCGCTTATGCCAACGACGACGCTCGCGGGCGCTCAGCGAATAGCTATACGAAAGGTGCGAAATCTCGATGACGGGCTCCGGCGCGTCTGCGCCATCGAGCGCAGAGGAAACGTTGTCGGGAATACGAAGATCGGACGCAAAAGGCCGCCCGACGATGCCTGTCCTACTCCGCTCGGCATAAGCCTGCGCTATATCGGCGACCATATCCGCCTCGCGCACCTTCGCGCAAATGGGCATACCCTTCTCACGAAGTGCCATGCCCAAGCGGCACGACTCCGGCATATCCAAGTTGAGCTGTGCAAGTTCGTCCGCCCGCGTCAAGATCTCCTCGGGCGTACCGAGCATGGCAACGCGGCCCGCCTGGAAGACAGCAACGCGATCGGCCTCAGCGGCCTCTTCCATAAAGTGCGTAATCATCACGATGGTCATGCCGCGTTCGTGCAGCGCGTGACAGGCCTTCATGAGGCCCTTGCGCCCGCGCGGATCGAGCATCGAGGACGCCTCGTCCAAAATGAGCACGCGCGGCTCCATGGCGAGCACGCCGGCAAGCGCCACGCGCTGCTTTTGTCCGCCCGAGAGAGCGTGGGTCTCGTGATGCTCAAAGCCCACCAGACCCACGGCCTTCAGCGCCTCGCGCACGCGCTGCGCGATCTGGGCCGATTCGACCCCTAAGTTCTCGGGACCAAACGCAACATCGTCCTCGACAAGCGTCGCCACAAGCTGGTCGTCGGGATTCTGGAACACCATGCCCGCAGTCGAGCGGATATCGTAGACCAGCTCGGGATCGGACGCGTCCATGCCGTTGACGCACACCGTTCCCGCATCGGGCTGCAGCAGCGCGTTCAAATGCTTGGCAAACGTCGACTTGCCCGACCCGTTTCCGCCGAGGATGCAGAAAAACTCGCCATCCTCGATGTTCAGATCAATGCCATCGAGCGCCGGTGCAGCACCGTCATAGCTAAAGGAAACGCCCCGACACTCAATCATGCGCGGCCTTTGACCTGGTCCTTCTTGGGCGTGATGAGATTAGAGACCACTTTGTACACCGCCAGCGTCAACACCGAGTTGAGCACGGTCTTGATGAGGTTGAACGGCAGCACGGCGGGAATCATGAGCGGGGCAATCACATCGACCGAGCCATACCAGAACCAAACGCCGATGGTCAGGTTCGCGACCATGGACAGCGCCGTAGCGGCAATGACGCCGAGCGCCAGGCCAATCACGGCACCCTTGTAGGTGTGCATCTTCTGATAGACGATAGCCGCAGGCAGAATATAGCCCAGCGTGGCAACCAAGTTCATAAGCGCGCCGACCCAGTCACCCGTGGTGAGCGCATGGATAACGATCGCCATAGCGGCAACAGCGGTGCCGGCACCAGGGCCATACGCAAATCCACACACCATCGCCGGCACCAGCGACGGGTCATACGTCAAAAACGGCGCCGAGGGAAGGATGGGCAGCTGCACATACATAAACAGTGCTCCCAAGGCGCACATCAACGCCATGGTAACGAGCTGTTTGGTGCTCCACCTATTCGTGTTCTCAAAATGGATATGCTGCGACTGTTCAGACATAAGATCACCTGCCTCTTTCATCCGGACTCTAACCGTTGGTACTGGGATCTCACCAGTTCAGCCGGCATGCGAACCAACGCACGCACGGGTCGCGGACTCATCGGCTCGGTCGCAGGCATCTCGCCTGCGCCACGGCGTCCCTTTGACACCGCCCGATTTACCGCCAGTGGGGAATTTCACCCCGCCCTGAAACAGCAATTGCAAGTGTAGCACCAGCAGGCTTTCGCGCAAGTATGCCAAGGGTAATTTATGGCGGGGACCAGTTGCCGCAACAACCACATTCCCCACCCATTCCAAAGTAACGCGCCTTTCGCGGCAAAGCCGCGAAACAGCGACCGGGACACGTATCCCCATCAGCCACGATCTCCGCCCACGCCGACCTCAAGGCCGTAAACGCAGGGGATCCGGGGGCGTGACGGGGTTTCTCTCCGGAACATTCCGCACTGATATCTTCTGAATTGAAAACGTCGATGATGCACCCGTATACCATTGACGTCGACACCATCAGATGCGGACCGCGCGGTGACCCCACATTCCGCTGGCGCCCACAGGGCTGCCCTCGTTTCCTGACATGTCCCGCGCGGGCCGCGGCGAGCCGAGACCGCCGCATGACCTAATAGGAGCATGGAGCGATACCGCGGACCCGAACAACCGCATTCTATCGCGCCCCGTCAGTGTGCCGTCTGCCCGGTCCAGGCGAGCACGGAAAGAACGGAGCGAGGCATGCAAAACGAATCGACACCCGGCGCCCGCGGGCCGGTCTTCTGCGGGGTCGACACCCACGCCGACTCGCACTGGCTGTGCGTCCTGGACTGGAGGGGCCGCAAGGTCCTGTCCCGCCGGTTCCCCGCCGACGCGGCGGGCTACGAGGCGCTCGCCGGGGCGATCGCGGCGGCCGGGGAGCCGGCCTGCGTCGCGATGGAGGGGACGTCGTCCTACGGGGCGGGCCTCACCAGGCACCTCGCGTCGCTGGGGATGCCCGTGCGCGAGGCGCTCTCCCCGGCGAGGATGCAGAGGAGGCGCCCGGGGCAGGGAAAGTGCGACGAGGCGGACGCGGAGAGGGCCGCCCGCGCGGCGATGTCCGGCTCAAAGCTCGGGACCCCCAAGAGCCAGGACGGGTGGGTCGACGGGGTGCGCTGCATGCTTGCGGCGCGCTCCGGGGCGGTGAAGGCGCGGACCTCGGCGATCAACACCGCGAGGTCGCTGCTCACCACCGCCCCGGAGGGGCTCAGGTCGAGGTTCCGCGGGATGGCGGGGCCGAGGCTGATGGAGGAGCTCCCCTCCGTGCGCGCCGAGGGCGCGCTGGGCGCCGCGCTCGGCGCGCTGGCGGACCTGTGGGCGGCGGCGCGCGACGCGGCGCTCGACATGGAGCGCGCGATCGAGGCGTCCCTGGAGGAGAACTGCCCCGCTCTGCTGGCGATGTACGGGTGCGGGCCCGTGAGCGCGGCCAAGCTCGCGGTCGCGGCCGGGGACAACCCGGACAGGCTGCGCTCCGAGGCGTCGTTCGCGGCGATATGCGGGGCCTGCCCCATCCCCGCCTCGAGCGGCAAGACCGTGAGGCACAGGCTCAACAGGGGCGGCGACCGGCAGGCGAACAGCGCGCTGCACGAGATCGCGAGGCAGAGGGTCATGCGCGACCCCGAGACCGCCGAGTACGCCGAGAGGGCCAGGGCGCGGGGGAAGAGCGACAGGGAGGTCATGAGGTGCCTCAAGCGCTACGTGGCCAGGGAGGCGTACCGGGCGCTGATGCGCCCGCACGAGATCAGGAGGCCCGAGGACGCCTCGGAGCTCGTGGCGGCCAGGCGCGCGGCGAGGGTCAGCCAGGTGAGGGCGGCGTCCATACTGGGCACCAGCGAGAAGTACATCTCGATGCTGGAGAGGGGCCAAAGGGAACTCAAGCCCATAAGGAGGGCCTACGAGGCATGGGTCGAGGCGGGACTTCCGCTCGATTGGGACAGGCAAGCCTTCGAGGCCGAGCGCAAAATGAATTCTAAAAAACACCTTGCCAAATAGGAGCGTCAG
>DBFZQW010000097.1:0-2698 GCA_048521445.1 Collinsella sp. | reverse complement strand
CGCGCGGCGACGAGTTCGTCGAGCCCTTCGCTGCCCACAACGAGGGCATCCACGAGGGCGACGCGGCCATCTTCTTCAACTTCCGTCCCGACCGCGCTCGTCAGATGACCCGCGTGTTCACGGACAAGGAGTTCGACGGCTTTGAGCGCGAGCAGATCAAGCTTTCGCACTTTGTGACGATGACCGAGTACGATCCGACGTTTGACGTCGAGGTCGCCTTCCCCAAGACGTTCCCCGAGAACGTCCTGGCCGACGTTATCGCCGCCAATGGCCTGAAGCAGCTGCACACCGCCGAGACCGAGAAGTACGCCCACGTGACGTTCTTCCTCAACGGCGGCATCGAGGAGCCCAAGGAGGGCGAGGAGCGCGTGCTCGTCGCTTCCCCCAAGGTCGCTACCTACGATCTGCAGCCTGAGATGAGCGCTCCCGAGGTTACCGAGAAGCTTGTCGCCGCCATCAACGAGGATCGCGCTGATTTCTACATCGTGAACTTCGCGAACTGCGACATGGTTGGTCACACCGGTGTCTTCGACGCCGCCGTTAAGGCCGTCGAGGCTGTTGACGATGCCCTGTCCAAGGTTGTCCCGGCGATTCTCGCTAAGGGCGGCTTTGCGCTGATTACCGCCGATCACGGCAACGCCGATCACATGTTTGACGTTGCTTCCGACGGTTCCAAGCATCCGTTCACGGCTCACACCACCAACCGCGTGCCGTTCATCATCGTTGATGAGAAGGCACAGCTCACCGGTATCGAGGACGGTCGTCTCTCCGATATCGCTCCGACCATGCTCACCATGGCTGGTATTGAGCCTTCCGCCGAGATGACGGGTCGCGTGCTCGCCACCGAGGCCTAATAGAAAACAAATACCGTTTTCTTATAAGGGGGTTGTCCACAATCGGGCAACCCCTTTTTGCGCTATTTCTACCTCGTCCCCAAATGGCTGATGGGGGAGTGTCGAGGGTTGTGGTACAGTACTGGAGTTTGAATTGTTCTATTAAGGAGCTTATCTATGGGTCCGTTTCAGATTCTTCTGTTTGTCGTTTGGGCTGTCTCTGCCGTGGCGCTGACGATTCTCGTCCTGATGCACTCCGGTAAGGGCACCGGCGTTTCGGATATGATCGCTAGCTCGCTGTATAACTCCAGCTCTGCCACGGGCGTCATGGAGCAGAACCTCGATCGCCTGACGGTAATTATGGCTGTCGTTTTTGCCGTGTGTGTCGTCCTGTGCATGTTCTTCTTCCCGCAGGGTATCGTCGGCTACTAAGCACGAGCCGTATAAATACTTGAAAAGGGTCCCGCTAGTGCGGGACCCTTTTTGTTTACATATTTGTAACAGAGTCAAAATATCCCCACATACTTCGCCCAACTAAAGAAAATCTCGACCGTTGACCGGAATTAGCCCCAAATCGTGCATAAAATGCGCTACTGTATTGCGAAACGTTGGTTCGTTGTGCATAACCAGCCATAGCAACGGGCGGCGTTTTGATGGTTCGGATCGGATTGTCTCGACATATGTCCGACTGAACATTTCTTTGTCCTATCTCATAAGGAGGATGGCATGGCTGATTCTATGTTCCACCAGCCCGTTATGGGTCGTCGCGCCTTTGTTGGCGGCACCCTTGCTGCGAGCTCCATGGCTTTTCTTGCCGCATGTGGCAAGAAGGGCGGCGACGCTTCCGGTTCTGAGTCCGGTTCGACGCTGAACTTCTACATCAACAACCCGGTCTGCATCGACCCCTACAACGTCCAGGAGGACCAGGGTACTCAGGTCGAGTATCAGCTCTTTGACGCTCTGACCTCTTACGACGCCGAGAAGGGCGAGATCGTTCCGCTGGCTTGCGAGTCCTTTGAGTCCAACGACGACGCCACCGAGTTTACCTTCAAGATCAAGAAGGCCAAGTTCCACAACGGTGACGACGTTACCTCTAAGTCCTTCAAGCTCGGTTGGGAGCGTCTGGTCAACACCAAGTCGGCCATCGCTACCGAGTATGGCCCTTCCGAGGTCTCCTATCACCTTTCCATGGTCGAGGGCTATGACGATCTGCTTGCCGGTAACGCCACCGAGCTCAGCGGTGTTACGTGCCCTGACGATGAGACCCTCGTCGTCAAGCTGTCTTCCGCTTACGCCGACTTCCCCTTCGTCGCCTCTCACCCGGCTCTGGCCCCGGTTCCCGAGTGCGCCGAGTCCGATGTCAAGAGCTTCTACCTTGCCCCGGTCGGTAACGGCCCGTTCATGATGGACGGCAAGTGGGAGGATGGCCAGGAGATCAACGTCAAGAAGTTCGACGATTACTATGGCGACAAGGCCAAGATCGATGGCATCCACTTCCAGGTCATCAAGGACATGGAGACCGCTTACAAGGAGTTCCAGGCCGGTAACCTCGATGTCTGCGACGTTCCCGTCGCTCAGATCGATGCCGCCAAGAAGGATCGCGGCGTGTCCAAGGACGGCTACACCATGGGTGACGGCGAGCGCATGCTGCTCGGCGCCGAGCCTTCCACCTACTACCTGACCTGCAACAACACGGCCGAGCCGTTCAACAACGCTGACCTGCGTAGGGGTATCTCCCTGGCCATTAACCGTGAGGCCATCTGCAAGACCATCTTCAAGGGTACCCGTACCCCCGCCGACGGCATTGTTCCTCCGGGCATCGATGGCTACAAGGAGGGCGCATGGGAGTTCTGCGCCTACGACGT
>DBFZQW010000096.1:0-7480 GCA_048521445.1 Collinsella sp. | reverse complement strand
CGCAGCTCAGATCGCCCACGACAGGGGTGGAGCTGAACTCGCTGACCAGATGATTAATCTCATCAGGCAGCTTTTCAAAAATTTCCACGACTTACCTTTCGACCTCATGAGGATCTCGCAGCGCCTTGGCGACGCGAACCGCGCAGGCGGCCATAAAGGCCACGAAGCCGATCGCCTCGCCCAGGAGGAACATGCGAAATGCCTCTCCGAACAACACAAACACAACCAAGGTAAAGACAAGCAACGCGATTGCCGAGACCGCGAGACTCACCATACCCTTGAGCATGTCCGCATTCTGCTTATCGTCAAGAACCGGCTTGAGCGTAAAGACAAAGGGAAGGAAGGCAATCGCGCCCGCGATGGCACCTGCAACGATAGCGAGCAGATCGGCTATCTGAAACACTGGCGTCCTCACTTTCCTTTTTTTATCGCCTCACAGGACAGTTCCCGCCAAACATTGGTGACTATTGTACGAGCCAATCGCTAAAGTACAACCGAAAAAGCATCGGTTAATACGCACCTGTTCGTTTTCTTAAGACCTTCTTTATGCCGCAGGTACGGTAATACGTTTTTCTCGAACCCTGCAGGGCAAAACGTCCGTTAACAGGAGTGCGCGCGGTCGCCTTTTGTTCGACCGCGCGCACCGTTTCTTCGTATTTGCAGCCGCGGCCGTCTTAGCCCAGCGACTAGAGCGTGCCGTAGATGCGGTCGCCGGCGTCGCCGAGACCGGGAACGATGTAGGCAGCCTCGTTGAGATGGTCGTCGATGGCGCAGGTATAGATATGCACATCGGGATCCTTCTCAGTCAGCGACTTGAGGCCCTCGGGGGCCGCGACGATGCACAGCATGCGGATGTCCTTGACACCGCGCCCGCGCAGGTAGCTGATGGCCATCTCGGCCGAACCGCCCGTGGCGAGCATGGGGTCGACGACCAGGCAGATGCGCTGGTCGATATCCTTGGGCATCTTGCAGTAATACTCGTGCGGCTCGTGGGTGACCTCGTCGCGCTCCATGCCGATGTGGCCCACGCGAGCGGAGGGCACCAGGTCGAGGATACCGTCGACCATGCCAAGGCCCGCACGCAGGATGGGCACGATGGCGAGTTTCTTGCCGGCAAGCTGTTTGAACGTGGCGGTAGTGATGGGGGTCTCGACCTCGACGTCTTCCATAGGCAGGTCGCGCATGGCCTCGTAGCCGTCAAAAAGCGCGAGTTCGCGCACGAGCTGACGGAACTGGTTGGTGCCGGTGTTTTTGTCGCGCAGGATCGACAGCTTGTGCTGGACGAGCGGATGATCGACAAGCGTCACACGGGACGCATCGTAGGTGACGGTCATGGGTTGATTGCCCCTTTCGTTGCAGCCGCAAAACGGCCTTGCTGACAAGGCGCGCAGCAATGTTGCCGCCGCACGCCATGCATAAGTTTAGCGGTTTGTTGTATCGAGCAGCCCATCGCAGCCCTACTGTGCGGTACTGAGCGAGCGCTTGACTGCATCACGCCAGCCCGCAAGGTTTTGCTCGCGACGCTCGGCGGACATATGGGGAAGGAAGGTCCTAACGATCTGGGCATTTTGCTCCAGCTCTTCAAGGTCTTCCCAATAGCCGACGGCAAGACCCGCCAAGTACGCGGCACCGATTGCCGTGGTCTCCACCGTCTCGCATTGCAGCACGGGGATATCCAGCAGGTCGGCCTGGAATTGCATGATGAACTCGTTGCGCGAGGCACCGCCATCGACAGACAGGCGCTCAATCGAAAGCCCCACGTCCTGCTCCATGGCGCGCAGCACGTCGTAGCTCTGATATGCCATGGATTCGCAGGCGGCACGTACGATGGTCGCACGGCTCGAGGCGCCGGTCAGACCGCACACGATACCGCGGGCATGCGGGTCCCACCAGGGAGCACCCAAACCTGCAAAGGCGGGAACGAAGTAGCAGCCCTCGTTGTCGCTAATCGAAGCGGCGAGTTGTGCCGACTCGCTCACGCTCGAGATGATGCCCATGTTGTTGCGAAGCCAGTTCATCGTTGAACCGGCGGCAAAAATAGAGCCCTCGAGCGCATAGCTGACTTTGCCGTCCGCAGCGATACCGATGGTGGAGACCAGGCCATTCTTGGATTCGACGATCTCGTCACCGGTGTTCATGAGCATAAAGCAGCCCGTGCCATAGGTGTTTTTGGTCTGGCCGGGATAGAAGCAGCAGTGGCCGAACAGCGATGCCTGCTGGTCGCCCGCCACGCCCATGATGGGCGGCATGTTGGTCATGATGTCGCTCGCGACGCGGCCGTAGTCGCCCGAGCTCCAGCGAACCTCGGGCATCATGGAACGTGGAACGTCAAAGAGCGCCAGCAGGTCGTCGTCCCAATCGAGCGTATGGATATTAAAGAGTGCCGTGCGGCTGGCATTGGTGTAGTCGGTGGCAAAGACCTGGCCGCCGGTGAGGTTGTAGATGAGCCAGGTGTCGATGGTGCCAAACATGAGGTCGCCCGCCGCCGCGCTCTCGCGTGCGCCGTCGACGTTGTCGAGAATCCACTGCACCTTGGAGGCCGAGAAATACGGGTCAAGCGTAAGTCCCGTGCGGGAGCGCACCAGCTCCTCGCAACCCTGTTCAACCAACGCGTCGATCGCCGGCGCGGTACGACGGCACTGCCATACGATGGCGTTATAGATGGGCTGGCCGCTCACGCGGTCCCAGACCACCGTGGTCTCGCGCTGGTTGGAGATGCCGATGGCGGCGATGCGATCGGAATGGATGCCGCTCTTAAACTGAACCTCCATCATCACGCCGATCTGGCTGGCAAGCACCTCCGTGGGATCCTGCTCCACCCAGCCGGGGCGCGGGAAGCTGGTTTTGACGCTACGACGCGCCTGGGCAACGATGCAGCCGTATTCGTCGACAATGGCCGCGAGTACCGAGGTAGTGCCGCAGTCGAGCGCCATGATGTAGGAACCGCCAAAGTTAAACGAGGCATCTTCCATGCCCAGGCTGCCCAGATTCAACGACATCGCTTACACCCTTCTATTGCATCGGGTCGGACAGGACCCGCTCGATCTCTGATGCGGGAAGTGCGCCTTGGCGCAGGATCTGGAGCCCGCCGTGCTGGAACGACACGATGGTCGAGGCGTCGCGACACGGGGTCTCACCGGCGTCGACGGCAACATCGACCCCCTCCAGGATGCGACCCTCGACGGCGGCAAAGCTTGCCGGCGAAGGCGCGCCGTGCGTGTTGGCGCTCGTGCAGGCAAGGGGACTGCCGCAGGCGCGGATGAGCGCTTGGACCACGGGAGAGGCCGAAGCGCGCAGGGCCACGGTGTCGTCGGCAGCGCGCATAAAGGTCGGCACGCAGGGGGCTGCCTTGACCACGATAGTCAGGGCTCCCGGCCAGCATCGTCGCGCGAGTACGCGGGCATCTTCCGGGATATCCACGCCATAGCGGTCGAGTGCTTCGACGCCATCGACCAGCCAAGCGACGGTTTGCGTGAGCTCACGTTGCTTGAGAGTGAAGATACGGCGATAGCCGGTGCCGAGCGCAGGAACTGCGGCGCCATTGACGGCAGCCTGCGGATCGCGCGGCCACGATGGGAATTCGCTTGTATCTTGGGGCACGGCGCCCGAGAAGGCGTTGACTGCCACGGCGACACCGTAGACGGTCTCGGTCGGAATCAAGGCCAGGCCGCCGCGGCCGAGCACCTCGGCCGTGCGCTCGACGGCAAGCCGATGCGGCTCGCGCGTTCCCTCGTATACCCGATAGACCGTCTGCATGTGTATGCCAGCCCCTTACGCTCCGGTGCAAGTTTGTTTACTGTGGGGCATTCTCGCACGAAACATTCAACCTATTTGCCCAGAGCGCATGTTGGTTTGGTGAGCGGCTCTAGTAGTCGGTGAAAGTGAGGGGGTTAATTGAAGATTTTTAGCGCGCAAGCGTAACGGTACGATCGGGAAACTCGATGCTTGCAACCAGTTTTCCGCCGAGGCTCTCTGCGTACCTGCTCAGCGTGTCGAGCCTCATCGAACCCAACTCCCCACGCTCGAGCTCGGATACACGTTTTTGAGAAACGCCCATCGACTGGGCGACCGACGCCTGTGTTAGATCTTTTAACCTGCGAATCTGAGCAAGCTTATAGGCTTCGATACGATCGCGAGTCCTCTCCTGCTCGGCGGTAATGGAGTCGCGTGTTATCCCGCGAGATTCCATATACTCATGCAGTTCCATCTCGATCGAGCCTCCTTACGTGGCGACGGTATATTTGCTCGGCCCTTGGAATGTTGATCGCATACCAACCGTTCCATTTTGCCCTTGACGATCCCGCTCGCGACTTATCACCCGCCAATAGCAATACCGCCTGGCGCTTGGGGTCAAAGGCGAAGAGGATGCGAATCACCTGCCCACCACACGACGTCACTCTCAGCTCCTTTAAATGATGAAGCTTCGAGCCCTTTACGCGGTCAACCAGCGGACGACCAAGGCTGGGACCTTCCTTCTCGAGCACCAAAAGGTCTGCATAAATCTGCTTCAGCGTAGCTTCATCCTGCTCATCAAGCCAAGGTTCAATGTAATCAAGCACGATACGGTACCGATGCAGCTGATTTGACATACCTTTCTCCTTCTATAGTAGAAGTTTTACGGTATATTGCAAGGACAAACTTGCGCAAATGTCTATTTATTCAGCTTAAATACGCTGTTTGGGCTCGGTGACGATGGCTCGAACGATGCGGGGACGATCGGTGAGGTCGTGGACGATACGCACGTCCGAAAGGCCTGCCTGGCGACAGAGCTCGGCCGCGGCATCGAGGGCGCCCTCGTAGAGCTCGCAGGCAAACAGGCCGCCGGCGCGCAGCATGTAAGGCGCCGCATTGAGCAGGCGGCGGAAGATGTCCAGGCCGTCGGCACCGCCCTCGAGCGCCAAGTCGGGCTCAAAGTCCTTGACCTCGTGCGGCAGCGAGCGCATGACGCCGGTCGGGATGTAAGGTGGGTTGGAGACGAGCACATCAAAGGTGCCCCACTCTTCGCGGGGAATGGAACTCACCAGGTTGGTGAGGCTAAAGGCAACCTCATCTGCCGTGAGGCCGAGGGCGTCGCGGTTTTTGGTGGCCAGATCGATGGCGCGCGGCTCGATATCGGTGGCGGTGCAGGTAACGTGGCCGCGGCGTTCCCAGGCAAGGGAGAGCGAGATGCAACCCGTGCCGCAGCCGACCTCGAGAACGCGGGCGATACGGGGCTCGGCTGGGGCAGGCGCAGCGGCATCCTGAGCCGAAGCCGTCTCCTGGCCGGCACCCTCGATGGCGATGCCGTATTCGTCGAGCTCGGGCTCGGGGGTTTCCATGGCCTCTGCTTCTGCCGCTTCGGCTTCTGCTGCCTGCGCGGCGGCTTCCTCGGCCTCGCGGTCGGCCAGTTCCTCGGCATAGGCGCGGCTACCCAGTACGTCGCCGCCTAGCGCCGCTTCATCGGCAGCCGTCAGGTTAGCGGCGCGGCGCTCGGCGGTCGCCCGTTCGTCTGCCAGCGCGGCCTCGGCCTTGCGGGCCTGCTCGACCTCATCGTTCCAAGGCAGCTCAACACGCTGACGGGCGGCAGCCTCGGGGCTCAGCACCTCGGCATCCAGATAATTGAGGACTTCCTCGACGAGCATCTCGGTCTCGGGGCGCGGAATGAGCACACCGGGGGCGCACGCGACGTCGATCATGCGAAACTGCGTGCTGCCCGTGATGTATTGCAGCGGCTCGCCCTTAGCGCGGCGGACAACGGCCGCATGCATGGTCTCGAGCTGAGCCGCGTTAAGCGTCTCGTCCATGCGCATATATAAGTCGATGCGTGCCAAACCCGTGGCAGCGCAGAGCAGCCACTCGGCAGAAAGACGGGGGTGCTCCTCGCCGCGCTCGGCCAGGTACTCCTTGGTCCACTCGAGACAACGCTTGATGGTCCAAATCTCGTTTGCCATGGGGCCCTCCCCTCTTAAGCGCCGGGCGGCGCGCGAATGTCGGAGCAGATTGTAAGCGAGGCTAGCGCTTGGCAAGGGGCGATTGAAGGCGATTATCGAGAATCAGCCCAGAATTTTGCTTGGATCGCACTCGAAGCGTTCATTCATCGACGTCTAAATCTGCATCCGTCAAGCTTTTGGCAAGGTTGCCCCAAAACTGACCAATATCTAACCAAGACTTGCCAAATCACTTGACGCACAACGCATCAAAAATCGCTCCGCGACTTCTTGAACGATATTTTGAGCAATATTTTCGGTAGCGGATATATGCCGTCAATTGCCTTAAGCAGGTAAGCAGCTCAAATGACATCACAGCCGACTGAATAAAATATCAAGGCAATGTCATCAATGACTCCCTACGGATCATTTGACGACCAAGGAAACGCCGATGTTTTGGCAATGCCAGCGAGCGCCGCCCAGAGCGAACAAGTTGGCATGAAAAAGGCAAGGCATAGACCTTCTGGTCATGCCTTGCCTTTTGAATGACAAATTGTCGCTCTGGGCGGCGCGCAGCGTCGAGCAGTTACGGCGTTTGGTAAAACGCCGTAACCTAAACAGCCTGTGCCAGCTTCTCGGCTCGCTCGGCGGCGGCGAGCGCCTCGATGACGGTGCCGAGCTGATCGCCCAGAAGGACGCCGTTGTAGGTGGAGTTGAAACCGATGCGGTGATCGGTCACGCGGTCCTGGGGCTGGTTGTAGGTACGGATCTTCTCGGAACGGTTGCCGTGGCCGATCTGGCTCTGGCGCTCGGCACCGAGCTCGGCCTGCTGCTTCTCGAGTTCCATCTCGTACAGACGGGCGCGCAGCATCTGCATGCAGACCTCGCGGTTCTGGATCTGGGAACGCTGCTCCTGCGACTGCACCACGGTGTTGGTGGGCAGGTGGGTGATGCGCACGGCGGAGTAGGTGGTGTTAACGCACTGACCGCCAGGGCCGGAGGCGCAGTAGGTGTCGATGCGCAGGTCGGACTGGTTGATCTGGACGTCGATCTCCTCGGCCTCGGGAAGTACGGCGACGGTAGCCGTGGAGGTCTGAATGCGGCCCTGGGACTCAGTCTTGGGAACGCGCTGGACGCGGTGCACGCCGGACTCGAACTTCATGACGGAGTAGACGCGGTCGCCCTCGACCTTGAACTCGATGGACTTAAAGCCACCGGCCTCGCTGGGGCTGGAATCGAGCACGGTAGTCTTCCAGCCGCGCGACTCGCAAAAGCGCTGGTACATCTTGTACAGATCGCCGGCGAAGATGGCCGCCTCGTCGCCACCGGCGGCGGAGCGGATCTCGACGATGGTGTTCTTGTCGTCGTTGGGGTCGCTCGGGATGAGCATGTACTTGATGTCTTCCTCGAGCTGGGGAAGCTTGGCCTCGTTTTCGGAGATGTCCATCTGGAGCATCTCCTTCTCATCGGCATCGGTGGTATCGTGCAGCATTTCCTTGGCAGCCTCGATGTCATCGAGCGCGCCGATGTACTCGCGCGAGGCGGCAATGAGGTCGGACTGGTGCGCGTACTCC
>DBFZQW010000095.1:0-4041 GCA_048521445.1 Collinsella sp. | reverse complement strand
GCGGTAAAGACCTCCCACTTATCGGCACCCGGCTCCCCGGGCAGTCCCACGCGCTTGGCATCGATCGCCACGACTACGGCCTGGCTACCAAACGCCGCGGCGGCCTGGCTGATCAACGACGGATCGCGCACGGCGGCAGAGTTAAGCGACACCTTGTCGGCGCCGGCGGCAACCATGGTCCGCATGCCCGCCAAGTCGCGGAAACCGCCGCCCACGGTATAGGGAATAGCGAGCTCCTCGGCTGCGTGCGCCGCCATCTCGATGGTCGTCGCGCGGTTGTCGCTCGTCGCGGTAATGTCCAAAAATACGACCTCGTCCGCACCCTCGCGGTCGTAGGCGCGGGCCAGCTCCACCGGGTCTCCCGCATCGCGCAAACTCACAAAGTTGACGCCCTTGACCACACGGCCGTCCTTAACATCCAGACAGGGAATTACGCGCTTGGTAAGCATGGGCTACTCCTCCCCTCGGGCAGCGGCCAGCGCCTGTACCAGCGTAAAGTTGCCCTCGTAGAGTGCACGGCCGGTAATGGCGCCCTCGATGGCATCCTCGCCCACCGCGGCAAGCGCGCGGATATCGTCGAGTGTCGAGATACCGCCCGAAGCCACGACGGGAAAGCCCGCGACCTGCGCCACATGGCGATATGCCGCCACGTCGATGCCCGTCTGCATGCCGTCGCGCGCGATATCGGTATAGACCAGGTGTTTAAAGCCCAGCTCGATGAGCTGCGCCACGGCGTCGTCGAGTGCCACGCCCGCGCCGTCACGCCAGCCATTCACCTTGACCTGACCGTCGCGCGCGGCGATATCTGCCACCAGCAACTCGCCAAAGCCGCGAGCCGCCACCTCGGCAAATCCCGGCTCGGTCACCAGTACGGTACCCAGTGCAATGCGGCGAGCGCCATAGCCGGCCAGCTCGTCGATCCGCGCGAGTGAGCGGACGCCGCCGCCCACATCCACGGACAGACCGTCGACGCTGCAGATGGCCTTAATCGCCGCCGAGTTGGCAGCGCACACGTCCTCGTCCTCGCCAAAGGCCGCGGACAGGTCGACGACGTGCACCCAGCTCGCGCCCTGCTCGGCAAAGGAGCGGGCGACGGCCACGGGGTCGTCGGAATATACCTTGCAGCGGCTGCGGTCACCGCGCTCCAGGCGCACGACCTTACCGCCGATCAAATCGATTGCGGGAAACAGAATCATCGGCCGGCCCCCTCGACGATGCTCACGAAGTTCTTAAGGATGCGCTGCCCCAACGCCGAAGATTTCTCGGGATGGAACTGGCAGCCCCACACGTTGCCATGGCGCACGATGCACGGGAAACTCCGTGTATAGTGCGTGCGCGCCAGCACATCGGCGGCATCAGCGTCGTCTGCCACCGCGTAGCTGTGGGTGAAGTACATATTGGCGCCCTCGGCAAAACCGGCAAGCAGTGGATCGGCCGCACCGGCGGGCGTCATGTGCACCTGGTCCCACCCCACGTGCGGCACCTTCAGGCGGCTCGACTCCAGGCGCGTACACGAACCGCGCATGATACCCAGGCCATCGACCCAGGGGCCACCGGCCCGCTCGGGGGTGTTGCCGTCGGCGACCACGCCCTCGTCCGCCGGCACGCCCTCGTTGCCGCGCTCAAAAAATAGCTGAAGGCCCAGGCAGATGCCGAGCAGCGGAGTTCCGGCGGCAACGGCGCCGAGCACCGCGTCCGCCTCGCCGCTCTCGCGCATAAAGGCAATCGCGTCGTAGAACGCACCCACGCCCGGGATGACCAAGCCGTCGGCGTTGCGGATCTGCCCCGGGTCGTCCGACGTGCAGGCGACGGCGCCGGCGCGCGCAAGCCCGCGCACAACGCTCGACAAGTTGCCCTTGTGGTAGTCGACTACCACGATCTTCGGTTCGCCCACGTGACCCTCCCTTATCTCATTCAAAACCCGCCAAAAAGGGACAGGTTACAGTGAGCCCTTGGTGCTGGGGATGCCCTGCACGCGGGGATCGAGCTCGCAGGCGCGGCGCATCGTGCGGCCCACGGCCTTAAAGGCAGCCTCGATAATGTGATGCGAGTTACCGCCCGCCAGCTCGCGCACGTGCAGCGTGAGTTTGGCGTCGCGCGCGAAGGCGTAGAAGAACTCGACAGCCAGCTCGGTATCAAAGGTGCCCACGCGCTCGGTCGGCACGGGCAGCTCGCAGTAAGCCTGCCCGCGGCCCGAGATATCCACGGCGGCCATCACGAGCGTCTCGTCCATGGCGATCGCCGCGTCGGCAAAGCGCGTAATGCCCACCTTGTCACTCAGCGCTTGGCAAAACGCCTCACCCAGCACAATGCCCGTGTCCTCGACGGTGTGGTGTGCGTCGACCTCCACGTCGCCCACCGCGCGCACCGTCAAATCAAACAGGCCATGGCGGCCAAAGGCGTTGAGCATGTGGTCGAAAAACGGCACGCCGGTCGAGATATCGCACGTACCGGTTCCATCCAAATCGAGCTTGACGACAGTATCGGTCTCCCCCGTCTTACGGGTTACCTCGGCATAACGGCCCATCTACATCTCTTCCTTCACCAGCGCGGCAAACGCGGCCAGCACCTCGTCATTTTCCTGCGGGGTGCCCACGGTAATGCGCAGGCAGTCCGCGAGCCCCGGCGCGTAGCTAAAGTCGCGCACCAGAATCGAATACTCATCGCGCAGACGCCCGCGCACGCGCGTGGCATGCGGCGTACGCACGAGCACAAAGTTCGCCGCGCTCGGCCACGCCTCCACGGGCAGACCCTCGGCAGCCATCGCGCGCAGGGCGCACAGCTCGCGCTCGCGCTCGGATGCGACCTGCGCCACCACGGGCGCATAAGCATCACGGGCACGCACACAGGCAAGTGCTGCCGCCTGGCTCAGCACGTTGACCGAATAGATCTGGCGAATCGCCGCGAACACGTCGATGACCTCGGGTGCCGCGATCACATAGCCCAGGCGCGTGCCGGCGGCGCCAAACGCCTTGGACAGCGTATGCAGAATCACCAGGTTGGGATGCTCGGCAATAAGCCCCTGCGCCGTGGTGGCCGCGCCAAACGAATCGTCGGCAAACTCAACGTAGGCCTCGTCGACCATGACCATGCCGGGGCACGCATCACACAGGGCCGCGACAAAGTCGAGCGGAGCCGCGTCGCCCGTGGGGTTATTGGGCGAGGTCACGATTGTCAGGTTGCACTCGGGCGCGGCCGCGAGCACAGCCGCCTGGTCGAGTTCAAAGGTCGCCGGGTCGCGCCACACGTCGCGCACCTCGGTCTGACAGAGCGACGCAAAGAAGGCATACTCGCTAAAGCACGGCGGGCAGTTGAGCAGGGTCCGCCCCGCGCCGCCAAACGCCAGCAGGTAGTTATAGAGCAGCTCGTCGCCACCGTTGCCCACGCAGATATTCTCGCGCGTCACGCCATGCCAGGCAGCAAGCTCGTCGCGCAGATCGTTGGACATGGGATCGGGATAGCGGTTGAGCGGTGTAGCAGCCAGGGCCGCGTCGATCGCCTCGCGCACGCCGGCCGGCACGGGATAGGTGTTCTCGTTGGCCGAAAGGTTGATGCGCGTGGGCGTAAAGTTAGGATCGTAGGGCTCAATACCGGCCAGGTAAGGCTGGACGAGCTCCTTCATGCGGGGCGTCAGCTCGGCCATATTAGGCCTCCTCACCGGTCGCGCCAGTGGCACCGCCCGCAGCCGCCGCCAGGTCCACGCCTTCGGCAACCGTCGCCACGGCGTCGCCCGGCCAGGCGACCTTGGTCAGGTCGGCCGCGGCCAGCGACTCGGCACTCACGGCATCCTCGCCCTGCTCCAACACGCGGCGACGGAGAGCGGCGGAAAGCGCGTGCGCCCACAGGCCCTCGGCCTCGGCCAGGCGCTGCGTAGCGGGGGCGTCGGAGAGCAGCCCCTCGGGCGTATAGCAAATGACACTCGAGCGCTTAACGAACTCTTCGACCGAAAGCGGGTTGGAGAACATGGCCGTGCCGCCGGTCGGCAGCGTGTGGTTGGGGCCGGCAACATAATCGCCGAGCGGCTCGGAGCTCCAAGCGCCC
>DBFZQW010000094.1:0-3224 GCA_048521445.1 Collinsella sp. | reverse complement strand
CGGCATCATGTTCCTGTTCTCGCCCATCAACCACTCGGGCATCATGGTGCTCGGCTTTGTCTTTCTGTCGACGACCGGCGCCGAGGCGCTCTATTCGGACATGGGTCACGTGGGCAAGGCTAACATTTACGCATCCTGGCCATTTGTTAAGGCGGCCCTCATCCTTAACTATCTAGGTCAGGGCGCTTGGCTGCTCGCCAACAACTCCAATCCCCAGATGCTCGCGATGGATATCGTCAACCCGTTCTATATGATGCTCCCCGAGCCCCTGCGCCCCTTTGCCATCGTGCTTTCGGCCGTGGCGGCCATCATCGCCTCGCAGGCGCTCATCACCGGCTCGTTCTCTCTGGTATCCGAGGCCACGCGTCTCAACCTTATGCCGCACCTGCGCATCCACTACCCCAGCGACACCAAGGGTCAGCTCTATATTCCGCTCGTCAACAACATCATGTGGGTCGGTTGCATCTTCATCGTGCTGCTGTTCCAAAACTCCGAGCGCATGGAGAGTGCCTACGGCCTCGCCATTACCGTGACCATGCTCATGACCACGACGCTTTTGACGAGCTACATCGCCGGCATCCTCAAGCACAAGCCGGGTGCCTGCGTCTTCGCCCTGCTCTTTGGTGCCATTGAGCTGTGCTTCTTCGCTTCGTGCCTCACCATGTTCTTTGACGGCGGCTACGTCATGATCTTCCTGGCCGCACTGCTGTTTGGCCTTATGTATGTGTGGCGTCGCGGCACCGCCATCGAGCGCACGCAAACGATCCTACTGCCCGTCTCCAAGTACATCGACCAACTCAATCGCCTGCGCAATGACGAGACCTATCCCGTGCTTGCCGACAACCTGGTGTTCCTCACCAACAGCCCCGACCCGCTCACGCTCGACCGCGACGTGCTCTATTCCATCCTAGACAAGCACCCCAAGCGCGCCAAGGCATATTGGTTCATCAACGTGCACGTTACCGACGAGCCCTATACGCACGAGTATTCCGTCGAGACCTTTGGCACAGACTTTTTGTTCCGCGTGCGCTTGGACCTGGGCTTTAAGGTCAACCAGC
The DNA here is from genome assembly GCA_048521445.1 of Collinsella sp. Taxonomy (GTDB): domain Bacteria; phylum Actinomycetota; class Coriobacteriia; order Coriobacteriales; family Coriobacteriaceae; genus Collinsella. The sequence continues at coordinate 2,166 of DBFZQW010000094.1, read as the reverse complement.
GCATCAATGCCTACCTGCGCCAGATTGTTGGCGACTTGATGGCATCGGGCGAGCTGCCGCCGCAGCATCACACCTACTCCATCTACGAGACGCGCGGCAACGTGGGCGACTTCCGTTTTTGCATGCTGCGCAAGATGCTTGCCCCCGAAACGGACATCAACCGCAACGACCACCGCGTCATGGCCATCAAGTACGCCGTCCGCCGCGCCTGCGGAAGCCCGGCACGCTGGTACGGTCTTGAGAACTCGGCCATCATCATCGAGTACGTGCCTCTCTTTGCCCGCATGCGTCCGGCCGTTAAGCTCGTGCGCACCCATGTGCCGCTCGAGGTCCAGATCGAAGAGGCCGAGGAAATGGAAGTCGACATCTTCTCGGACGACTTGGTCAACGGCAACGAAGCCGGTAAGGACATGAACGTCGATCCCACCGAGCTGCTCGAGAGCGTCGCCGATACGCCCGAACAGCAACTGCTCGACGGCCTCGAGAGCGAACGGTTCAACGACGCCAACTTCTAGCGACGTCACAAATCGACGACAGCGCCCCTGCACCTCACGGGAGATGCAGGGGCGCTTTGCATTGCAGTAAAGCTATCGGCTACGAACGACGCGGCTCGGGAACCACGAGCTTATCGGGGCTCGCACCCTCGGCATCCATCAGGCTCACGTAGCGAATCGCCGGATCCTCGTACGTTGAGTAATAGTAACTGCCCGTTCGCGCGCTAAAACATCCGGTATAGATAGTCTTCTCGAACTTGCCATCGCCCATCCTGGACGCCCCCTCAATCATCACCACGCCCTCGAGCGAACGGAACATGCGGACGACGTTTTCGGTCTCGCTCTCCTTTTGTGGGTAATTGGCATTGAGGTACGCCGCCTTTACAAAACGGCTCGGCGAATAGCAATCGCCCGGAATACCGCGCATGCCGGCACCCGCGCCATAGGGCTTGAGCTCGGCGCCACGCCATGTCGCCGTCTGCGGAAAATCGCTTGTGGCCGTGATATAGGTGCGCAGGTTTTCCATGTGCCACGGGAAAGTCGGCTGATTGGCAAGGGTGTCGACCGGATTGTCGTATACATGCAGGCCGTCAGCCATCATCTCGACCACGATGCTGCGCTGGCTGTCGCCGATAATCCAATGGAGCAGCGACACGCCCAGCCCCTCTCCGGCAGATTTGGCGACAATCACCGTGTCGCGCAGCGCGGCCTCGACCTCATCGACCGTCGAGAACGTCGCTGTCACCCACAGGGGAAACTCATAGGCCGCGATATTGTTCTTGCCGTCGACAGGGCCCTCGGCATACTCGGCATAGCCTGGAAAATTGAGTCCCGCCACAGCCAGACCCGCATCGTTACCGCAATCGAAAAACATGGGATAGTTCTTGTAATCGATGCACATACCGATCACCGCGTGTGCCGCTGTCGCGTCGTCGATAAACGAATACGGAATGTGGAACCCGCGCGGCATCACGCGAACCTGTTGGCCGTAGTCAAAGCTCCAGTCGAGGTTGCGGCCTAGATACATGTGGCCAGAATCATCGGTAAATCGAATGCTCGTACACATAGCGCCTCCTTGCTTTACGTTCCTGCTAAGGTTATTGTCACCAAACAAAAAGGCGCTAAACACAAAAGCCCGGACATGACAACAATGTCACGCCCGGACCAAAAGAGACGAAGTGCGGTGCTGTAGTCACCCTAGACAAGTTTGCCTTGGCAGTGATCGATCATATGCTGGATCATCTGTGCCTCAAAGCCCGCGTAGTCGCGGCGGCACTCCTTCATCTTGCCGTCGACGATCTGGTCAAAGGCAACCTTGCACTTGATGTAGCGCGTGGACTTGGTGACCTCCTCGTGCGTCAGGCAGCTCTCCTCCATCTTGCTGGCGCCCAAGCCAAACACCAGACGGGGGTTATAGAGCACGTGGGGCTCGCCGGCGTCGTCCAGATAGACGCAGACCTTCTTGGTAACGCCAATCTGGTTGGCGGCCAAGCAGCCGGCATCATCGAGCGATTTGATGGTATCGATCAGGTCCTGAGCAACCGACTCGTCCTCGACGGTCGCAACCTCGCAACGCTGGGACAGGATAGCCTCGTCGTGGCAAAGCTCTTTAATCATACGTTCCTCCATAGGGGTCGTTGTAACCGCTTAAGTATACGGTACCCACACATTT
>DBFZQW010000093.1:0-9165 GCA_048521445.1 Collinsella sp. | reverse complement strand
GGCCCCACGGCTCCTGCCTGCGGCCTTACGTTTATGGGCGTGGATTACGATCCCGCCGAGCTTGTCGTGCTCGACTAGGGGAGGGCTCGACGCGCCGTTCGTCGGCACCTGTCATCTGTGGGCTGCGCGTGTGCAACATCTGTTCTTGGCGTGCAGTGCAACCGGTGTCTCATTGCTTTTATTGCCGGGGTGTACCATGAACGACAGTTTGATTCATTGCTGTCGAGAGGACGGATAACTTGGTTCGACGTGGCTCGCATCCGCGACTTTCGGTGATCCTTGTAGTAGAAGGTTCGCCCAGCTATGCGATGCGTGCGCTCGAGAGTATCCAGAACCAAGACCTCTATGATTTGCAGATTGTCGTTGTCTGCCGCGATGCTGCGCCCGGTGTGCGCCATTCGCTTCAAGTTGCTGCCGACAGGGACATCCATATTGATTTGATTGACGTCGAGGACGCGAAGCGCGGCGCTTGTCTTCGTGCCGGTTTTGATGCCTCGCGCGGCTCTCAAATCATCGCCATGAACGCCGATGAGTGGTTTGCTCCGCAGGCCCTTTCCAAGATGGTCGATATCGCGTGCGATACTGCGGCAGACATTGTGCTCCCCTCGGTGTCGCTCGATCGATACGATGCGCATCGCGAGCGCCATTCGCGCGTCTTGGATGCTACTCATATTTCCATTGATAGCAAATCTTCGATGGTGACTGGGCTGCCCCAGTTGATTTTAGGCGGCCTAGTCGCTCAGACCTCTGGCGTGATGTATAGCCGTCCGCTGTTTGAGGCATGCCTGCCGCGCGGCAAGGCGTACCGTACGGTTGAGTTTATGGCTTATGCGCTCTCGCAGGCACGATTCGTGTCCGGCTGCGGCGACGCTTGTTTCCACGCGGTGGCACCTAAGCTTACAGATGCCTTTGATCCCACCATGTATGCCAGGATATCCGATGACACTCGAGCGCTCGACGAGCTTGCGGACTCACTCTCGGAAGCAGATAGCGGTGGTCGGCTCAAGCTGGCAAGCCAAAAGTTCTACTTTGCCGGACTGGTCGCCTGCATCGAGAATTTGTGTCTGAGCCCGCATGGAGTGTCGTCAATCGAGCGTTCCGCCCGCATGCGTGATATGCTCGAGGCGCCTCGAACCCGTCAGATGGTCGCCGCGCTCAAGGATAACCATCGGGGACTTGGTCTGTTGTTTGGGCCGATCGCCAGCGCCAAGCCCGCGCGCTGCGTGATGTGTACGCATCTGGCAGCTTTTCTTAACCGGACGGGCGTAAAAACCGCCTAAACGGCTCATTTCGAAACAAATTTGCATAGAATTGTTTCGAAATGCGTTCTTATACACAAAAGCCTTCAAATAGCGTTAAACTATTCAATCACTGATTGATTGTCTCCGCCATCTTTTGGAGAGAGGGTTTGTATGGCTAAAAAACGCAATGGGCGCCAGGATGCCATTAGAGATATTGTGCGCAATAAGGACGTCCGCACGCAGCGCGTGCTGGTCGATGAGCTCCGCGCTATGGGCTTTGATTGCACGCAGGCGACTGTCTCTCGCGATATTGCCGATATGGGGCTGCGTAAGCTCCCTGAGGGCATCTATGTTCTGGCAGAGGACCTGCACCTGCAGCGTATGGTTTCCGAGCTCGTAACGGGCGTTCTGCGCACCGATAATCTGGTTATGATCAAGGCTCAGCCTGGCACGGCTTCCGGCATCGCCGCCGCCGTTGATGCGGCAGAGCTGCCCGATGTGCTTGGCTCGCTTGCCGGCAACGATACGATTTTGGTTATTGCCCAGACGGCCGAGGACGGCGAGCGTCTCGAGGCGCTGATCAACAAGCTGAGCAATTCTCGCAAGTAGGCGTGCGGGTCGTGCGCTCGGCCCTGCGCGCGCTGACATAGTTGCCTGTAAGGGGGGTATCGACGATGGTCGGTACCCCCCCCTTTGTTTGCCGGTATAAAGACCGCCTGCCAGGTCGCTTTAAACTAAAAGGCCCCCGAGCAGTTGAATAAGCTGTTCGGGGGCCTTGTTGCTTATGGCCGGATGATTTCTAGCCGACCGTATCGTCAGGCGTGGGCGAGGGGTCGGGAGTGGGCGTGGGCGTAGGCGTGCCGCCATCGCCGCCGGTCGAACCACCGGTGGAGCCGCCCGTCGAGCCACCGGTCGTACCGGTGCCGCCGGTGGTGTCGCCGCCCGTGGTCTCGGTGGTCGTGGTCGTCGTGGTAGTCGTTGTAGTGGTGGTTTCCTCTTCGTCCTCGTTCTCGTCCTTGTCCTTGTCGTCATTCTCCGTCTTCTTGGTGTTGTTGGTGCCGTAGAACTTCCAGACGCTGTTGTTCTTATAGGTGGGCGCCGTTCCGGTCGCAAACTCCTCGCGCTCGGTACCGGTCAGAACGGTGTTCATAAACCGCTTAAAGACAGGCAGGTTGGTGCTGTCGCCCAGCAGGTCTGTGCCGTATTTTTGGATGGGGATCTCGCCCGCGGAATAGCCGGTCCACAGGGCGCACGCCAGCTGCGGGGTATAGCCGCAGAACCACAGGTTGGTGGTGTTGTCGGTGGTGCCCGTCTTGCCGGCATAGGGCTGGTTGACGCTCAGGGCACCGGCAGCACCCGTGCCGCCGCCCTGCATGACGCCGGACAGAACATCGGTGACCGCGGCGGCCTCGCCCTCGGTAAGCACCTGTGAGGGATTGTCGGTATGCTGGTACAGCACCGAACCGGTACGAGAGTCAATCTCGGTGATGGCGATCGGCTGGCGATAGTAGCCGCCGTTGGCAAACGTCGCGTAGGCGGCGGCCATCTCGAGCGGCGAGATCGAGCCGGTGCCGAGGGTCATGACGGGAACGTCCTCGATGTTGTCCTTGGCGGGATCGATGCCGAGCTTTTTGACGAGCGAGATGATCTTGCTGTTGCCGACGGCTTCCGCCACCTGGATGTAGCCGGTGTTGGAGGAGTATGCCGTCGCCTGCTTAAGCGTGATGTTGCCATAGCTGTGGTTGGCGTAGTTTTGGACCTCGGTCGTGGTGCCCTTGGCCTTGAGCGGCGAGTTGCAGTTGAGGGTGACGCTGGGGTTCATGCCGTTTTGGATGGCAGTTGCCAGCGTAAAGGCCTTGAAGGTGGAGCCGACGGGACGCTTGGCCGTGGCATGGTTTACGTGGTTCTCGTCGGCGTTGTAGTCGTAGCCGCCCACCATGCACTTGATGTAGCCGGTCTTGGGGTCGACGACGACCATGCCCATGTCCAGGCCGTCGAGTGAGAGTGTGTCGAGCTGCTCGCGGACGGCATTCTCTGCCACCTGCTGCATCGTGGGGTCGATGGTGGTCTTGACGGTCAGGCCGCCCTTAAAGAGCACGTCGGTCGAGAACTCCTGCTCCAGCAGCTGCTTGACATAGGCGACAAAGTAGGGCTGCGAGTATACGTCGACGCCGCTGCCCGAAATCTCGGTCACGTTGAGGGTGATGGGCTCGGCCTGTGCGGCATCGTGTTCCTCCTGCGTAATGTGGCCCAGGCGCAACATGTTGTCGAGGACCTTGTTGCGACGGGACAGCGCCAGGTCGGGGTTGACCGTGGGGTCGTACTGCGAGGGCGAGTTGGGAAGGCCGATGAGCAGCGCGGCCTCGCTGAGGGTGAGGTCGGCGGCGCTCTTGGACAGATAGGTCTCGGCTGCGGCCTCGATGCCGTAGGCGCCGTGGCCGTAATAGATGGTGTTGAGGTACATCATGAGGATCTCGTCTTTGGAGTACATGTCCTCCATCTTGACGGCGATGTAGGCCTCGCGCACCTTACGCTCGATGGTCGAGTCGAACTGCTCCTCCTGCAGGATGGTGTTGCGCACCAGCTGCTGGGTGATAGTCGAGGCGCCTTCGTGTCCGCCGCCGAGGGTTGCCACCGCAGCACGCGCGATACCCCACAGGTCGATACCGCCGTGCTCGTAGAAGCGCTCGTCCTCGACGTCAACGGTGCCCTGCAGCACGTAGGGGGAGACCTCGTCCTTGGTGATGGACTTGCGGTTTTGCGTGTAGAAGCTCGCGATCTTGTTGCCGTTGCAGTCGACGATCTCGGTGGGCTCGCTCACCAGATACGCGTTGGCGTCGGTGTAGTCGGGCAGATCGGACAGCCAGCGGTTGACGTTGCCGACCATGCCGATGCCAAATGCCACGCCCGCGATAAGCAAAAAGCCCAAAAACGAGAGCAGGATTATGGGCAGAGCATGCGTCTTTGAACGGCTGCGTCCCTGTCGTTGGCGAGGACCCATATATTGACCTCCAGGTATGTCGTGCCGGACGGTGGATGTGCCGTCGGGGCAGGATGGACATAAGTTATTACACGATAAACCAAACGGGGCGCGCGAGGCCTCGTGTATGCTGGAAGACGGCATTTTTCAGAGTGAATGCATACCTTGGTAAGGAGTTTGTCGATGGCGATTCGGACGATGGGGCCGAGCGGACAACACAAGACTGGATTGGATGCTGTCGGTGCGGCGCTGCCCGAGCTGCTGGCGCCGGCGGGCGGGCTCGACCAGATGCTTGTGGCCATCGCCGCGGGCGCCGATGCCATCTATGCGGGGTTGGGCGGCTTTAACGCCCGTGTGAGCGCCCATGGCTTTACGGATGACGAGTTTGCGCGCGGCTGCGCCGTGGCGCATGCCCATGGCGTGCGTGTGTACGTAACGCTCAACGTGTTCGTGTTTGACGATGAGTTGTCCGACGCGGTGGCGTTGGGAGCTCATGCACTGGAGTTGGGCGCCGATGCTCTGATTGTCGCCGATGCCGGGTTGGCCTGCGCGCTGCGCGCGGCGATTCCCGGGGTCGAGATTCACCTGTCCACGCAGGCGGGCGCTCATAGCGAGAGCGCCGTGCGGCTTGCCGCCGATGAGCTTGGGGTCGAGCGCGTGACGACGGCACGCGAGCTGACGGTCGACGAGATTGCGGCGCTATGTGCCACGGGCGTGCCCATCGAGGTATTCTGCCACGGTGCGATTTGCATCGGCTATTCGGGGGCGTGCGAGTTCTCGGCCCTGCGGCGTGGGCGCTCGGCGATGCGCGGCGACTGCACGCAGCCGTGCCGTTTGGCGTACGACCTGGTGGACGAGGCTGGACAGAGCGTTGTCGCCGTCGAGGGAGATCGCCTGCTGTGCCCGCGTGACTATCTGGGTATTGCGCATCTGCCCGAGCTTGTAGATGCCGGCGTGGCGTCGCTCAAGATCGAGGGGCGCATGAAGAACCCTGATTACGTATTCAACGTGGTGCGGGTGTGGCGCCGGGCACTCGATATGCTGTGCGACGGCGCGTGGGACCCCGGTGCCGTGGAAGAGCTCGAGCGCGAGCTGGGAAGGTCGTTTAACCGTGGGTTTACCGATGCGTACCTGCGAGGACGTTCGGGCGCCGAGCTCATGAGCTTTGAACGCGCGATCAACCAGGGCGTGCGCGTGGGCCACTTGGTGGCGGTGGGTCACGAAGAGGTGACGGTTGAGCTTGATGCCGCCGTGGCGGCGGGTGATACGCTCGAGATCCGATTTTACCCGGGTGCCGACGCACGTCCCGATGTGCCCAAGCGCTGGCCGCAGGTGCCTTGCCCCGTGGATGCCGCTGCGGGAGAGCGCATCGTCGTGCATTGCAAGCGCAAGGTGGATGCGGGCTGCGAGGTCTATCTGATTCGCAGTGCCGGCGTGCTGGGGCAGACGGCAACGGTGTTGGAGCGCATGCGAGTCGAGGCAGATGCGGTCGCGCCTGCTGAGCGGTCCGTTGAGGTGCTGCCGTTTGAGGGCGTTCTGGCAGATGGCGACGTGCCGACGGAGTTGGCGGGGTCGGCGGAGCCGGCAAAGCGCGAGGCTTTTGCTCGTATGGTCTTTGCCTGGGAGCTGATGGATGTGGACCCGCGCGATGAGCGGGATCTGTCCGATGCGACGGTGGTGCTCGACGAAGTGTGCCGCGCAGGCGACGCCGAGCGGACTCGGGCGCTTATGCAACGTGCTGGGCGCGTTGTCTGCCGCAACCTGGGGCAGGTGGCGATGGCTCGCGAGCTGGGCACGGCGTTTGACGTGGCGGCGCCGGTGTTCTGCGCCAATCGGGCCACGCTTGCCTGGTTGCGCGGATTCGGTGCGGGGCGGGTGTACTTGCCGGCCGAGTTGCTCGGCAATGATGCGGAGCGTATTGCCGAGCTGGCTGCTGAACCCGGCGTCTTGGGTCCCGTCGATGCCGACCGCCCCGAGCTCATGGTGTGCGAACACTGCCTGCTAACCGCCGAGGGCGTCTGCGCTACGGATGCGACGGGGCAGGTCCGTTGTCGTGACTGCTCGCGCCGTCAGCAAACACGATATTTGGTCGAGCGTGACGGTACGCGTCTGCCAGTTGCCATCGACGCATGCGGCAGGACGAGGATTTTCCTGTCGTAGGTGCCGCGTCGCGTCAGTTTGTTATCATAAGAGAGTTTATGGACTTCCAGCACCGCCGTTTTCGGCGAGGGTGCTATAGCAAAAGGAGGATACCCAATGCTGTCTGTTGACGAGCAAATGCGTATCATCACCTCGGGCGCCGCGCAGATCGTTCCCGAGGCCGACCTTCGCAAGAAGCTTGAGAAGGGCGAGCCCCTCAACATCAAGCTCGGCGTCGACCCCACCAGCCCCGACCTGCACTTGGGCCACGCCGTGCCGCTGCGCAAGATGCGTCAGTTCCAGGACCTTGGTCACAACGTCACCCTCATCATCGGCAACGGTACTGCGCTGATTGGCGACCCCTCGGGCAAGAATTCCACTCGCCCGCAGCTTTCGCAGGAGCAGATCGAGGCCAATGCCGAGACCTACGTGAGCCAGGCCATGAAGATCCTGGATCCCGAGAAGACCACCATCGTGCACAACGGCGACTGGATCTTGTCGATGGATCTGGCCGGTCTGCTGCAGGTGTGCTCCAAGTTCACCGTCGCCCGTATTCTCGAGCGCGACGACTTTACTAAGCGCTACCAGTCTCAGACGCCGATCGCCCTGCATGAGTTCCTGTATCCCGTGATGCAGGCTTTCGACTCCGTGCAGATCAAGGCCGACGTGGAGATGGGCGGCACCGACCAGCTCTTCAACCTGCTCGCCGGCCGTGAGCTCATGGAGAAGATGGGCATGGAGCCCCAGATCGCGCTCACCATGCCGCTGCTCGAGGGTACCGATGGCGTGCGCAAGATGTCCAAGTCCTACGGCAACTACATCGGCCTGACCGACGCTCCCAAGGATATGTTCGGCAAGACCATGTCCATCCCCGACGAGATGATTGGCAAGTACTACCGCCTGGCCAGTTCGCTCACCCCGGCCGAGGTCGACAAGATCGACGCTGCTCTGGCCGACGGCTCTGCCGATCCCTATGAGCTCAAGCGTGCTCTGGGCCGCGACCTGTGCGACACCTACCACGGCGCCGGTGCCGGCGACGAGGCTCAGGCCGAGTTCGATCGCGTGTTCAAGGAGGGCCAGCTCGCCGACTTCCCCGAGAAGCACGTTGAGCTGACTGTCAACGACGAGGGCCAGATCTACCTCGCCGGCCTGCTCAAGGACCTGGGTCTTTCGGCCAGCGCCGGCCAGGCCCGTCGCGACATCGACGGCGGCGGTGTCAAGATTAACGGCAAGGCCGTGGCTCCCAAGAGCTACAACATCGACCCCAGCGCCCTCAAGCTGGGCGACACCCTCTCCGTGGGCAAGCGCAAGGGCTTTAAGTTGGTCTAACGAGCGAGTTGACCTCACAAGTGCAATAAGGCCGCAGCCGGGAATCCCGACTGCGGCCTTTTAGTTACGCGGTTTTACCAAACCGCGTAACGGCTCGACGCTGCAAACCCGCCAGAGCGGCAATCTGCCTTTCAACTTCGGCGGCATGACCAAAAGGTCAATGCCGCCTCGTTTCAAGGCACCTTGCTCGCTCTGACGGGTTTTCGCTGTCGTTGCCAAAACATCGGCGCTTCCGTTGTTGGCACTTAGGGACGTTCCTTTTGTGCCGGCACTTTGGGACACTCCTTGTCATTGGTGCAAAGCAACCTCTCCTCATTGCACCAAGTGGCGTGTGCCGTTAAGCGGAGAGGCGTATTGTTGACCCATCGTTTGGGCATACAATGGCTATTGGTCTGCTGCGGTGAAGGTCTGTCCGCTCCGCAGCTTTTTTCTACGGTTAAAGGAGTATGTATGTCCGTTGAGGTCATGAGGTCTGTGATCGAGGCCGCCGAGGGCCGCGTGCCCGTCGACACGCTGTTTATCAATGCGCAGATTGTCGACGTGTATGGCCAGCGTGTGGCGCCCGGCAGCGTTGCCGTCAAGGACGGTGTGATCGTCGGCGTGCTCTACGATGGTCGCGACGATGCCGCCGGCACCTACGAGGCTGCCGAGGTCATTGACTGCCAGGGCCGCTATCTCGCCCCCGGCTTTATCGACGGACATCTGCACATTGAGTCCTCGAACATCCGTCCCGCCGAGTATGCGCGCATGGCGGCGACGCGCGGTACCACCACCGCCATTGCCGACAGCCACGAGATCGCCAACGTGGCGGGGCTCGACGGCCTGCGCTTTATGATCGAGGACGGTCGCCGCGCGCCCATTTCCATCAAGTACATGATGCCCTCATGCGTGCCCGCGCTGCCCGATGAGCAAGCGGGCGCTGTGATTACCGCTGCTGACATGCAGGCGTTTTTTGCCGAGCATCCGGGCGACGTTTTTGGCCTGGGCGAGATGATGAACCTGCCGGGCGTCTTTATGGCCGATCCCGAGACCTGCGCTCGCATCGATGCTGCCAACCAGACGCCGTCCAAGCAGGTCGACGGCCATGCGCCGCTCGTTGCCGGCAAGGACCTCAATGCCTATGCCGCGGCGGGTATTATTGCCGACCACGAGTCGACGATTCCCGAGGAGGCGCTCGACAAGCTGTCTCGCGGCATGTACGTGATGCTGCGCGAGGGTACGTGCAGCCATGATCTGGCCAACCTGTCGCCGATGCTGCTGGAGAATCCCGCGCGCGCCCGCCGCTGCTGCTTTGCGACTGACGACCGCGCTCCTTCCGATGCGCTTGCAACCGGCATGATCGACAATGCCTGCCGCGTGGCTATCGAGGCCGGTATTGACCCCGTGGTTGCCATCTCTATGGCGTCCCTGTCCACGGCCGAGGCGTTTGGCCTGGACCACGGTTGCCGCGACCCGCACGAGCTGCGTGGCGCCATC
>DBFZQW010000092.1:0-13568 GCA_048521445.1 Collinsella sp. | reverse complement strand
AAATTAAGCAACGAACTTCTCGAAGTACTTGATGGTGCGGACCATCTGAGAGGTGTAGGAGTTCTCGTTGTCGTACCAAGAGGTGACCTGAACGAGGGTCTGGCCGTTGCCGAGGTCAGAGCACATGGTCTGAGTGGCGTCGAAGATGGAGCCGTGAGTCTCGCCGACGATGTCGCGGGAGACGATCTGGTCCTCGTTGTAGGCGAAGGTCTCGGGGATGGTCTCGGCGTAGGCCTTCATGGCAGCGTTGACCTCGTCGACGGTGACCTTCTTGTCAACGACGGCGTAGAGGTTGGTCAGCGAGCCGGTCGGCGTCGGGACGCGCTGGGCGGCACCGATGAGCTTACCGTTGAGCTCGGGGAGAACCAGGCCGATGGCCTTGGCAGCGCCCGTGGTGTTCGGGACGATGTTCTCGGAGCAGGCGCGGGAGCGACGGAAGTTGCCCTTGCGCTGCGGGCCGTCGAGCGGCATCTGGTCGCCGGTGAAGGCGTGGATGGTGGTCATGATGCCAGACACGATGGGAGCGAAGTCGTTCAGGCCCTTGGCCATCGGGGCGAGGCAGTTCGTCGTGCAGGAGGCAGCGGAGATGATGTTGTCATCAGCGGTCAGCGTCTCATGGTTGACGTTGTACACGATGGTGGGCAGATCGCTGCCAGCCGGAGCGGAGATGACGACCTTCTTGGCGCCAGCGTTGATGTGAGCCTGAGCCTTAGCCTTGCTGGTGTAGAAGCCGGTGCACTCGAGAACGACGTCGACGTCGAGGTCGCCCCAAGGCAGGTTGTTGGCGTCGGCCTCCTTGTAGATCTTGATCTCCTTGCCGTCAACGGTGATGGAATCCTCGCCAGCAACGACCTCGTGATCGCGAGCATAGTTGCCCTGCGTGGAGTCGTACTTCAGCAGGTAAGCGAGCATATCGGGAGAGGTGAGGTCGTTGATAGCGACAATCTCGGAGCCCTCATGTCCGAACATCTGACGGAAAGCCAGACGACCGATGCGACCGAAGCCGTTAATAGCAACCTTTACTGCCATTGTGTCTCCTTTCGTAAGGCCCCCGCAAGCTACAGCGCCTGCCGTTGAGGCCCACAAACTAACCACTCGCCTAATATACCTTTTTTTTGACTTGAATTTCACGAGAATGCTCGAAATTGAAAATCAAATTTACGTTAAAACGTTTTAAATACTAAAATAGCAGCTAAATCCATATATAAGTCGTTACTTCAAACTACCTGTTTGCTTCAATGAGCTTTTCAAGCCGTAAAACACGATGGTAGAGGGCTGACTTCGACAAGGGAGGGTCAGCCATCTCCCCCAAATCACGCAGCGACAGATCGGGATAGCGCTCGCGCAGGTCGCAAAAGACCGCCAAGGCATCCGGAAGCGTATCACGAAGGCCACGCTGCTCGAGCTCATCGATAAGCGCAAGCTGATGTTGGGCGGCACCGGCGCTTCTGGTCTGGTTGGCGAGCTCGGCGTTCACGCGACGGTTCACATCGTTCTTAACCAACTTGACCGCGCGCGCCTCCTCAATCTCGGCAACGCTGCGCTTGGCGCCAATCAGCTTTAATAGATGCTCGATTTCCTCGGCGCTCTTAATGTACACGGCATATGACCCCCGCCGTGCATTAACACGAGCATGGACCCCAATCTGCTCCAACAGATCGCAAAGCCCCTTGGCATATTGCTCGCCCTGCACAGCAATCTCCAAATGAAAATCGCCGCGTGGATCGGCCACGAAGCCGCCCGCGATGAGCGCGCCGCGGATATAGGCAAGTCTACAGCAAGGACGGGCAACGATATGTCGGGGTACGCCGGCGACAAGTCCTCCCCTACGTTCGAGGATACCCAGCAGAACCAAGGCCTTATCCAGGTCTGGCTGATCAGGCAAGGTGATGAGGTAGTTTCGAACCTTATGCAATACAGATTTACGGACGGTGAACTCCGTTTTGAGCTTAAGGATACGATGCGTCAGCGTGATCATCGTGCGCGCGACGGCTCCCGTCTCAGTCGCAACCGTCAAACGATACCGCCCAGAGCCGGTAAGCGAGAGCGTACCGCTCACGCGCGTGAGGGCGGCAAGCGTCGACAAGTCGCAGTATTCACATTCGGGTTCGCAGCGCGCAAGCTCGTCGCGCACCTCAGCGGTAAACGACATGCAGGCCTATGCCTTCGTGTTGGCGCGCGACAGGTCGCGGTGGGAGATGCTCACATGATACTGAGCGCCTTCCAGGTAACGGGCCGTGGCCTCGGCAATGGCAACGCTGCGGTGCTGGCCGCCCGTGCAGCCGATGGCGATAGAAAGCTGCGGCTTACCCTCCGCGATATAACCGGGCATGACCGTATCGAGCAGCTGTGTCCAAGCCTTCCAAAACTCCTGCGTCTTGGGATGGTCCAGAACAAAATCGGAGACCTTTTTATCGAGACCGGTCATCGTGCGCATCTCGGGATCGTAGAACGGATTGGGCAGGAAGCGGACGTCGATCATAATATCCGCTTCGACGGGCATGCCGTGCTTAAAGCCAAACGAGAACACGTGGACATCCATAAGCTGCTGGTCGGACAGCTCGGAAAATGCCATACGCAGCTTGTTGCGCAGCGCAGAGGTGCGCAGACGGCTCGTGTCGATAATCATATCGGCTCGGTCGCGCACGCCCTGCAGCTGAAGGCGCTCGCGCTGAATGGCATCGGCCGTAGTCTCCCCCGGCTTGGCAATGGGATGACGGCGGCGATTTTCGCTGTAGCGACGAATCAGCACCTCGTCAGAAGCCTCCAGGAACACGATGTCGCAGCTCATCTCGCGCTCTTCGAGAGCGGCGACCGCATCGAGCAACTCGTCAAACAGTCCCTGGCTACGCAAATCGCAGGTGACGGCGAGATGCCTGCCCACGCCCGTATTGATGCCGACGAGCTCGGCAAGCTGGGCGATGAGACGCGGAGGCAGGTTATCGATGCAAAAATAGCCCATGTCCTCGAACACGTGCATGGCCTGTGTGCGGCCTGATCCGGACATTCCGGTGATGATGACGATATCGGGGATGCGCTCCGAGCGCTCCGCCGCATCCATGGCATCTCCCTTTTGCATGTGTTGCCTCCCGAAAACAAGCGCGGGACCCAGCAACCCGGATCCCGCGCGGTCAATTGCCTATATTGAGTATACCGCCCCGAGCGGATACGAGGCCTGTCTTACGCCTCAAGCGCAGCCTTGAACCAACTCGTAATACTCGTGGGGTGCGTGATGGCGGTGCCGACGACAACGGCCCAGGCGCCAGCATCGATCGCGGCGCGAGCCTCCTCGGGCGTATGCACACGACCCTCGCAAATGATGGGAAGGCCGGGGAATTCCTCGGTCGCCTGACGCAGGAGCGGCAGATCGGGGCCATCGGCCATGGTGCAGTCGATGGCGGCAACACCATGAGACAGCGTGGTGGACACCAGGTCGAAGCCCATGTCGACAGCACGACGAATATCCTCGATGGTGGCACAGTCGGCCATCAGGAGCACGCCCTCCTCGTGCAGCGGACGGAAAGTATCTTCGACGGTCTTGCCATCGGGACGCGGACGATCGGTGGCGTCGATCGCCACGATATCGGCACCCGCAGCAACGCAGGCGCGAGCGTGGCGCAGCGTCGGCGTGATGTAAACGCCCTCGTGCCCATCCTTCCACAGGCCGATAACAGGAACCTCACAGCGACCCTTAATGGCGGCAATGTCGGCAAGGCCCTGGCAGCGAATGGCGGCGGCGCCGCCGAGCTCGCAAGCGCGAGACATTTGAGCCATGGTCTCAGGCGTACGAAGCGGCTCGCCCATATACGCCTGAACGCTCACGACGAGCTTGCCCTTCAGGGATTGAATCAAAGGATCGACGGTCATAAGGCTGTAACCTTTCTCAGAACAGCCTCCCGAGGCGTGTTGTCTCGGGAGGCTCCTACAGAAGATACGTTTACTTCAACGAGGCAAGAAGATGCTCAGCGGCACCGATGAGCGGAGCATCGCCCTCCAGAGAACCGATGAGGATCGGCGTGTCCTGAAGCGGATCGAGCGCCTGGCTGGCATAGCCCTCGTGTACCGAATCCTTCCACGTCTGTGAACGCCAATCGGGACCTTGGTGAATCACGCCACCCGAAAGCACGATGACCTCAGGGTCCAGGATGTTAGCGAGCGAGCCCAAGCTGGCACCCAGCGCAAAGCCGGCGTCATGGATGACCTCGGTCGCCTTTGCGTCGCCCGCACGGCACAGGTCGTTCACATCGCGACCGACCGAAGGACGGCTGGGGTCGACGCGACCAAAGCGCTCATCGTACATACGACCAATGGAAGTGCCCGAAGCAACCGACTCCAGATGGCCGGAACGCCCGCAGGCGCAGGGAATACCGGCGGCAGCCGAGCACTCGATGTGGCCCATATGGCCAGCAGCACCATGGAAGCCCTGCATCACGCGGCCGTTCTCGACATATGCGCCACCGATGCCCGTACCGATGCCAAGACACAAGACGGAGAACTTGCCCTTGCCGACGCCCCAGTGGGCCTCGCCCAGAGCATGAGCCTGCACGTCGCCTACAACGGCAACGGGAAGACCGAGGTCCTCGCGCAGGCGCGGCCCCAACTGAACACCGGACCAGCCGGGCATGATCTCGTTGGCATACGCGATGGCGCCCGTCTTGGGATCGACGACGCCGGCGGCACCGATACCGACGCCAAGGACCTCGACATCGGGATTCGCCTCGAGAGCAGCCTTGATGGACGCCTCGATACGTTGGAAGACGGCCTCGCCGCCCTCTTGGGCCTCGGTGGGAACCTCGGCCTCAAAAACAGGATGGGGCACACTACCGTCAGCCGGGTACTCCATGATGGCAGTCGCGATCTTAGTTCCGCCGATATCGACAGAGCAGACGTACTTGTTCTCCATGTCGCTCTCCTTAGGAGATAAAAAACAACTACAGGAAATGCGCCGTCAGGCTAGCCGTCACAGCGCGGAAAAGGTTTTCCAGGTGCCCGAGATCGCCAAGAAACCGTGTGACCATTGATCTAATGGGTCATGGCCGCACGGTTGAACGGCGAGGTCGGGTGCCCGGGGAAGCTTTACAGGAGACCGTTGTCCTGGAGGACCTTCTTAATCGCCTCGACGTTCTCGCCGGTCATGGCCTTCACCGGGCGCGGCATGGTCGGGCTGTCGAAGATACCCATGAGGTTCATAGCGGTCTTGAAGGCGCCGACGCCACCGGCATAACCCTGGACGCCTGAGGTGACATCCCAGATGTGCGAAATCTCATTGAGGCGATCCTGCTCGGCCTTGACGGTAGCCCAGTCACCAGCCTGAGCGGCCTTCCACTGACGCACGTAGCCCTCGGGCTCAACGTTGGCGAGACCCGGAACGGAACCGTCGGCGCCACCGAGGTAGGCGCCGTCGACAACAACCTCGTGACCGGTGAGGATGCTCATCGGATGGCCGTTCTTCTCGTTCTCCTGAACGAGGTAGCGGAACGAGATGTCATCACCCGAGGAATCCTTGACGCCGGCCAGAACGCCCTCGGCACCGAGCTTGGCAAGGAGCTTCCACGGGAGCTTGGTGTGGACACACACGGGGATGTCATAGGCGAAGATGGGCAGGTCGAGTTCCTCATGCAGGATGCGGAAGTGCTCCTCGACCTCGGTCATGCCCTGCAGGGCATAGAACGGGCAGGTGGCGACAAGCGCATCAGCGCCCAGCTCCTGAGCGACCTTACCGTGCTCGATCATGCGCTCGGTCTCGGTGTCGATGATGCCGACCAGAACGGGAACGCGGTGGTCGACGATACGGACGGCCTCGGAGATGATCTGACGGCGACGCTCGTCGGTGGAGAAGACGACCTCGCCCGAGGAGCCCAGGAAGAACAAGCCATCGACGCCGGCATCGATCATGCGGTTGATGCTGCGCTCAAAGGAGGCAACATCGAGCTGGTGGTCTTCGGTATCGGGAACAACGACGGGAGGGATAACGCCGGTGAATTTCTGAGTTGCCACAAGAATCTCCTTAGTTGTCTGGCGGGCGGCCCTATGCCACCCACTCTTGTTGACAGTGTCCAGGCCGTCTAGGCCAAAGAACACGGGTAGAACGTTTGGTTAAAGAAGTCGACGACTTCGTTTTCGAACGCATTGATACGCTCATGAGCGTATTTTGCATAGATGATATGCCTCCGGTCACACTCAAAACCGTTGAATACGGCAAACTGGCCCTTGGGGTCGCTCGCGGCATCCATAAGCGATGTGCCCATGAGCACCGATCCGCGCACCCGAGACGACAGCGCCTCGAGGCCGCCAGGAAGCGGATTGGCAACCGCCGTGCAGGCGAGGCCCCGCTCGTCCAGAGCAGAAACCGCCAGCGCGACTCCGCCGCCAAGACCCTCGCCCCATGCAAAGATGCGGTCGGGGTCCATGCCATCAAGATTGCGCGCCACCTTCGCCAGCGCGCAACCCCAACGGACGCGCTCGACAAAAGCGGGCGAAGAAATCCCCCGCTGCAGGTCGTCCGCACCAGCAACATCGTCATCCAGCGCGAGGACGGCATACCCCATGGCGGCAAATCTCGTCATGTGATGCCAGCCGCGCACAGGCCGATCGATGTCGTGGAACATCAGGCACAACGGCACGCGCTCAGATACTCGGGCACGACCGACAGGCTCGATCAAACGAGCGTGAATTGCATCGTCACCGAGCTCAAAGGAGACCTCCGAGTAACGGGCGCAGGGGTTAACAAAGTCAATCGCCGTAATGGCCAGGCCTTGAATCTCAAGATTCGAAGCGCATGTCTCTAAATCAGAAACATCTGCTTGGACATCACCGCGCCAGTCCCGATATTCTGCGAGCCTTGACGAAACCGTTCCAGGAATTCCCACGAGTCCGGGGACAATCAGCTCGTCAACATTGCTCTCGCACTTAGACATGAGCCTCCCCTCCCTTGCAGAAAAACGGAATGATCAAATCGTCAAAATCCTGAATCTCCTCGTGGCCAAAGCCTTCAAAGAACTCATGACGCTTTTCGCAGGTCAGGTTGTTATAGACCGCAAACTGCGTCGCTGGCGGACAGACGATATCGGCTGTGCCAGTGCCAAACAGCACGGGGCATTTGACCATAGGGGCAAAGTTCTTGGAATCGAAGTACGCCAGCTTGGCATAGCCTTCGTCAATACGAGTCGAGTCCTCGTCAAACCAGCGAGACCAATAGCGCAGGCCCTCGTAGGCAATGTCGTCGGCATCCAAATCCCAGACCAGGCGGAAATCTGACAGGAAGGGATAGAGGATGGCGGCACGATTGATAAGCTCGCTGTTAAGCGCACAGGTCGCAATGCCCAAACCGCCGCCCTGCGACGCGCCGTTCACAAACACACGCGCAAGATCGATGCCCTCGAGCTCGCGAACGATGCGGCACAGGATGCGAATATCTTGGTGCAAGCGGACATAGTAGAGGTTGGCCGGGTCGCCGTCGATACCGGCGACGATATGACCGGCAACCGTTGTGCCCTCAAATCCACCAATGTCCTCGGAGGGACCTCCTTGGCCAGGACAATCGAGAGCAATGAGCGCCATGCCCATGCCCGCAAACGACGCCTGCTCAAACCAGCTGCGGCTCGCACCCGGATATCCATGGAACTGAAGCACCAGCGGCACGGGCTCCTCCGAGACCGGCTTGAGGTACTTGGCATGCAGGCGTGCACCACACATGCCGGTATACCAGAGATCGAAAAACTGACAGGTCGCGGAATCCGCAACCGAAGCCGCCTCGATCACGTAGTCGAGCTCGACGGCCTCGGCCTCGGCCATGCGGTCCTTCCAAAAGAGATCGAAATCCGATGGACGGGGCATAGCGCCTCGATATTCACCAAATTGCTGTTGTAGCTCCTGAGCACTTGGCATGGCTCGTGAACCCAGCCTTTCGAAATCGCAACGGAGGTGCGCCCGGCAAGGGAACCGGGCGCACGGGAGGGAAAGCGAGGCTACTCGCCGAGCTTGGGATGCAGCAGCGACGGCGCAGCGCCGAGCAGCATCTTGGTGTAGGGGTCCTGAGGGTGCTGGAAGACCTGCTTGGCCTCGCCCTGCTCGACGACCTTGCCGCCATTCATAACGATGATGTCGTCAGAGATATAGCGGACCGTCTGGATGTCATGGCTGATGAACACCATGGCCAGGCCGAGCTCCTTCTTAAGGTCGGTCAGCAGGTTCAGAATCTGCGCGCGGACCGAAACGTCCAGAGCCGAGGTGGGCTCGTCGGCGATGATGGCATCGGGGTTCAGCGACAGGGCACGGGCAATTGCGACGCGCTGGCGCTGGCCGCCCGAAAGCTGGCCGGGAAGAACCTCGGCGGCGGAGCTGGGCAGACCGGTGAGCTCCAAGAGCTCCTTGACGCGTTTCTCCTGCTCGGCCTCGGTACCCAGGTTGTGGACGCGCATGGGGTCGAGCAGTTGCTCGCGAACGACCATGCGGGGATTGAGCGCCGTGGCCGGGTTCTGGAACACGACCGAGATGACGCGACCCATGTGGCGACGGTCCTCGGCGGTACGTTTGGTAACGTCCTTGCCCTTAAAGTAGACCTTGCCGCTCGTGGGGGCCTGCAGGCCGCACATGACGTTGGCGGTGGTGGACTTTCCGCAACCGGACTCGCCGACGATGCCGATGGTCTGTCCGGGCATGAGCTTAATCGTTACACCCTGGACGGCGTGAACCAGGTTGGGGTGCAGAATCGAGCCGGTACGGGTCCTAAAGGTGACGTGGACGTCATCAAGGAAGATGATCGGCTCGACGCCGTTGACTGCGGTCTCGCTCATCTACATCACCTCCGCGTGAGGGGTCAAACCATTTGCCTTGAGCACCTCATCGGGGAGCTCGGAATAGAAGTGCTCGGTGCCGGGCACGCGCTTGAAAACCGGACGGGTGTCCAGGCCAATGCGCGGATGACTCGAGCGGGGCGCGAAGCGATCGCCCTTGGGGAAATCGCGCGGGCTCGGAACGGCGCCGGGCACCTGGTGCAGGCGGCCCGAACCGCTCTCGATGGACAGGACGGAACCCAGAAGACCGCGAGTGTACTCGTGGATCGGGTTGGTGAGCAGCTCCTTGGTGGGCGCCTGCTCGATAACCTGACCGGCGTACATAACCGTGATGTTATGAGCGACCTCGGCGACCAGTGCCAGGTCGTGCGAAACGAAGATCATGGCAAAGCCGAGCTTGGCCTGAAGGTCGTTAAGCAGCTTGATGACCTGCTTCTGGACGGTAACGTCCAGAGCGGTCGTGGGCTCGTCGCAGATGACCAGCTTGGGGTCGCGGGTAAGGGCCATAGCGATCAGAACGCGCTGACGCTGACCACCGGAAAGCTCATGCGGATAGCTCTCGAGCGTACGCTTGGGGTCGAGGCCCACGAGCTCCAGGAGCTCCTCGGCGCTACGGGTGCCGCCGCGCTTGGTGAGCTGCTTCATCTGGGCGGAAATGAGCATGGAGGGGTTGAGCGAGGACAGGGCGTCCTGATAGACCATGGCGATATCGGTACCGCGCAGGCCGAACCACTCCTTCTTGCTCATCTTGAGCAGATCGCGGCCCTCCCAGAGAACCTCACCGGAAAGATGCTCGTCATCGTCGGTCAGGCCCATGATGGCCAGCGTGGTGATGGACTTACCGCAGCCGGACTCACCGACCAGGCCCATGGTCTGGCCGGGACGGACATCAAAGTTGACGTGGTCGACGACGTTGATATCACCGTGGTGCTCAAACTGGATGCAGAAATCACGGACCGAAAGGATCGGCTCAACGGACTCATCGGGCACATGGCGGTCGTTACGCTTGAGCTCGACATCGCGCAGGGCGCCAAGACGGGCGGACAGGGACTGAGCCTGCTCCTTGTAAGCGCGAACGGGGTCGGAGACCAGCAGGTCGGCCTCGCGGCGCTTGGAGGAGTCGGTCGGATCCAGGGCGGCGGAGGGAGCAGCGGCCATGGCGTCGGTAATGCCCTCGGAGAGGATGTTGAGCGCCAGGCAGGTGATCATGATGGCCAGACCCGGGAACAGCGCCTGCCACCAACGGCCAGCGAGCACGCCGCCGCGGGCGTCGGCGAGGATGTTGCCCCAGGTAGCGGTGGGCTCCTGGATACCAGCGCCGATAAAGGTCAGCGAGGCCTCGAAGATGATGGCGTCGGCGACCAGAGTAACGGTGAAGACCATGATCGGGGCGATGCAGTTACGCAGAACATGCTTGATCAAAATCCACGGAGCCTTGGCGCCGGAAACGATGACCGCGCGGACATAGTCCTCGCCGTACTCGGACACGATGTTGGCGCGCACGATACGGGCAATCTGCGGAGTGTACATAAAGCCGATGGCGAAGATGATCGACGGCACGGAATTGCCCAGGATGGAGACGAAGACGGCAGCGAGGGCGATGCCCGGGATGGACATGATGATGTCCAGGATGCGCATGATCGCCTCGGAAACGGACTTGCGCGAAACCGCCGCGAGGGCGCCCACGACCGAGCCGCAGACCAGAGCCATGGCAGTAGCACCGAAGCCGATGATCAGCGAGTAACGACCACCGTAGAGCATGCGCGACAGAATGTCGCGACCCTTATCGTCGGTACCGAAGATAAATCCATTGCCGGGAGCCTGGCGAGCAGTGAAAATCTCGACCGGGCTATAGGGGGCAAGAAGGGGCGCCAGAATCGCGGTCAGGGCGACCAGTGCCAGCACGACGGCGGCAATCTTAGAAGACAGCGTCATCTTCTTCCAGCCACCGAGCTTGAGCCCCTTGGAGGCAGCTTTCTCGAGCTGCTCGGTTTGCTTCTCTCGAATCTTTACCATAATCTACACCGTCCTGATGCGCGGGTTGATGAGCAGGTAGAGCATGTCAACCACGATGTTGATGATGATGAAGGCAAGAGCAACGACGATGACGACGCCCTGAACCAGGTTCGCCTCGTTGCCCTGAACGCCCTGCAGAATCGCAGTACCCATGCCGGGGAGGTTGAAGATGACCTCGATGACGACAGCACCGCCCATGAGGTAGCCGATCTTAAGACCGAGGGTGGTGACCGGGGTGATCAGCGCGTTGCGAAGAACGTTGATGCCGACGACGACCTTCTCGGGAACGCCGGCGCCACGGGCCATGCGGACGTAGTCCTTATCGAGCTCCTCAACCATGGCCGTACGCACGATACGAGTCATCTGGCCCGTCAGCGGGAATGCCAGGGCGATAGCGGGCATGATCATACGTCCCAGATAGCCAGCCGGGTTGGTGGTGAAGTGAGGCAGAGCACCGGACGCCGGGAGCACCTTAAGGTAGGAAGAGAACAGCAGGATCAACAGGACGGCAAGCCAGAACGACGGGGTTGCCAAGCCGGCGATGGAGAAGACGCGGATCACTTGGTCCGGCCATTTATCGCGATACAGTGCCGCGATGACGCCGAGCAAAAACGAGACGACCGCGCCGATGGCAAGACCGATGAAGGTCAGCTGCATCGTGACGGGCAGGGCCGTGGAGATGCGCTTGGCAACGGAGTTGCGAGCAGCACCATAGGTGCCCATGTCACCATGGATCAAATCGCCCATATAGCGCACGTAGCGCACGGGCCAGGGGTCGTCCAGACCATACTTCTCATGGTACTCGGCAACCGCCTCGGGCGAGGCACCGTCACCCAACGCCGTATAGGCGGGGTCGGTCTTGGAGAACGACATAAGGAAGAACACCAGGACGGTGACGCCCAATGCCATGATCGGCAGCGCCACGAGACGCCTTCCAATCAAACGTAGAAAGTTGTTCACGTTCTCTCCCCTTTCTTTTGTCGGTAGGACCAACTGGTATATGAGTATGGATACTCATTACAAGACCCGAGCGACATCGAGGCCGCCCGGGTCTTTGTTTTAACTATGAGGACGTTGCCTTACGACCGACGCCCCACATATGACTCAAGCGAGTCTTAGGCCTTGACGGTCGCGACGCCCCTGAAGGACATGCTCGTCGTGCCGATGCCCTTGAAGCCATCGAGGGCATCGCCGTTGGGCGCGGTGGACGGATCGTCCCAGGAAGCGGAAACGGTCTTGACGTGGACAACGGGATACAGAACAGCGTTGTCGGCAATGATGTCGAAGCACTCGTTCCACTTCTTCTGCTGCTCGTCGCCCTCGGCGGCAAGAGCCTCGTCCATGAGACCGTGGAGCTTCGCCCACTCAGCGGAATCCTTCCACGGGCAACGGGTCTGCATCCAGACGTTGTCGCCATACCACCAGTTGAGCAGCAGGTCGGGGTCGGCGCCGAAGCAGGACGGATCGCCAGGAGCGAGAAGGATATCGTAGGCCTCGCCGCCGTCGATGGCAGCGTAAGTGGCCGGCGAGGTATCGGTCTGGATGGTCACATCGAAGCCGAGAGCGTCGAGGTCGTTCTTGACCTGAGCGGCCATGCCCTTAATCTGCTCGTTGTCGGTGGTGCGCAGGGTGATGGCGCCCGGGGTGATGCCAGACTCTTCGATGAGCTTCTTGGCCTTCTTGGCGTCAGTCTTGTACACCGTGGAAGCCTCATGATAGTTGGTGAAGCTCTTGGGCAGGTAGCAGCTGGCAGCGGTAGCAAGGCCGGCGAAGGTGTTGGTAATCATCTTCTCGGTGTCGAGCGCGTACATGACGGCCTGACGGACCTTGACGTTGTTCCAAGGCTCCTTGGCGACGTTGAACATGATGAAGCGGGTGCCGAAACCCTGAACGTTATCGATCTTGCAGCCAGCGCTCTCGAGCTGGTCGACGGCGTCAGCGGTGACGAGCTCCATAACGAGCGTGGAGCCCTCCTGCTGAGCGGTAACGCGAGCGGTGGGGTCGGTCAGGATGCTGTACTGGATCTTCTTATCCTCGGCAGCATACTCACCGTTGTACTCGGGGTTGGGAACCAGGGTGATCTCGGTATCGGAGATAGAGTCGTACATCCAGGGGCCGGAACCGATCGGCTGCTTGGCGCGATCCTCCTCGGCCTGGGTAGCCGGGGTAACGCGGATGATGGCCAGACGATCCTTGAGCAGGGAGAAGTTGGGGACCTTGGTCTTGACCGTTACGGTGCTGGCGTCCTTGGCCTCGATGGACTCGAAGGGCTGGAAGAACGGAGCATAGGTAGCGGAAGCAGCGCAAGCGGTGTAGGAGGCAACGACGTCGTCAGCAGTGACCTCGGTACCATCGGAGAACTTGGCACCCTTACGGATGGTGACCTCGAAGGTGGTGTCGTCTACGGACTTGGGATCGTCGGTGGCGAGCTCGTTGAAGGTGCTGTAGTCGTGGTAATCGATGCCGTAAAGACCCTCGATGACGTGCCAGTTAGCGCCCAGGCCCACAGCGGAGCCGGTGCTGGCGGGGTCGAAGCTGGACGGAGCGTAAGCGGAACCAGCGGTGATCACGCCGCCGCCACGGTTGGCGGAATCGGTGGAACCGGAAGCGGAACCTTCGTCGCTAGAGCTGCCACCGCAGCCGGTGAGACCAAGCCCTGCGACAGCAGCGACGCTGCCGGTGAGGCCGAGGAACGAACGCCTGGACATACCCTTGTTGATGATGGCCATGTCTTCTCCTATCAATAGAGAATCTTAC
>DBFZQW010000091.1:0-19315 GCA_048521445.1 Collinsella sp. | reverse complement strand
GAGGACCGCGAGCGCTTCGCCGCTCTGCTCGATAAGCTGGGCATCATGTACCCGCCGGCGGGCCAGGCCACCTCGTTTGAGGAGGCCGAGGCCGTGGCCGCGCACATCGGCTACCCGCTGCTGGTGCGTCCGAGCTACGTGTTGGGCGGCCGCGGCATGATGATCGCCTACGATGCCGAGCATCTGCGCGATTACATGGCCGAGGCCGCGCGTATTAGCCCCGACTACCCGGTGTACCTGGACCGCTTCCTGGAGGGTGCGATCGAGTCCGACGTCGATGCCCTGTGCGACGGCGAAGAGGTCTACATCGGCGGCATCCTGGAGCATATCGAGGAGGCCGGTATTCACTCTGGCGACTCCGCGACCTGCATCCCGCCGTTTAGCTTTAGCGAGAGCCTGCAGGCGAAGCTCCGCGAGACCACGCGCCGCATCGCGATGGCGCTGGGCGTGCGCGGCCTGGTCAACGTGCAGTACGCCATCAAGGGCGAGACCGTCTACGTGATTGAGGCAAACCCGCGCGCGAGCCGCACCGTGCCGTTTATCTCCAAGGCCACCGGCGTGCCGCTGGCCAAGTGCGCGGCGCGTATCATGGCGGGCGATTCCATCGCGAGCCTGGGCCTGCCGAGCGACGAGCGCCAGCTGGACTGGTTCTGCATGAAGGAAGCCGTTATGCCCTGGCGCCGTTTCCCGGGAGCCGACGTTATCCTGGGGCCCGAGATGAAGTCGACGGGCGAGGTCATGGGCATCGCCAAGAGTTATCCCGAGGCATACGCCAAGACGCAGCTGGCGATTGACTACAAGCTGCCCGATCCGAGCTGCGGCAAGGTGTTCA
Organism: Collinsella sp.; assembly: GCA_048521445.1. GTDB lineage: Bacteria > Actinomycetota > Coriobacteriia > Coriobacteriales > Coriobacteriaceae > Collinsella. Next base: position 18,483 of record DBFZQW010000091.1, on the reverse strand, counting down.
TCAGCGTGTGCGACCGCGACAAGCGCCATATCCTTTCGGTCGCCCGCATCCTGCGCTACCTGGGCTTTGACATCTGCTCTACCGAGGGTACGGCACGCGTCCTGCGCGGCGGCAACGTGACGTGCGAAGTCGTGGAGAAGATCAGCGGCCCGCACGACGGCGAGCGTCCCAACATTGGCGACCTGATCGCCGATGGCAAGATCGCGGTGATCGTCAACACGCCGTACGGCCCAGGTTCGCGCGGCGACGGCTACCTGCTGCGCACCGAGGCCGTGCGCCGCGGTGTGACCTGCGTGACTGCGATGTCCGCGGCCAACACGTACGTGAGCGCCATCGAGGCGGTGCGCGAGGACCAACAGGGCCACGGCAGCGCCAACGACATGGGCATGGACGTCATCGCCCTGCAGGACCTGCCGCAGCACACGGTGTAGACTGACCTGTCCGGCCGGGGCGGGAGGGGCCGAGATTTCCCCCTTTCGCTCCGGCTGCAAGCAGAGTCGCTCAGGAGGAAACTCGGCCCCTCCCGCCCCGACGCACTGTGTCTAGACGGATTGCACCCCCCCTGTTTTTAGAGATAAATACCATTTAGCGGTGATATTCAACCGTTCAAGATATTATGTAATGGCATATTACGTCATATGACGTAATATGCCATTAGCAGTCAAGGATGATTGTCTGTGTTCAAGTCGAGAAAGGGGCAAAATGATTAAACTGTGTCGCGTCGATAGCCGGTTAGTGCATGGGCAGACCGTGTTCTCTTGGTATCCAACGCTTGAAGCAAACGCTATTCTTGTGGTTTCAGATGAGTACGCCGCAAGCAAAGAGCGAATTCAAGCGCTGCGAATTGCAAAACCCGCTGATGCCAAATTGGTTGTCAAAAGTGTAGAAGATTCCATCGTGGCCCTTAACGGAAGCGCGGTGGATAAATACGAGCTAATTGTTGTTGCGGGAAATGTACATGACGCCTGTGAAGTTGCGCGTGCGTGTCCAAAAATAACGTCTGTGAATTTAGGCGGCGCTCGACCGTTGGGGGATAGCGTAAAGGAGCTTGGCCCTGCTGTGCGCCTTTCCCAATCCGATATTAATGAAATTAAGAAAGCCATGGCTGATGGAATCGAGTTCGAGGTAAGGCAGGTTGCTAGCGAGAAAAAACGCATCGTAACAAGTTTTGATTTGTAGGAAGAGGGAGAAATATGCTGCTTCAGGCTTTTCTGGTTGGTCTTGCCGCTGCGATAGGTCAATCGGATTATTTACTCGGTACTGCGATGGTCGAGCGGCCGATTGTCCTCGGAGCGATTGTCGGTATTTTTTTGGGTGATATTCCGACTGGCGTTATTGTTGGTTTCCAGCTCGAACTCGCGTTCATGGGGGTCTGGCAGGTTGGTGCTGCCGTGCCGCCCAACGTAATTGTTGGTTCAGTTTTGGGAACAGCCTTTGCGATTACTATGGGTGCGGGTCCCGAGACCGCTCTGACTATTGCTATGCCCACTGCGGTGCTTGCCGGCATGTTTGACAGCCTTATGTATAGCGTTGTTACGCCTCCTATGGCTGTCTGGGCTGATCGTGGTGCCGAAAAAGACGACCCCAAAACGATTGCAGCCGCTATGTGGACCAATGGAATTCTCTACATCATTGCGCTTGGCTTGATTTGCGGCGTGGCTTTTTACGTTGGAAATGATGCTGTTCAGGCACTGATTGACGCCATTCCTGATTGGCTTACGAATGGGCTTACGATCGCAACGGGTATTCTGCCCGCGCTTGGATTTGCGCAGCTTATGTCAATCCTGTCCACCAAGGAGCTGAGCTTCCTATTCTTTGGAGGCTTCTTGCTGAGTGCCTATCTAAACATTCCGACGATCGGTATCGTGGCGTTTTCGCTGATCCTGATTGGGATTCTCAATATGGCTCACATTTTTATGCCTGCCAGTGCGGCGGTCGCTAAGGAGGTTGACGATGACAACGAATTCTAATGATGTTCTTGAGCTCTCGCCGGAGTCAAATAAATCGACCGATAAGAGAATAACCAAGAAAGACTTAAAGGCGTTATTTTGGCGTAGCTTTCCACTCAACATCATGTGGAGCTTTGACCGACAAATGAACGTTGGTTTCTGCTACGACATGATTCCGGTAATCAAGCGGTTATACGATAAGCCTGAAGACCGGATTGAGGCATATAAGCGTCATCTTGAGTTCTACAATATTCAAGTTACGTTTAATCCTCTGGTCGCCGGCATTGTGGCCTCCATGGAGGAGGAGAACGCCAACAATCAGGACTTTGACACCGCCTCAATTAACGCCATGAAAGCATCGCTTATGGCTCCGCTTTCCGGTATTGGAGATTCACTGATTGCCAGTACGCTTCGCATGATTGCGACGGGCGTTGTGACAGGACTTTGCCTTTCGGGCAGTCTGCTCGGCCCAATCCTGTTCCTGCTTCTTTATAATGTCCCAACAATCCTGATCCGCTGGTTTGGGCTTCAGTATGGTTATTCGCTTGGCAGTGGCATGATTTCGAAGCTGAACGATTCTGATGTAATGCACAAAGTTACGTCCGGCCTGGCGATTGTGGGACTAATGGTAGTTGGTGGAATGGTGGCGACCACCGTTGCAGTTACCACTCCGCTCGCTCTTAACTTCGGCGACACCGCGTTTAAGTTGCAGGAAACGCTCGATGGGATATTCCCGGCTCTTTTGCCGCTCTGCGCGTTCGGGATCATGTGTCTTTGCAATAAGAAACAGGTCAAAATTATTTGGCAGATTGTGGGCATTCTCGCTGCGGGTATTGTGCTCGGCGTCCTGGGGATTTTGGGCTAGAGAAGGCGTCCATCTTTTGAGATGCTGAACTCGAAGGACGATGCGTCTGCTCGCCAAACGGTTTTTGAATAGTGGAGCGGTATTTCATCGCAGGTATATGTGACGTGCTCGACAACGCTCACGGGGGCTCCAACGATATAACCGAGAAGGTTTGCTTCTTGGAGCCCCGCTATTCCTGCGGTGATTTTGAGCTTCTCAATACCGGTTGCGATGCTGTAATGGTTGGCGATCAGGTCGAAAAGACTGGCATTGTCTGTGAGAAGCTCCAGTAGTCCGGGTAGAGTGCCCTGCGTTGCATAAACGGTGTCGATGGCGCAGGGGGCATTTTCGATATAAACCAAGCGCGCAACTCGTTGCACTACGGTTCCGTTGTCAATTTTGAGCTCCCGTGCAATGTGGGCATCAGCCTTGATCAAGCCTGTTTCCAAGATGGACTTGGTTGTTTTATCGCCGTATTGAGGGTCGGAGCTCAAATTGAAAATGGTGCTTGTTCCTCGTTTCAGAGTGAGCTTCGATGGGTTTACGAATGTTCCCTTGCCTCGCAGGCGGTAGAGCAAGTTTTGGTCAATGAGATTCTGTACGGCGCGTCTTACGGTGATCCTGCTTACTTTGTATTGCTTGCAAAGCTCGGTTTCGGTGGGAATCTGACTGCCGCCGGGGAGTTCGCCAGAAACTATTTTCTTGAGGATATCGTTTTCAACGGTCTGATAGAGAAGCTCTGGCTGAGTGAGCTCGTCTTTTGCTGCAGGCATGGTGGACCCCTTGGTCTTCAGTTTCTTTAGTACATAGATATACGACAACTGAGGACATCATAAGCCGTTATCTCAAAAGTTATGGAAATATCGATTTGGCGTTATCGCCGAGAGGGGATTTAAGATGGGTAGACAATACGACGAGGCGTTGATTGGCGCCATCTCCGGTCGCTCGTTTATAACCGAGAAGAGGGGGCTCGAGGTTCAAATTCGTCCGGTTCCTGATGATGAAAGAGAGCATGTGCTTGACCCACGAATTCTCGAGGTATCTCGCAAGAAGATGCGGAATGTTAGCATGTCTCCGAGCTGGACGAGCCTTATTGGAATGCGTCATCGCCCGGATAAGCCGACATACCGCCTACTCGATGGTGAGGTTCAGCGCGATGAGATCCTCATGGAGGCGGCCGATCGCTATATAGATTTATTCGTCTGGACGCCACCAAATCATAAGGAGGCAAGTCCAGCGCTTGTTTACCTGCATGGCGGCGCGTTTATGGCGGGGAATGTTCTGCAATTTGAACATCAGCTCGAGTTCATCGCCGAAAAGTCTGGTGCAGTGGTGGTTTATCCGGAATACCGCTTGGCGCCGGAGACGGCATTTCCCGGGCAGATCGAGGATTGCGTTCTTGCTCTTGATTATGTGCGCGAGCATGCCGGGGATCTCGGAATCGATCCTCATAAAATAATGGTCGCCGGCGACTCTGCGGGAGGAAGCCTTACTAATGCGTGTGTTCAGCTCAGGGGTGCTGGAGCTGTAGCCCACGCCTTCGAAATCTATCCTGAAGTCGACCTTGCGGGCGAACAGGGCGAGGGATATGAGGATTTTCCTGCGATAGCCGATCAAGAGGACGTTGCGCGTTTTCGCATCGACCATCTTCGCGATTCGGACGGCCCGATGGTCGAACTTTGTGCACACGGAAAAATGTCTCCTCATGACCCGTTGATTTCTGCGCTAATGCTTGAGGACTGCACTGATTTCCCCCCGGTGACTATCGTGACATCCGAATACGATCCGCTTCGTATCCCCGATGAAAAATGGGCTACAAAATTACGGTCTTCAGGAATCGATGTCGAGGTCATCGAATATGCCGGATGTGATCATGGTTTCTTCGATCATTTTGGCGTGTACCCGCAATCGGAAGACGTGTGTTTGTTGATGGCTGAGAAGCTTAAAGAAATGGCTGCACAATAACGTCTCTCGGCGATAAGGGACTGAAGTCGCCTGTGTTTCTGCATTCGTGGTTCTCAGTCTGATTAAAAATGAGGCTTGCTCCTTGCCCGAGTGGGTGGGGAGCAGTTTGTTTTTTGTAGCGATGCGAGGTGAGTGCCGCGCACTTTAGATCGCCATTTTGCTTCGCTGTATACCACTTGACGTAATAAAAGAGGCAAGGGCGGTGCGAGGGCCAACAGTCATTCTAAGCTCGGATTCGTATTCTAAAAGGTTGTTTCGGTTGCGCGGTACAATATAGCAAAAAAGAATGATAAAATGAATTCGAAAAAGAATTCATTTTTAGGAGGTATGTATGCCTGCTTTGCAGATGCTCGACAACCTTGTTCCAATTAGCGATTTCAGCCACGGTAAGGGCTCGGCTGCATTTTCGAAGGTTGGGGACGACAATCCTGTTGTGGTTCTCAAACACAACAAGCCAGCGTTTGTGATTGTGACACCCGATGAATATAGGGAAGCGAAGCAAGCGGAGGAGGACCTCACCTTGTTAACGTTGGCGCTTAAGAGAATGGCTGTGGCAAGTGACGATGCGCTTGTTTCCCTGTCTGATGTTATGGAAGAGCTGGGTGTGAGCCAGGACGAACTCGATCAGATGGATGAGGTCGAGTTTGAATGAGTGGGTACGAAGTCGCTTTCTACCCGGATGCTCTCAAGGATATTAAGCGTCTGGACGGCTCCCAACGAAAGATCGTCCTTAAGGCTATAGAAAAAATCAGAACGAACCCATTGCCGCAGAACGAAGGTGGATTCGGCAAGCCTCTTGGAAACAAGGCAGGTACGGATTTGACTGGCTTTATGAAGATCAAGCTCAGGGGAAGTGGCATTCGAATCGTGTACCGCCTCATCAGAATTAAAGAAAAGATGGCCATCGTAGTGGTAGGCGCTCGCGAAGACATGGAAGTCTACCGAACTGCTCAGAGACGAGAACTCGATTTCGAGAAATGGGCGGAAGAGAATATCTAGCTTTAACGATGAACGACGAGTGAGCGTTGGTGGGGCCCTGACGAATTAGATTCGTCAGGGTTTTTCGCTGAACCAATTGCCTTCAGCCTCCGTTGACCTTTCCTTCCAATTCATCAGCAAACGTACGTCATAGCAATTCCCGGGCCGCCGCAGAGCACCGACAGACCGCAGGGACGGGAGCAGCTATACTACTCTCAGTAGTTAAGGGTCGCGGATTCGCCGCGTCACCGCTCTCAACAGGAGGTCTTTGTTTATGGCAGATCAAAAGCCGGTTGTCGGGATCATCATGGGTTCCAAGTCCGACCTGGGCGTTATGGAAGGTTGCACCGCCGAGCTCGAGGCGCTGGGCGTGCCCTATGAGCTTGTCATTGCGAGCGCACACCGCACACCGGCGAAGGTCCACGAGTGGGCTTCGACTGCTGCCGATCGCGGTATCAAAGTGATTATCGCCGCCGCCGGCAAGGCCGCTCACCTGGGTGGTGTCGTGGCTGCCTTTACGCCGCTGCCGGTCATCGGCGTGCCTATGAAGACGAGTGACCTGGGCGGCATGGATTCGCTGCTGTCGATGGTGCAGATGCCTTCGGGCGTGCCCGTGGCCTGCGTTGCCATCAACGGCGCCAAGAACGCCGCCATCTACGCTACGCAGATTCTGGGCGCATGCGACCCCGAGTACCGCAAGGTTATCGAGAAGATGAAGCAGGAGATGGCTGACGCCTAGGCGTTCCGCCGTTTCACCGCAGTATAAGGAGAGCCATGTCCGACTATCAGGGAAAACGATTCAAGGCTTCTCAGATTCCCGATCCGTCGAAGCCGGGTGCTGCCCATGCGGCGCAGCAGGGTCGGACATCCTCTCCTCAGCAGCCGCGAGCGGCGCGTCCTGTGACGCCGGCGACGCATCGCCGCCAGGACACGCCGGCGGCGTATCGTCCTTCGTCTTATAGCACCGCTAAGAAGCCGCCTCGGTCTTCATCGCATGCCGCGCCGTCGGATTACACCGAGTCGCCGCGCAAAAAGCGCCGCTCCATTATTCCCATTCTGCTCATCATCATCGGCATCGGCCTGATTGTTGCCGCCGCCGCCATCTTTATCAATGCGCAGATCGGTTACAAGCAGGCGAGCGAGTCGTACCAAAAGATCGAAGAGCAATATGCGCCCGCTAAGGACGCCGGCGGCGTGCCGGTTATCGACTTTGATGCCCTTGCCCAGACAAATCCTGAGGTTGTTGGCTGGATTTACGCACGGGGTACCAACATTAACTATCCCGTGGTGCAGTGCAAGGACAATAACTCCAAGTACCTCAACACGTTGTTCGATGGCACGTCCAACGCTTCGGGTGCCATCTTCTTGGATTACGAGGACACTGCGCCCGGCATGGTGGATCAGCAGACTACGATCTACGGACACCATATGAACGACGGGTCGATGTTCAACGTGATTTCGGACACCACTGATCAGGCGACGTTCGATAGCATCGAGTTCGTGTATTACATCACACGGGATGCTACGTATAAGCTGCGACCACTGGCGACCAAAGTTGTCGAGGACACGTATGCCAAGGCGCGCACACCCAATTTTGAGGGCGACGACGGGCTCAAGAACTACCTGTCCGAGATGCTCGACGGTGCCTCTGCCGTGGCGAGCGATGCCACCGATCGTGCCGCTTCGGCAACCAAGGTCGTAACGCTTGTGACCTGTCGTTCGTTATCGCTGAGCAACACGCGTGCCGTCATGGTGCTCACGCCGGTCGAGGAATAAGTTGTTCGAGAATAGCTAAAAAGCCACGTCCCAAATTGGCTACTCAATGACGGTAAGGGAGAAATGATGCTCGAGAATGGCAAAACGATGCCTTCGATTGATGCTTGGCTGCGCGAGGCCAAGGCCGATTCGTCGGCACCTGCGTGCGGTATGTATCTGACACATAACGGTGTGGTGCGCGCGACGCCCAAGGCCGAGGCGCGCGGTGTCGAGACCGATGGCGTGGCGCCGGGCCACAAGGTGGGCGGCATGGTGTTCGGCTACGACGCCAGCAAGGTGCAGGCTGCTATCGAGGCCACGCGCGCGATGCCAGGTATCGGCTATGTGCGCGTGTGGTTGGCAAGCGGCGAGCTTGCCGTAGGTGACGACATCATGCTCGTGCTCATTGGCGGGGACATTCGCCCGCACGTGGTCGATGCGCTGCAGGCGCTCGTTGGCACCATCAAGAACGAATGCGTGAGTGAGGTCGAGCGCGAGGCGTAGAGGCTTGCGTCGATAGAAGACTCGTTTATAAAAACGCCCGCCGGTACGTGTGATACAGGCGGGCGTTTTGCGTTTTGGACGCGGTGGGCGCTACACGCGCGTCGCATCCTTGGGACTCATGGTCATGCTCTGGAAGCGATTCTCCATAAAGTCATTATCGAAGTACTTGCCGTAGAACTGCGCAACGGGAATATCCGGTTCCGTGCCGTTGACGCGCTGATACCAATAATCGAGCGACTGCAGCGTCATAACGCCATCGACCAGCATAATGATGGTGAAGATGACGGTAGCCGAGTAGCGGCTCTTCCACGGAATCATGTTGATGAGCTTGAGCAGCCTCGGCAGCAGCAGCTTGATCCAGATGAGGCCACCCAGGCCCCAAAGGCAGGCGAAGCCCGTGCAGGTACGTCCGCCGGTAAGGACGGCGAGCGGATCGGGCATGCCAAAGAGCTTCATATGCGAGTAGCTCCACGAGACCACGCCAAACGAGGTCTGCATAAACCAGCCCACGAACACCTCAAAGCTTGCGCCGAGCAGCGCGCTCACCAAAAAGATAATGATGGGGTTCTTTTTGTAGAAGCGGTTGAGCACCATGGTCATGAGTACGGCGCCAAATCCGTAGATGGGGCTGAAGGGGCCAAACAGCATGCCGGCGCGGTTCTGGTAGACGCCCGGGTCGTCGACCGTCATGTGCCAGATGTCCTCGGCGATCAGGCCGAGTATGCAGCAGACAAAGAATACCCAGAACAGGTTGAAGTAGTTGAGCTTGATGTAGCCTTCGCCGGTTTCATCGCGCCCGAGCATGCCCTCGGCGGCGGCGTCGCGATCGAGCATCTCCTGCAGGCGGCGCTGCAGCTCGCGCTCCTGGCGCAGCGTGGGGTCGACGGTGGCCGAAAGCGCGACGAGGATGCCGAGCTGGATGGCAGGGCGAAGCAAGAAGGGCCCGATGCCCTGGAGCATCACGTCAACCAAAAGCTCGACGACGGTAAACGCGATAAGGATATAGGACAGACGGGCGGCATTGCGGCGCTGGTTCTTGATAAGGTCCAGGCCAAAGATGATCAAGATGACGGCGCTTGCCGCAGAGAGCATGATGCCGGCGACGATAAGGCCGACCGCGACGAGCGTGTTGTCGCCGAGCTTGGCGGCGGCGTTGCCGTTGATGAGCGCGGTGATGACCTGCCACATAAAGGCGCCGACCGAAGGGAGCGTGCCCACGCCGGACAGGATGCACAGGACGGCGTACACCTTAATGATGAGGGGGATCTTCTTGACCTCCGTGGCGCTGGGGACGCTGGGGTCGAGTTCGTTTCGATCCATACATAACCTTTCTCGTTTTGCTGTAGGTACAAGGATACGCCGCCGACCTGCCAAAAGACAGGACGAACGTCCCAATTGCAACAATGCAAGCCCCAACGGCGGGCGAGACGCGTCGCAACGGAAGTATGCGGGATCGTCGGCCCCGAGGCGGGTGCCCAATAAAATGTTTGGTCGCAAAACGGATAATAAGCTCGGTGGGCTTTTAAAAAGCGCTGCTCATGCGCGGGGGAGCGCGTCGCGCCGTGCGTATAATAAGGCGGGTAACGCCAAAATACGAGGCTCTGAGGGGATGCCATGTCTCAAGAAACCATCCGCGCGGCCGAGCGTGCCGCGGGACAGGTGAACGCCATGTCGACGTATGATCCGGACTCTGACCAGCTGCATGAGGAATGCGGCGTTTTTGGTGTCTGGGCGCCCGATCGCGACGTGGCTCGACTGACGTACTTTGGCCTGCGTGCACTGCAGCATCGCGGCCAAGAATCGGCGGGAATCGCCGTTGGTGACGGCGGTACGGTTATGGTCCGCAAGGATCTGGGCCTGCTCGACCGCGTGTTCTCCAATGCCGACTTGTCGACGCTCTCCGGTCAGCTGGCCGTGGGTCATGTGCGCTACGGCACCGCCGGCGCCAAGAGCTGGGAAGCCTCTCAGCCGCACCTCTCTACCATCAATAGCGTCATTATCGCGCTCGCGCACAACGGCACCCTCGTCAACACCGACGAGCTGCGTCGCCAGCTGATCGAGCTGGGCGTACCGTTCCTCTCCAACTCGGATTCCGAGGTCGCGACCAAACTCATCGGCTACTTTACTCAGCGTACTGGCCATCTGCGCGAGGGCATTCGCAAGACCATGGAGCTCGTGCGCGGCGGCTACGCCATGACGCTCATCAACGAGCAGGCGCTCTACGCATTCCGCGATCCGCACGGCATTCGCCCGCTCGTGCTGGGCAAGCTGGTGGATGAGGGCCTGGACCAGGCCGATGCCGCATCCGTTTCGCAGCTGCCGTCGCAGGACGGCGCCGCGACGGTCGACGCCACCACCCATGTCACGCGCGCCGGCGGCTGGGTCGTTGCCTCCGAGACCTGCGCGCTCGATATCGTGGGCGCCGAGTACGTCCGCGACGTCCGTCCCGGTGAGATTTTGCGCATCAGCGCCGAGGGCCTTGTGTCCGAGCAGGGCGTGCCTGCCGCCGAAGAGCCTGCTAACTGCATTTTTGAGCAGGTCTACTTTGCTCGCCCCGATTCCATCATGAACGGCAAGAGCGTCTACGCCTGCCGTTATGACATGGGTCGTCAGCTGGCACATGAGGAGCCCGTCGAGGCCGACCTGGTCATCGGCGTGCCCGACTCCGGCCTGCCGCCCGCGGAGGGCTATTCGCACGAGAGTGGCATTCCCTTTGGCGAGGGCCTCATCAAGAACCGCTATGTGGGCCGTACGTTTATCGAGCCTACGCAGGAGCTGCGTGCCATGGGCGTGCGTATGAAGCTCAACCCGCTGCGTGACAACATCGAGGGCAAGCGCCTGGTCGTCATCGACGACTCCATCGTGCGCGGCACCACCATGGTGCAGCTCGTCAAGATGCTGCGCAACGCCGGCGCCAAGGAGATTCATATCCGCATCAACTCGCCCGAGGTCATCTGGCCGTGCTTCTACGGTATCGATACCGACGTGCAGTCGCAGCTTATCAGCGCCAACAAGACGGTCGACGAGATTTGCGAGTATATCGGCGCCGATTCGCTGGCCTTCCTTTCGGTCGAGGGCCTGCTTAAGGTCATGCCCAAGGGCGGTTACTGCGATGCGTGCTTTACCGGCCGCTACCCCGTGGCGATTCCCGAGAGCTTTGGCCGCGACAAGTTCATGGAGGGCTTTAAGCCCCGCAACCTGGACAAGCCGCTGCACTTTGATGACGACGCCGTGGTCGAGAAATACGACGATCGCAGCTGGGAAGAGGAACACGGCGAGGCCTAAAACCTGCCATGTAGGGACAGGTTTATTTTGGTAGGTTTTACCTGCTGTTTTGTTGATATGACGGCGCGCGTTGTTATGGCGCGCGCCGAAATGAACGCAACTATGAGCACCGTTTGGCGCCCGGGCGGCGCCACGGTAGTGGGAGAGGAAGGCTCAGATGAGCGACAGCAAGCATGTGACGTATGAGGATGCCGGCGTCGATACCGCCGAGGGCGGCCGCGCCGTTGACGCTATTAAGCAGATGGTTAAGGACACCAACCGTCCCGAGGTCATCGGCGGCATCGGTGGCTTTGGTGGCCTGTTCTCGGCTGCCGCGCTTAAGGATATGGAAGACCCGATTCTGATTAGCGGTACCGACGGCGTGGGCACCAAGCTCGTGCTCGCCCAGATCATGGACCGTCACGAGACGGTGGGCCAGGACCTGGTTGCTATGTGCGTCAACGACATTCTGGCTTCGGGTGCCGAGCCGCTGTTCTTCCTGGACTACGTTGCCATCGGCCACATCGAGGCCGAGCACATGGCAAAGATCATCAAGGGTGTGGCCGACGGCTGCAAGCTCGCGGGCTGCGCGCTCGTGGGCGGCGAGATGGCCGAGCACCCCGGCGTCATGGCTCCTGCCGACTACGACCTTGCCGGATTTACCGTGGGCGTCGTCGACCGTCCCAAGATGCTCGACCCCGCGAATGTCCGTCCCGGCGACGTGATCCTGGGCCTGCCTTCCACCGGCGTGCACTCCAACGGCTACTCGCTCGTGCGTAAGGTCATTGGCGTCGACGGTATTAAGCCGGGCACGCCCGAGGCCGCCGCTAAGGCCGAGGAGCTGAGCCGTCCGCTCGAGGAACTCGGCGGCGCATCGCTGGCAGACGCCCTGTTGGCCCCCACGCGCATCTATGTCAAGCCGATTCTGGAGCTGCTGCGCGGTGGCGCTCCGGTGCACGCCATCGCCCATATCACTGGCGGCGGTATTACCGAGAACCTCAACCGCGCGCTCGCCGACGACGTCGACGCCGTGGTCACCCGCAACGGCGCCGAGATGGGTTGGGACGTTCCGCCCGTCATCACCTACGTGTCGCGCCAGGCCGAGCTCGCGCCCAACGAGGCATGCAAGACCTTCAACATGGGCGTCGGCCTGTGCCTGATCGTCGCCCCCGAGGACGAGGCTGCCGTGACCGAGGCCCTGGTCGCGCTGGGCGAGAAGCCGTTCCGCGTGGGCGAGTGCGTCGAGGGCTCCGGTAAGGTCGTGTACTCCGATGAGCGCTAACGAGCAGATGGCTGCTGCCGAGAGCCTGGGCTTTGTGCCCTATACCCGTCCGACCGGCACCGATACGGCCGAGCCGCTCAAGATCGGTGTGCTCATCAGCGGTTCGGGTACCAACCTGCAGGCGCTGATCGATCTGATCGCTGCCGGCAAACTCAACGCTTCGATTGAGCTTGTGGTGTCGAGCCGTCCTTCGGCTAAGGGTTTGCAGCGCGCTGAGCGCGCGGGCATCCAGACGCTCACGCTGTCCAAGGATGTCTACGCCGACCCTATTGCCGCCGACGAGATCATCGCGCACGAGCTGCTCGAACGCGGCTGCGAGTATGTGGTCATGGCCGGCTACATGCGCATGGTGCACACGCCGCTGCTGGCGGCGTTTCCCAACCGCGTGGTCAACTTGCATCCGGCACTGCTGCCGAGCTTTACCGGTGCGCATGCGATTGACGATGCCTTTGCGCGCGGTGTCAAGGTGACCGGCGTGACCGTGCACTTTGCCAACGAGATCTACGACAACGGCCCCATCATCGCCCAGCGCGCGCTGGCTGTCGAGGAAGGTTGGGATGTCGACACGCTCGAGGAGCACATCCACGCGATTGAGCACGTGTTGTATCCCGAGGTCGTGCAGATGCTCGCCGACGGCCGCGTCCACGTGCTGGAGAGCGGCAAGGTGGCAATTGACGCGCCTCGCGGCTAGCGGCGCACAGTACAATTTAGCCGAGTAGTCAGGGTGGTCATTGGCGCCAAGGCGCGCGTGGCCACCTTTTGTTTTGGGTAGTCATCGGGAACGGTCTTTAACGACTGGTCATTCAAGAACGTCGCAGGTGACTAGATGAGAGAGGTGAGCGCATGGCGGATAACGAAGCGCTGTTTACGCCTGAGCTGGTGTTTTTTGATTGGGAGTGTGCGACGCCGGATGAGGTGTTTGCGCGGCTCGAGGGCGAGCTTGCACAACGTGGCTACATTGCCGACGGTTGGCTCGACGCCGTTCGCACGCGCGAGGATGCCTATCCCACGGGTCTTGCCATGCCGGCGGCAAACATTGCCATTCCGCATACCGATCCGGGGTTTGTGGCCAAGCCCTATATCGCGGTGGTGAAGCCCGCCGCGCCCGTGACATTTAACGCTATGGCTGGCATGGGCGCTCCGGTGCCGGCGCAGATCGTCATCAATCTGGGCATCGCCGAGCCGGGCGGCCAGGTCGAGGCCCTGCAGGCGCTCATGAACATCTTTATGGACGCCGATGCCGCAGCCGACGTGCTCGACCAAACCACGCCGCAGGGCATGGTCGACGCCATCCGCCGCCACTTCTAAGGTGGGGCTGAGTCGGCACTTGGGGACTGTCCCTAACTGCCGGCTGCCAGAGCTGTCCCCTTTGCACCAAAATGGTGCAGATTAACCTGTCCCCAATGCACCAAGCGTGCCGCGGGGGCTGCGTTGTGACACAATGGCGTTTGTTCGATTCGTGATGCGAAAGGCCAACTATGGCAAACAAGAAAAAGAACTCCGAGGCCGCGCCGACGCCCGAGCAGCAGGCCCGCGCTGCCTCCAGCTCTCGCAAGAAGCAGCGCAAGACGTACGTGTCTAAGACCGTCAAGATCGTCCTGGTGGTCATCGGCGTGCTGGCAATGCTACTTTCCGTCTCGGCGATGGCGTGCTCCGGCCTTATGTCGCAGGCCGAGGATACCTCGGGCTACAAGCTGACCGGCGGTGTTGCTGCAACTATCAACGGCACCAACCTCACCGAGGACACCGTGACCAAGCAGATCATGAGCATGCGCACGTCCTACGGCTACACCAAGGATAAGGACTGGGCGCAGTATCTGGTCGACAACGACCTCACGCCCAAGAAGTACCGCAAACAGCTCATCGATTCCTACACGCAGCAGATTCTGCTTCAACAGGCACAGAAGGAAAACGGCGTTACGGTGTCGGACGAGGAGGTCGAGAAGGCTTGGAAGGACGCGTGCAAGAGCGCGGGCGGCGCCAAGGCCTTTAAGAAGACCCTCAAGACCTACGGCTATACCGAGGACACCTACAAGGACTCACTCAAGGAGAGTCTGGCGCAGCAGAAACTCAAGGATGCCGTCGCGCCCACGAGCAAGCCCAAGGACAGCGAGATTGTCGATTACATCAACGAAAACCTGTCCAGCTACAACGACGCCCGCCGCTCGTCGAACATCCTGATCAAGGTTGATTCCGACGCTTCCGACGAGGACAAGGCTGCCGCCAAGGCCAAGGCGCAGGAGTGCCTGGGCAAGATCAACTCCGGTGAGCTGAGCTTTGAGGACGCCGTTGAGCAGTACTCCGAGGACACCGGTTCCAAGGAGAAGAAGGGCGATGTGGGCTGGGATAAGCTCACCACTTTCGTCGACAGCTACCAGACGGCGCTCGAGGGACTCAACAAGGGCGACGTGAGCGAAGTCGTCGAGTCGACCTATGGCTACCACATCATCAAGTGCACCGACTACTTCCATGTCGATAATCAGGTTGATGACATCAACCAGGTGCCCAAGGACATCAAAAAGTACGTCTCCAACGTGGTGAAGACGCAGGCGGCCAGCACCGCGTACAGCGAGTGGCTGGAGCAGTACAAGAAGGATGCCGACATCACCATCAACCCCATGCCCAAGGACGTACCCTATAACGTGAGTCTGAAGGGCGTCACCAAGAGTTCGACCGACGATTCGTCGAAGACTGAGTAACCATGGGGCGGTGCTCGCGTGAGTGCCGCCCACGCTATTAGAGAGGATTTGCAGATGACCAACGAAGAGCTGCAGAAAGAAATGATCGCGGCCATGAAGGCCAAGGACAAGGTTCGCCTGTCCATCATTCGCCAGGTTAAGGCCGAGGTGAAGAATATCGAGGTCAACGAGCGCCGCGATGTGACCGAGGAAGACGTCAACAGCATGATCAAGCGTCTGATCAAGCAGACGAGCGAGACGCTGGAGATGTCCATCAAGGCCGGCACCGACCAAGAGCGTACCGACAACCTGACCGAGCAGGTCAAGATTCTGGAGAGCCTGCTGCCCGCGCAGGTTTCGGGCGAGGAGCTCGAGGCCCTGATTGAGCAGGTCATCGCCGAGCTGGGTGCCACGTCCAAGAAGCAGATGGGTCAGGTCATGGGTGCCCTGGGCAAGGCCACCGGCGGCAACTTCGACAAGCCGGCAGCGGCAAAGATCGTCGGCGCCAAACTCGCATAGGGGCCTAGCGGTACATAGTTGATGTTGAGGGGGCGTGGCCGTCATGGTCGCGCCCCTTTTTGCTGGGCTGGGTACTCATTGGGGACAGACTTAAATGAGTACCCAATGAGCGGGCACTCATTTAAGTCTGTCCCCAATGAGTGGGTTAAAGGTTGCGGGTTCTTTACGGGAATGTAGTGTGGGCTGCGGAAACGTGGTTCTTTCCGTACAATAGTTCAACTCGTGTAAACGCAGGGAAGGGACATTCATGGCAGACATGATCGAGATCAAGCATCTCAACAAGTACTTTGGCGACCTGCATGTGCTCAAAGATATCAATCTCACCGTCAAGCGCGGCGAGAAGCTCGTAATGATCGGGCCTTCCGGTTCGGGTAAGTCGACGCTCATCCGTTGCGTCGATTATCTGGAGGAGCCCACTTCGGGCGAGGTCGTCATCGACGGTACGCCGCTCACCAAAAAGAATCACCTGGAGATGGCTCGCAAGTATAGTTCCATGGTGTTTCAGCAGTTCAACCTGTATCCCAACATGACGGTGCTGGGCAACCTGACGCTCGCGCCCATCAAGCTGCAAAAGAAGAGCAAGGAGGAGGCGACCGAGATCGCCATTGCCGCGCTCAAGCGCGTCGGCATGGCGCATAAGGCCGGCGAGTATCCGCAGAATCTCTCGGGCGGTCAGCAGCAGCGCATCGCCATCGCCCGTGCCCTGTGCACCAAGCAGCCCATCATCCTGTTTGACGAGCCGACCTCGGCGCTCGACCCCGAGATGGTCCAGGAAGTCTTGGACGTTATGATTGAGCTCGCGCAGGAGGACATCACCATGATCTGCGTGACGCACGAGATGGGCTTTGCGCGCCAGGTGGCCGACCGCGTCATCTTTATGGAGGACGGCCGCATCCTGGAGGAGGGCACGCCCGAGCACTTCTTCGATAACCCCGAGAACCCGCGCTGCCGCGAGTTTCTGTCCAAGATTCTGCACTAGGTGCGGTGATGGACATGACGGATATGACGAGGGCGGCTGTATCGCGCCGTCACTTTTTGCAGCTGGCTGGCGCCGGCATGCTTGCGCTGACGGGGACCGCGCTTACCGGTTGCGGCAACTCCACCAGCGGCGAGGGCTCCGACAAGGGGTCCAAGCTTGCGGCCATTAAGTCGCGTGGCCATCTGAATGCCGGCGTTAAGAAGGACGTTCCCGGCTATGGCTATTACGACACCGCCAAGGGCCGCTTTGAGGGCATGGAAGTCGATTTGTGCTACCAGATCGCCGCTGCCGTCTTTGGCGTGAGCTACAAGGAGGCCCGTGCCCAGGAGCTTGTCGAGTTTACCGACGTAACGCCCAAGACGCGCGGCCCGCTGATCGATAACGGCCAGCTCGATGTGGTCGCGGCGACCTACACCATCACCGACGAGCGCAAGAAGAGCTGGGATTTCTCGACGCCGTACCGCACCGACTACGTGGGACTCATGGTCAAGAAGCGTTCGGGCTTTACCTCGATTGAGGATCTGGACGGCAAGGTCATCGGCGTGAGCCAGGGTGCTACCACGCAGGGCCTGATCGAGCAGATGATCAAGGACAACGGCTTTAGCTGCAAGCCAGAGTTTAGGGCCTTTAGCGGCTATCCCATCATCAAGAGCTCGCTCGACGCCGGCAATATCGACGTCTTTGCCATGGACCGCTCCACGCTGGCCGGTTACATGAACGAGACCGTTGAGCTGCTGCAGCCCGAGGTCAAGTTTGGCGAGCAGGGCTACGGCGTGGCGACCAAGAAGGGCTGCGACCTTTCGGCCGTGGTCGATCAGGTGATTTGCGATCGCCTGGCCGACGGCTGGCTCGACCAAGAGGTCAAGACCTGGGGTCTTGTATAGGCGCATCGTCCAAGGAAGGAATCAAATGCTCGAAGGATTATTTGACGCCGACCGTTGGTCGACGACATTTCAAAATATGGGGCCCTTCTGGGAGGGCTTTGGCGTGACGCTGCAAGTGGTCGTTGCCGGCCTGCTGTTGTCGCTGGTGCTGGGCACGCTGCTGGGCGTGTTCTCTACCACTCGCTCGCGCGTGCTGCGCGCCATAAGCCGCGTGTACGTGGAGTTTTACCAGAACACCCCGTTGCCCGTGCAGGTGCTCTTTATGTACATGGCCGGTCCGCAGTTTTTGCAGGCCATAACCGGTGCCGACCAGCCGGTGCGCATCGCGCCGTTCGTGCTGGGCTTCTTGGGCGTGGGTCTGTATCACGCGGCCTACATTTCGGAGGTCATCCGCACTGGTATCGAGGCGGTTCCGCGCGGTCAGATGGAGGCGGCCCAGAGCCAGGGCTTCACCCGTGCGCAGGCATACTGGTACATCGTGCTGCCCCAGACATTCAAGATCATTCTGCCGCCGCTGTGCAACCAGGCGCTCAACCTGGTCAAGAATACGTCGGTGCTGGCGCTTGTGGCCGGCGGCGACCTTATGTACCGTTCCGACAACTTTGTGAGTCTGTACGGTTACCTGCAGGGATACATCGTCTGCTGCCTTATGTACTTCATCATCTGCTTTCCGCTCGCCATACTGGTGCAGTGGCTCGAGCGCCGCTCCAAGGAGCGTCCGCGCGGTGTGAGCCTGGCCGAGCTGGGGCTCGACAACGTAGAGGAGGCCTAGCGCATGGAAATCTTCAACGCGACCAACCTGCTCTACATTTGGGGCGGCTTTGTTAAGACGATCGAGATCTCGGCGCTGTCGATCTTTTTCTCGCTCATCTTTGGCACGGT
>DBFZQW010000090.1:0-10154 GCA_048521445.1 Collinsella sp. | reverse complement strand
ACCCATCGAAACACATCTCCACCATTCCTTCAACTGGGAAAATGCCGCCCCCGGGGCCCGGATAGGACCTCGGGGGCGTTCGGTTAACTGCGGGAGCGTGCCGTCAGCTCAATGTGTTCGGTTGGGATCGGAAATCAACCGTCGGCCCGCCAGCGGCCACATCGAGCAGATGGGCGTGCTTCGATCCCGAGCCTAGCCTAGGATGCGGGCCATGCGCGCCTTGAACTCGGACAGAAAGCGCGGGGCGTCCACGGTGAGTGCCACAAGCGCGCTCTTGTCGGGGTCGGACAGGCGATGCTCGTCGCAGATAGTGCGGCCGCGATACTCGCCGAGCAGGTCGACGCGCAAGTTGCAACCAAGTGCGCCCACGAGCGTGGGATCAATCGCCACGGCAACGGCAAGCGGATCGTGCAGCGCGCAGCCGCCCAGGTAAGGGGCGTTCATCTCGTACGAGCCAATGTAGTGCTCGACCATGCTCGCAAATGCGCATCCCGCCATGGTGCCCGAGCCCGTCCAGCCGGCAATGTCGCGGCGTGTGAGTACCACGCGATGCGTCACGTCCAGACCCACCATGGTGAGCTTACGGCCCGAGCGCAGCACCGCGTCGGCTGCCTCGGGGTCGCTCGCCATGTTGGCCTCGGCGCCCGCGCTCACGTTACCGGGCACGGTAAGGGCGCCGCCCATCACGACCACGCGGCCGATGGACATCATCGCCGCCGCATCGCGCTCCAGGGCGAGCGCCAGGTTGGAGAGCGGGCCAGTCGCTACGTAGACCAGATCGGGACCATAGGTGCGCGCGGCATCGATCAGATAATCGACCGCAGCGTTGCCGTCGGCCGAGGTCGCCCCCACCGGCTCATAGGGCGACGCGGGCACGCTCGCGCCGCCGATGCCGTTCTTGCCGTGAATGAGCGCGGTGGACGCCGGCGGCGTATAGGGCTCAGTCGCCTGTAGAGGACGGTCGGCACCCAGGTACACCGGAACCTCGGGGCGACCCAGCAGATCGAGCACCGCCAGGCAGTTGTGCGCCGATTGCTCGACGCGCACGTTGCCAAAGCACGTGGTGATGCCCACGAGCTCCACCTCGGGGCTCGCGATGGCATAGGCCAGCGCCATCGCATCGTCCACACCCATATCCAGATCAAGGATCAGCTTCTTGATTGCCATTGTTCTACTCCGCTTCTCCGTCTTTATCGTTTAACCAAACCAATGTTCAACTTCGGCGCGCGTGGGAATCGATTGCTGAGCGCCCAGGCGCGACACCGTCACTGCCGAAGCGCGAGCACCCGCGGCCATGCACTCAAAGAGCGGCAAGCCCTCTAGGCGAGCCGCCGCCAACGCGCCGATAAACGTATCGCCGGCGGCCGTGGTATCGACTACCGCACTCGAAAGTGCCGGCATGCGCAGCAGCTCACCGCCATCGCCGAGCGTAACCGAGCCGGCACCGCCCAGCGTGATGACCGCGGCGCCGGCGCCCTTGTCGAGCAGCGCATTGAGCGCGGCGACGCAACTCACATCATCCGTGGGCAGAATGCCCGTCAGCACCTGGCACTCGGTCTCGTTGGGACAGACCAGGTCGACCGCAGGCCAGACCTCCGCAGGCAGCTCGCAGGCGGGCGCTGGATTAAAGACCGTATAGAACCCCAGCCCGCGAGCGCAAACAAGCGCCTCGGCCGTCGCCGCAAGGTCACATTCGCCCTGGGCGATAAAGACGCTTCCGGCAGCCGGGGCAATCTCGCTGGCGTCGCCGTCGAGCTCATGGGCCACCAGACGCCTCAACGCGCAGGCAACGTCCGCGCCCGCAAGCGCATGGTTAGCGCCCGGTGACAGTATGATGCGGTTGTCGCCCTCGCAGCGAATGATGGTCGCCGTTCCCGTCTCCACGTCATCGCGATGCACTACAAAGTCACAGTCCACGCCGGCGTCTTGGAGCCCCACCACGAGCGACGCGCCGAACGCGTCGCGACCGACCGCGCCGATCATGTGCGTGCACGCGCCCATACGCGCGGCAGCTACGGCCTGATTGGCGCCCTTGCCGCCGGCGTTGGTGATAAACCCGCTGCCGCCGACGGTCTCGCCCGCACGCGGTATGCGCTCGCACGCCACCGAAAGGTCCATGTTCATGCTGCCGAACACCGCAACGATGCCGCGATCTGCCATGGAAACCTCCTCATCTGCGGGCCTTATGCCCACCGCCGGCCGTCGATCGTGCACTCTCGCACCCCCTATAACTTTAGTTCACTTTGATGTGGACGCGCGCTTGAGCTTGCGCCAGCAGCAAGCATTCACAGGAGCAGGCAGCTACAATGAAGGCGTGCTGATTATTCTCGTCATTGGATGATGTTTTATGGAACAACTCTCGCAATCGGGCTCGCGCGGTCGACGCCGCACGGGCAACGAGCCGGCGCCGCACGAACGCGTGAAGGGCGAACGCCGCGCCAACGAACCGCGACGCGCCGCGAGCCCCCATCGCGCTTCTGCCAACAACGCAGGCCGCGCCAACACTCCCGCCGCGGAGCAGACGCCTGCTCGCCCCAAGTCCCGCTACATCCCTGCACTCGACGGCCTGCGTACGCTCGCCGTCGTCGCGGTGGTGCTCTATCACCTTAACCTCACGTGGGCTCAGGGCGGCCTGCTTGGCGTCACGATCTTCTTTGTGCTTTCGGGCTATCTGATCACGCGCTTGCTGCTCAACGAAGTCGCTAAGACCGGACGCATCGACCTCAAGAGCTTCTGGATTCGCCGCATCCGTCGCCTGGTCCCCGCCGTGGTAACGGTAGTGTTTGTAACCTGCGCGCTGTGCACTATCTTTAACCACGTGATGCTCACCAAGATGCGCCCCGACATCCTGCCGTCGCTGCTGTTCTTCAACAACTGGTGGCAGATTGCCCAAAACGTCTCGTACTTCAATGCTCTGGGCGACCCCTCGCCGCTCACGCACTTTTGGTCGCTTGCCATCGAGGAACAGTTCTACCTGATTTGGCCGCCACTGCTGTTTGCCATGGTATCCATGCATGTGAGCAAGCCCAACACGCGCCGCGTGGTTCTGGGCCTTGCCGCGGTATCTGCCCTAGCCATGATGGTGCTTTACAACCCTGCCGCCGACCCCAGCCGCGTGTACTACGGCACCGACACCCGTGTGTTCTCGCTGCTGCTGGGTGCCTGGATGGCCTTTATCCCCGATCGCGACCTGGCGCCGGTGCGTCTCGCTCGTCGTTTGGGGCTCAATCGCCTAGCTGGCGCCGCCAAGCACGGCAAGAACGCCGAGGGCAAGCCTGGCGAGAAGGCCGACGAAGCAGCCGAGACCGTCCCGGCACAGCCGAGCGCCCTCGTGCGTTTTTGGTCCTCGCCCGCATCCATCGATGTGTTGGGCGTCGTGGGTCTGGTTGGCCTTGCCGCCATGGTCGCGCTCACCAACGGCTACACCGCCTTCCAGTATCGCGGCGGCACGCTGTTATGCTCCATCCTCACGCTCATGGTCATTGCCGCCTGCGTGCAGCCCCAGGGAATGGTTGCCCGCGCGCTGTCCGCCGAGCCGCTCGTGTGGGTTGGCAAGCGCTCGTACAGCATCTACCTGTGGCACTATCCCCTGCTGTTGCTCATGAACCCGGTCGCCAACATCAACGATACACCGTGGTGGCAGTACATTTTGCAGGTGCTGTTGGTGGTCGCCGTGGCCGAATGCTCATATCGCTTTATCGAGACGCCGTTTAGAAAGGGCGCCTTTGGGCGCACCGTATCCGAGTTCCGCGACGGCACCGCCACGCCCGCCAACTGGGCGCGCGCGCACGTCCCTGCCTGCGCAACCTGCGCTGTCGTGTTGGTCGTTGCACTGGGCGGCCTGATCTTTGTGCCGGAGACCTCCGCACTGAGCGGTGAGGGCGCCGAGGTCCTCAACAAGGAAGCAAAGAACACCGCGCCCACCGACCAGCAGGCGGCCGACGACACCGACAAGGACAACGACGGCTTCCCCGACGGCTCCTACGACCTGTTGATGATCGGTGACTCCGTGTCGCTGCGTGCCGTGGACACCTTTGACGGCGTGTTCCCGCACAGCCATATCGATGCCGAAAAGGGCCGCCAGTTTGATGCGGGCCGCGCGACATTTGAGGGCTATATCCAGCAGAACCTTGCCGGCAAGATCGTGGTCTTTGCCCTGGGCACCAACGGCTTGGTAACCGACGACCAGATCGACGCCATCATGGCCGATGCAGGAGATAAGCGTATTGTGGTGTTTGTGAACACGCGCAGCCCGCAGCCGTGGGTTGGTTCTACCAACCAGGCCATCGCCAACGCCGCTACGCGCTACAAGAACGTGCGCGTTATCGATTGGTACGGATACAGTGCCAACCGCAACGACCTGTTCGATGGCGACGGCACGCACCTTTCGAACACGGGTGTGACTGAGTACCTCAACTTGATCCACGATGCCGTCAAGAAGGACCTGCCCGTGCATCCCGAGGATCACGTCAACGATCCGCAGCCGGCAGCCGTCAAGTCTGCCACCGACGCACTCGTCAATGCGCTCGCTCTCAAGCCGCACAAGCTGGGCACCGACAAGTAACCCACAGCACAAACTTCCCACATCCGGAAGGGGGCGCCTGCCACGGCAGACGCCCCCTCCGGCAGTTAGGGACGTTCCTTATGTGCCGGCACCTAGGGACACTCCTGACACAGCCGAGGAACGCCCTCCTTGCTACCGAATTCTGGGCGCCTCGCCACCCCGAGCGTTGTTTCCAAGCCCCACGCCCGCAGCAAACAACCCAAAATCACTCTTTTCGAGCCGGCTCCAAGAGGCTGTGGGCAAAAAAGGGCAAATATGAGTACTGTTACCATTTTAGTAGCAGGCAAAACCACCCAAAATGACGTCCGAGCGACCCCTACAACCCCCTAAAGCAGCCAACCTGACTGGTTTAAGGCGTATTGAAGCCAATTTTAATGAACATACTAATGGTTATGTTCATTATCTATTCAGATGTAAATGCTATTCACTTAGCAACAGTACTCATATTTGGCATTTTTTGTCCATTGCTATATAACTAACACCCTATAGCAGACAAAAAACAGGCCGCAACCCATGGCGGCGGCCTGTTTGGAGTCCAAAAGAGGCGTTAAGCGCTGTAGCCCATCGCTTGCAGCACAAACATGACGACCGTGAGCACTGTAATCACGCCGATAGTCGCCCAAGTGAGCACGTTCCACACGCGGCCGTTGCGGTTGGCACCCATAATATGACGGTCGGCGGCGATAACCACCTGGAACACCAGAACCACGGGCAGCAGCACGCCATTGATGACCTGCGAGGTCATCATAATCTGGAACAGATCGACGCCGGGCATAAGCACCAGCACGGCAGAGATACCGATGATGGCCGTAATGATGCCGCGATAGACCGGGGCCTCGTCCCAGCTGCGGTCGGCACCGCGCTCCCAGCCAAATGCCTCACAGATAGCGCTCGACGTAACGCCCGGCAGCACGCAGGCGGCCAAGAAGCTCGCCGCGACCAGGCCCGAGGCAAACAGTACCGTGGACCACTGACCCGCAATAGGCTCCAACGCGCGGGCAGCATCGGCGGCATCGCTAATCTGAATACCCGCCGGGAACAACACCGTACCGGTCGTGATGATAATAAAGCCGGCAATGACATCAGCGGCAAGCGAGCCGCTCACGGTATCAATGCGCTGCAGCACGATATCGTCCTCGCCCGCGTTCTTATCAACCACGTTGTTCTGCGCCAAGAAAATCATCCACGGCGCGATGGTGGTACCGATCGTTGCGACCACAAGCGACACGTAGCTGGGGTCATTTTGAATGTTGGGCACAACCAGGTCGACCGCCACCTCGCCCCAGCTGGGACCAGCCATAAATGCAGCGACAATGTAGGTCACAAACACGCAGCTCACCAGCAGCAGAATCTTCTCGATGCGCTGGAAACTACCCGACATGGTAAGCATCCACACCAGCAGCGCCACCAACGGCACCGAGATGCTCGCCGGCACGCCAAAGAGAGCAAGGCCGCTGGCGATGCCCGCAAACTCCGAAATGGTCACAGCCGTGTTGGCGATCAACAGCGCCGCCATAGCAAGCACACTCTTGCGCACGCCAAAGCGCTCGCGAATGAGCGATGCCAGGCCCTTGCCCGTAACGCAGCCGCAGCGCGCCGCGGTCTCCTGCGTCACGATGAGCAGCACAGTCATGACGGGAAGCATCCAGAGCATCTTATAGCCATAGCTGGCGCCCGCGCTGGAATACGTTGCAATGCCGCCGGCGTCATTGCCCGAAAGCGCCGCCAGCAGACCGGGACCCATAGCGCCAAAGATGGCCGCGATGGTCAACTTTTGCTTGGTGCCCGACTTTTGCTTGGTATTTTGCACGCGACCACCTAACCCATGACCGACATGGTGAGCAGCACCGCGGCGATGCAGTACGCCACACACGAGATCATGACGGCGATGACGTTCATGGCAGTACCCGACGTATTGAGGTCGTGCTCATCGCGCCAGAACAGCACCATCAGGTAAATCACGGCGCTCATGTTGCCGATCAGACAAATGATGGCCGCGATGTTAAAGCAGCCGGTAAAGAGCTGCTCCTCAAACATGGGGGCATCGGGGAACGCGGCGGTGCGCACCAGCTGCGCGCACAGGTAGGTCACGAGCGACAGAATCAGGCCCATGCCCGTGCTCTGGAAGAAGAATCCCAGGTACGGCTTGGGCTCGTCGTCGTGACCGTCGTACTCGAGGAAGTAGTTCTTGACGAACGACACCATGCGCGAGGCAGCCAGCAGCACGAGCGGCATGGCGCACATGGGGAACACCACCAGATGCGCGGAGTCCAGCGCCGTCCCCAGCACCGTCGCCATAAGGCACGAGGCAATGCCCCACACGACGACCCAGTACTGACGATGCACGAACCAGCTGAGCACGTTCGTCGAGTCGTCCGACGCGCTGTCGCCCGAGCCGACGCCTGCGATCTGCAGGTCCTCCTGGTGCTCCTCGGCGATAACGTCCATGGCGTCGTCGAAAGTTACGATACCCAGGATATGACGGTTCTCGTCGCAGACGGGGATGGCAACCAGGTCGTACTTGGTCATCTCGTCCGTCACGTCTTCCTGGTCCTCGTCGGGCGACACGTAGACCAGATCGCGATAGGCGAGCTGGCCCAGCGTGGCGTCGCGGTCGGCCACGATCAGCGTGCGCAGCGAAAGCACGCCCGTCAGCATGCCGCTCGGATCCTCGGTATAGACGTAGTAGACGCTCTCGAAGTCCTCGTCGAGCTCGCGAATCGCCTCGATAGCGTCACCGACCGTTGCCGTGGCGGGCAGGGAGACAAACTCCGAGGTCATGATGCGGCCGGCGGTGTTGTCCTCATACCCCAGCAGGTTACGAATCGCCTTCTCCTCCTTGACGCCCATCAGGCGCAGGAGCTTCTCGGCCTTCTCGTAATCGAGCTCGTCGATCAGGTCGGCTGCATCGTCCGGGTCCATCATGGCCAGCATCGACGATGCGTCCGTGTCGGACAGGCCCTCGAGCATCTCGGTCATGAGCTCGTCGTCATCGAACTCCGAGATGGCCTCGGCGGCCTGGGCAGTATCGAGCTGCGCAAACACCTGCGCACGTAGGCGCGGGTCGAGCTGTTCGATAATGTCAGCGATGTCGGCAGGGTGCAGCTCGCCGAGCGTCTTGTGCGACACCGAGAGTTGAATGTTCTTGGTCGAGCGGTCGAGCAGGTCCATGTAGGACCAAGCGATGATGTCCTCACTGAGCGGCTTGCCCAGGTGCTTCATAAAGCCTTCGACGATATGCTCGAGCGCGGGGCTGATGGCGCGTAGCAGACCGCGGGCACCGACCTCGGCGCCCAGCAGGCGCAGCTGATTTTCGCCCGACATGGAAAACTTGATGTCGTTGACGCGCACGACCTTCATGCCCTGCGTGTCGACAATCTGCTTGTTGAGCACGTCGCGGGCAAGCAGGAGCTCGGTCGGCTGCAGGTACGAAAAACGGATTTCGGTGGCCGGCGACTTAAGGTGTACGCCCGTCTCGTCGATACGGTCGACCCATTTGCGCCAGCTGATCATAAACGGCGTCTTGCCGGGTCCGCGGAACGCGAGCGACGTCACGTGCGGAAAAACTTCGCCGGTAGCAATGCCAAAATCGTTCACAACGCCGAGCTTTTCGCCGTCGACGTCCAAGACCGGCAATTTGAGCATCTCACTCAGATAATTCAATGGTGCTCCCCATCATTATTCCTCCGGACGCGGCCGCGCGTGCGGCGTCCGGGGGCTTCTGGATATGTATACGCATGCGCGGGCGGCACGCCGCTCGACGCTTACACCCCGTGCATGCGCAGAAAGCACCTGCATGGGGTCATCGACTGTATGGTCGAGGTTTGGATTTCACCTGTAACCTTTCTCTTGACCCTCATTAACCGCAGTAACTATAGCATCAGCATCGCCCTGCGGCATCGAATTTATGCGCTGCACATTGCAGGCATACCAAACGCTGACGCATCCGTGACATAGTCATTGGGGACGTTCTTAAACGACTACCCAATGACTACTCTGTGGTGTCGTCGTCCTCGGCAAGTTGGGGAAACACGGCGTCCTTGGGCATGGTGACCTTCGTCAGCAAGGTGAGCTTTTTGCTCAGCGACGTGTCCGTCTTGACCAGGTCGCTGAGCGTCACGATCTTGTAGCCGTCGGCAATGAGGCCGTCGATAATCTGCGGCAGCGCCTCGAGCGTCTGCTCGGCGCATTCGTCTCTATCGGTGAGCAGCACGATATTGCCCGGCGTCACCGAATCGAGCACCGTCGAGACCTGTTCGTCGGCACCGTTGAGCAGCCAGTCGCCCGAGTCGATATTCCACGAGACCACGGCGGAGACCAGGTCCATCGCATCAATCCAGTTTTGCTCGTCAAAGGCAGCGTAGGGAGCACGCAGCAGCATCGTCTTCACGCCGGTCGCCGACTTAATCGCGTCGGTGCCTTTAGTAATCTGTTCGCGTACCGCCTCACGGTCCTGACCCTTGAGCGAATCGTCGCTGTAGCTGTTGGAGCCGACTTCGCACCCGGCATCGACAATCGCCTTGGCCGTGGCAGGCGAGGCCTCGACCGCATCGCCCGAAAGGAAGAACGTCGCGGTGACGCCCTTTTCCTTGAGCACCTGCAAGATCTGTTTGGTGGCGCCGCTCGGACCCTCATCAAACGTCAGTGCCACGTACTTTTTGTTGCCCTTGGGCGCCACGCTGGCGCACGCAACGACGCAATCGGTGGCGGGCACAACCTCGCCGCGGTCTTGCGTCTTGCCCGACTGCTCACCAACCCACACCTCGGATCGGCCCTGGACACCCCATGTCTGCACATACTCGATAGCGCCCGTGCCCTCGACCTTGAGCTTGGGCTCGATAACCGTAGCCTGAACCTCGTGCTTCTCGTAGGTGTTACGGCCATCCTTGACCGTCACCTTCTCGCCGCCCTCAAGTTCGCGGCTATCCCATTTGCCCTGCTTCACGCGCTTGCCGTCGACCTTCACCGACAGCTTTTCGCCCCCATGGCGCTTGAGCACGCTGTCATCGACGGCCAGCAGGTCGCCTGCGTCGTAGGTGTCAGTCAACTCCTGGTCGTCGATGAGATTCTGCAGCGTAGAGCCCACACGCACCGCGGTCTTCTGGCCGTTGAGCTCCACGTCCACGCTGCGGTTGACGTAGCCCACGACGGCAGCGATAAACAGCACGAGCGCACAGCCCACGGCGATGAGTGCGTAGGGCAGGCGAGACGAACGACGGGGCGTACGGCCGTTGCCGATGCGCGCACTGCGGTCGCTAAACCCACGGCTATGGTTGAGATACATCGCGCCGGGCTTACGGTGACGCTTGCGCTGACCGCTGGGCAGCTGCCCCAGATCGCGGCGCGCCGTCGGACGCGCACCCGAACGCCCGTTTAAGTTGGATCCGTTTTGGCGCATGTGCCCTCCCCCATAAACACAGCAAGCCGGAGCAACAGGTCTCCGGCTTGCCTCCCATCATTTGGTA
Organism: Collinsella sp.; assembly: GCA_048521445.1. Taxonomy (GTDB): domain Bacteria; phylum Actinomycetota; class Coriobacteriia; order Coriobacteriales; family Coriobacteriaceae; genus Collinsella. Next base: position 125 of record DBFZQW010000090.1, on the reverse strand, counting down.
CGTCGCTATTTTGTAGCTTTTGACGAGCCTCCGCTCGCCTTTTGGTATTCGTCCTTAAAGGCCTTGAACATGCCGCGCGTCTTGCCGAGCTGCTTGCCCAGTGCGCGACTGCCCTTGTCCACGGC
>DBFZQW010000089.1:0-4143 GCA_048521445.1 Collinsella sp. | reverse complement strand
TGTTGATCGTCGTGGCCGGTATGTTCGACGGCATGGCCTCACCCCTCCTCGTGTATCGCGGTGCGACCATTCTACCGCCCCTATGCGGCGGGCGCGGCCCAGTGGTCCATGTAGGGCGGCTCCACGTTGAACATGTCGCGGGCGCGGCTCCTGCAGGTGCCGTGCGCGAGCTGCCGCGCGACCGTGCGCCCGGCGGCGCCGGAATCGGTCGCCATGAAGGTCCGGCACCACCTGAACCAGGCGAGGTAGGCATCGAGGTGCTTGGTCGACACGCCCTTGAACGGCCCCATGAAGGCGCCGAGGAGCGAACGGACGGCGTTGACCCGGTTGATGGTTCCCCCGGAGCGGTCCTTGGGGTCGTAGGCCTCGTGCGCGGCGACCTCGAGCTCGGCGAGGACGCCGACGTAGGCGGCCGCCCTGTCGGTCGCGACGACCGAGCCGGCCGCGATGCGGCCCCTCAGCGCGTCCATGGCGCGCCCCCTCGAAAGGGCGCCCCGCCCCGTGACCTCGAGGAACGTCTCGTTCGGGTCGTTCACGCCGGTCATGACGCAGATCCGCTCGCGCGACAGCCCGCGCCTGTGCACCTGCCTGCCGCGGTGCCGGGAGGGGCGCGGCATCGCGAAAGTCCCCTTCGCGTGGTTGCCCTTGAACGACTCGGGGAAATAGGTCTCGTCGAGCTCGCAGCCGCAGCCCCGCCCGGCCCTGAACGAGGGGGAGTAGGCCGAGAGGCACTCGATCAGCCTGTGGCGCATGGTGTAGGCGGTCTTGAGGCAGACGCGGCAGCGCCTCGCGCACTCGCGCAGGGGCAGCATGAGCACGAAGCACTCGGCGTAGGCCATCCAGGTCTCCTTCGGGAGCCTGCTCGTCCCCAGGATGCGCTCGCTGCCCGTGCCGAAGGTCCTGTCGCAGCCCCGGCAGAGGTAGCGCTGCTCGCCGTTCTTCGATTTGCCCTTCTTCACGACCGCGGCGGACCCGCAGCGCGGGCAGCGTTCGACTTCGTAGGCGGAGCCGGCGGTGTTCGGTCCTGCTGAGGCTCGCGATGTCCCTCTTGAAGGTGATTACCAGGTCCTCGGCGTTCATGATGCCCCCATCGTCGCGGTCTACGGGGCTAACGATATGGCACCGTGATGACATATAGTATGTCAATCTTGGTCTAACAGAGCCTAGCGAAAGCGCGTGTCAGGAGTTTTCCCTTAGGCATTTTGCGGCTATAGGGACGAGGTCGAACATCGTGCGAACGACATCGCCCGTGTTTGCAACGGTCGCTGTGAATTTGCCGTTCCCAAAATCCATCAAATGGTAGAGGTTGATGGTTAAGTCCTTTTGCGTGGCAATTCTTAGAATCCAGTAAGCGCAATTGTCGCTACAGGCTGTGGCGTTGTATATGTTCTGAGGCATGAAGTGCATGAGCAGCAGCGTCTTAGTTCCGCCCGATAGCCTTTCCGGTGGGATAATGCCTAGGATCTTGGTGCTTATTGCGCCGGGTCCAACCACGCCGCCCTTATCGATGGATTTAATAATTCTTCGCGCAAAGGCACCTTGAAACCATTGGGGCGAATAGACGTTATCGAAGTAAACCGACGTGTTGTAGATAACGTTTTCCATATCACCATAGTGAATTGTTAGCACGTTGGTTCCTTCGACTTACTGGTTAAGCATTTGGTGATATTGATTGTATCGCAACGTATGAGACGGACGATATTTGCTGGTAACGCATTTGATTGATAACTATTGATAAACAAGTCCTGTATTCAGTGCCTGTTTTGTTTGTCCGTGCTTGAACCCAAGTTGCTTTGAAGGTCTATTTTTTAGAAAATAGTCCACGAGCTAAGCTCCGTGTGGCGGCACGTAAAAGCTGTACTGTGCTTGGGCAGGTTAAAGTCCAAGACGATTAGATATCCGAGAGGATATCGAGCCCGCACCGGGGAGATAAGGTGAGTCCGCGCCGGGGACTATAATTCCGGCGACAACTAGGTTTCCGTGAGGATGCCGCGGCTGACAGCCAGCAGAAAACCGCCTTATACGCTCCTTCCGCGCGCCGCCTGCTCAAACGATTTGCGCCGAGTTGCCTGTTGCTATGGCCTATCCGTGCGTTTTGCAGGGCGGGCGTTCTTATACCGCGGACACGGAGAGCATGTTTGTAGGCAACGTTGAGTGCTGCGAGCCAGGTGTTTCGGGCGTCGACTGAGCGTGGATTGATGTCGGTCATCTGGAACTCAAAGGTTATACGGATGAGGCCATTGGCGCCTAAGGTGATCTTGTGACTAACAGTTCGGCGCACCATGGCTTGGCTCTCGTCCCCCCAATCTAGTAGACTCTAAACCGTTGCTAGATTAGGGGGATTTTCCATGAAACGCTCCATGAAACGAGTTTCCGGGGCCGCCGCCGTCCTCGCGGTCGCGGCCGCCCTGGCCCTGTGCGGGCCCGCGGCCTACGCCGCCCCCGCCGCGGCGGGGGACGCACAGGCCACGGCCGGCGAGGCCCGGCCCGCCGACGGGGGTTCCGGCGCCCAGCCCGCGCAGCCCGATTCCGCCCAGCCCGCGCAGGCCGACGCCTCCCAGCCCGAGGCCACGCAGGCCGGCGGGGGGCAGGCGGAGCCCGCCCAGGCCGAGGGGGCCGCGCCCGTCTCGCTCTCGTACTCGGCCCACGTCTCCGATATCGGCTGGATGGGCGCCGTCGCCGGCGGCGAGGTCGCCGGCACGACCGGCAGGGGGCTCCCCCTCGAGGCGCTGCGCCTCGTCCTGTCCGACGCCTCGACCGGCGAGCCCCTCGGCTCTGACGCCCTGTCCGTCGAGGCCCACGTCTCCAACGTCGGCTGGCAGGCCGCCGTCGGCAACGGCGGCACCGCCGGCACCACCGGCCAGTCCCGCGCCGTCGAGGCCCTGAGGGTCAGGCTTTCCGCGGACCTGTCGGCCCGCTACACCGTCTGGTACCGCGTCCACTCCGCCGAGTTCGGGTGGCTCGGCTGGGCGTGCGACGGCGCCGACGCCGGCTCGGCGGGCTACGGCCGCGCCGTCCAGGCCGTCCAGGTCGCGGTCCTGCCCAAGGGCGACCCCGCCCCGGGCGACACATCCACGCCCTTCGTCGACAGGTCCTCCGAGCCCCCCTCGGTCTCCTACCGCGCCCACGTCGCCGGCATCGGCTGGCAGGGCGCCGCCTCGGACGGCGCCGTGGCCGGCACCACCGGCCAGGGCCGCGCCCTCGAGGCCCTCTCGGGCTCCGTGTCCTGGTACGGGCACGGCTCCTCCTCCCTCGAGGTGAGGGCCCACGTCTCGAACGTCGGCTGGCAGGGCTGGACCTCGGGCGCCGCCGGCACCACCGGGCGCTCCCTGGCGGTCGAGGCGCTCCAGTTCAGGCTCTCCGGCGAGGCCGCCTCGTCCTACGACGTGTGGTACCGCGTGCACTGCGCCGACTACGGCTGGCTCGGCTGGGCCAAGGACGGCGCGTCCGCCGGCACGGTGGGCCTGTCGAAGGCCGTCCAGGCCGTCCAGGTCGTGCTCGTCCCCAAGGGCGGCGCCGCGCCGGGCCCGACCGGTGGCGCCTTCCGCGGCGCCGGTGAGCGCCTGTCCGGCTCGGCTCTCTCCGTCTCCGGCTCGCCGGCGGGCTCGTCGTTCTCCGGCGGGGTCCTGACGCTCGGCTCCGAGAAGGGTCCCGTGCTGGGCTCCGTCGCCGCGACCGTCGACAACCTCGAGTCCGACGGGTCGGTCAGCTACCGCGGCCTCCTGCTCGGCTCCGGCTGGCAGGGGGAGCCGAGCTCCGACGGGGCGCAGCTGGGCGCCTCGGGCGGCGGGCTGCAGCTCAAGGCCGTCCGCTTCGGTCTGTCCGGCGGCCTCGCGGAGCGCTACGACGTCTGGTACCGTTCCTGCGACTCCGCGCGCGGCTGGACCGGCTGGGCGAGCTCCGGCGAGCCCTCCGGCGTCGAGTCGGGCGCCTCGGGCCTCACCGCGGTCCAGGTCGCCCTCGTTGCGAAGGGCTCCGGCGCCCCCGGCCCGACCGAGGGGGCCTTCGTCTCCGGCGCCGCCTCCGGCCCGGCGCTCGTCCTGCAGGGCCATGTCGCGGAGCGCGGCTGGCTGCAGGCGGTGGGCGGCGGCGAGGACGTCGGCACGACCGGCAGGGGCCTCGCGCTCCAGGCGGTGCGCGCCT
>DBFZQW010000088.1:0-7519 GCA_048521445.1 Collinsella sp. | reverse complement strand
CGGTCCCCGGACGGAGGGGCCGGATATAAGGTTTCCTGCTCTACAGTCCTGCGCAAGACGAAGGCCACATTAAGTGGCCTTCTTTGCGTGCGGAACTCGCGATAAACCTTATATCCGGCCCCTCCGTCCGGGGGCCTTTCTGTATCGATATAGCTTCTGGGCTGGTTTGGCGTCGACAACGTCCAGCAAGGTTAACAAGCCAGCGTCGAATTTCCGGCGTGCTTTGGCTGAAAGAATAAGTTGGTCTGCGGAGCTTTGCTCCGCACATTTGGGATGGGAGCTCCTCGGGGGCGGGGCGGGCGCCTGCCGCCATATATGAACTTTATCGCGAGTTCCGCACGAACAGGAGGCCACTTAATGTGGCCTTCGTCTTGCGCAGGACTGTAGAGCAGGAAACCTTATATCCGGCCCCTCCGTCCGGGGACCGCGCCGTACCAGCTACAGCGTCATGTTTGGATCGGCGTCGACGTCGAACGGCGAGATTTCACCTCGGTCGAATTTACGGCGAGCGACCTCCGCGATCATGGCTGCGTTATCGGTACAGGCAGACAAGGGCGGCACCGTTACGCGAATCCCCTGACGTCCAAGCTTCTTGATCATCATCTCGCGCAGATGCGGGTTGGCCGAGACGCCGCCGCCGATGCAGTATTCCTTACATCCGGTAGCGTGCAATGCGTTTTTGGCCTTCTTGTACTGCACGTCAAAGACAGCCGCCTCAAACGAAGCCGCCAGATCGGGCAGGTGAATCGTGCGCCCGGCCTTGGTCTCCTGCTCGATGTAGAGCGTCACGGCCGTTTTAAGACCCGAAAGCGAGAAACGATAGTCTCCCCTGCTGTTAAGCGCACGGGGGAAATCGATCGCGCGGGGATTGCCCGTCTCGGCCAGCTTGGAAATGATGGGGCCACCGGGATAGCCCAGACCCAATGCCTTGGCTACCTTGTCGAAGGCCTCGCCCACAGCGTCGTCGAGCGTCTCACCGAGCACCTCGTAGTCGCCCCACGCCTTCACGTGCACGAGCATGGTGTGCCCACCCGAGACAAGCGTGAAGATGAACGGCGGTTTGAGGTCGGGCTGCGCCAGCAGGTTGGCAAACAGGTGCCCCTCCAGATGGTTGACGCACACGAGCGGCTTGCCGGCAGCGTAGGCAAAGCCCTTGGCGAAGGCGACGCCAACCACGAGGGCGCCCACCAGGCCCGGACCCTGTGTCACGCCCACGGCGGCAAGCTCGCTGGGGGCAATGGCTCCACCCTCAAGACCAAGCGATGCTGCGGCATCCTCGAGCGCCGCATCCACGACACTCACAATCACCTCGACGTGTTTGCGTGAGGCGATCTCGGGCACCACGCCGCCAAAGCGGGCGTGAAAATCGATCTGCGTCGACACCTGGTTGGCCAGCATATTGCCATCCGCATCGATAATCGCCACGGCCGTCTCGTCGCAGGAACTCTCGATAGCGAGCACTAGGCGGCGGCGCTCAATTTCGGCACGCTCCCCCTCGGAGCGCCCAGGAGCAGGCAGCGGCCACACGCGCTGCTCTGCCGCCGTCGGCTCGGGCGAAGCATTGTCGACCGGAAGCACCAGGGGCAGCGGGGCCGTCATGACGATGGCGTCCTTGCCGGCACCATAGTAGCCGCGGCGACGGCCAGCCTCGGTAAAGCCCAGAGCGTTATAAAGCGCAATCGCTCCCTCGTTGCCGTCCTCGACCTCGAGCGAAGCCGTGGTGCAGCCGAGCATCTGGGCATCATAGCTCACATGCGACAGCAGCTTGCGGGCAATGCCCTCACGGCGATGTGCCGGGTCGACGGCGACATCCAGAATCTGCACATCACCGTCCACGACCATACCGCCGGCAAGGCCCAGTAGCTTGCCGTCGTCGTGTGCCACCCACCAACTACGCGGCGCAGCGACGTCCTCGCCCAGTTCGGACAGGAACATGCCCGGCGTCCACGCCTCGTGTCCGGCACCTTCAAAGCAGGCAGCCTCCAGCGCGCTCGCGCCCTCGGCATCCGCCGCGCCCATGGGACGGAACTGCAGATGACGACCGGCGAGCTCATCGGCAACGCCCGTAATTCCGCTCTGCGCACTCTCGGCAAGACCAAGACGCTTGCGCTCGTTTTCCTCGGCATCCGAAAGGCGCGTGTAAATCGGCAGGACGCGGGCCGGATCGCCGTCACCCGCAGCGTGCGCGAGCAGCAAGCCCTCGCCCGAAGGCCACCACAGGTCGCGCTCCACGCAGCGGGCGGTCTCGTCCTCACCCAGCAGCTTGCCATAGCGCACGAGACCGTCACCGGTCAGCTGAACCTGGTCCCAGTCCGCTGCTTGACGCCACTCATCGAGCGCCACGGCGGCCTTGACCACGTGTTCGCGCTCAAATTGACGCTCGAGGCCCTCATCGACCAGCATATACAGCGCCGGATATACCTCACCGCGCATAGCATCGGCCAAGATACCAAGCTTGCCGCGCACGCCAGCCTTCCACGCCGTCCAAGCGCAAGCGTCGAGCGTCGACACGCCCAGCAGCGGAACATTGGCACCACGCGCGAGGCCCTTGGCAGTGGAGATGCCGATGCGCACACCCGTAAAGGACCCCGGGCCGCGGCCGACCACATAGCAACCAACATCGCTGCGATCCAGACCGGCTTGAGCCAGCACGCCATCAACGGTATTCACGAGCTCAACGTTGGCGTGACGGCGACACATGTGGTCGCCACTCACGAGCTTCGTCTCGCCCGTCTGTCCATCAATCCAGCTTGCCGCGCAGGCAAGCATGTCGGTCGAGGTATCGAGCGCCACCACCAGCGCGTTGTCGTTATGCAAGCTCATCTTGTACAGCCTTATCAATCAAATGGGAAAGCTCCATTGCGCGGTCACCGTGCGCCTCAAGCGTTATCGTTCGCACATCGCTGTCGCCCTCATCACGCTTGAGCGTCACCGAAAGATACTCATCCGTCAGCTCGTCCTGGAATTGTTCGCCCCATTCCAGCAGGCAAGCACCCTCATAGCCCAGCACATCGAAAATGCCCGTATCCTCGAGCTCGTAAGCATGCTCCAGGCGGTATAGATCAAAGTGAAACAGCGGAATACGACCTTGATCGTGAACGGCCATGAGCGCAAACGTAGGACTCGTAACCATATGCCCATCGCCCAGCCCGCGCGAGACGCCCTTGGTAAAGTGAGTTTTGCCCACTCCCAGGCCACCGGTCAGGATGAGCACATCTCCGTCCTCAAGGCACGGTGCAATTAGCTCGCCAAAGTACTCCGTATCGGCAGCGCAAGTCGTTTTGTAAGTACCTACCCCCAGGCGCTCCAGGGACATATATGCTCCTTATTATTCCGAGGCGTCCTCTGGTGCGGGATGTCGCTCCAGATAATCGCCCAGCATCTTAAAGTCTTCCTCCAGCAGCTCCTGCCACGCCGGATTGCGCAGCGCTGCTGCCGGATGAAAAGTGGGCAATACTACAAAATGCCCCATCTGGTGGAACCTGCCGCGCAGCTTAGTAATGCCAATCTCGGTCTTAAGCACAAAGTGCGTCGCGGGGTTGCCGAGCGTCACGATAATATCAGGCCAGATGCTTCGAATCTGCTCACGCAAAAACGGCGAGCAAGCCAGCACTTCCTCGGGACGCGGATTGCGGTTTCCCGGCGGGCGGCACTTAAGCACGTTGGCAATGTAGACGTCTTCGCGTTTGAGCCCCGCCAGCGACAAAATGCCGTTGAGGTCCTCGCCTGCCGCCCCCACAAAGGGCTCGCCCTGCAAATCCTCATTGCGGCCCGGTGCCTCACCAATAAACATCACGCGAGCGCGGGGGTTTCCCACGCCAAACACGATATTGTGACGCGACTGGTAGAGCTGGCAGAGGTGACAATCGCCCAGAACGGCCTCAATTTCCTCGAGTGCGACCTCACGTGGTGCCTGATGGGTATGGCCGGGGATGTGCATGACGCCCATAGCGGCTCCTACACGTAGACCTTGTCGAGACGCATGCCAAAGCCGCAGGCGACCTCGTAGTTAATCGTTCCGCGCAGTCGGGCCATCTCGTCCATAGTGATCTCGGCATCGCCATCGCGGCCGACAATGATCATCTCGTCACCATACTCGGCCTCGGGAATCTCGTGTGCCGGGTTGGACTGAATGGCGACCATAAACTGGTCCATGCAGATATTGCCAACCTGATGCACGCGCTCGCCTCGATACAGCACATCCATACGATTGGAAAGCGTACGCGATAGGCCATCGGCATAACCGATCGGCAGCGTGCAGATCTGAACGCGCGTACGCGGTACGCGGTAGGTAAAACCGTAGCCCACGCCCTCACCCATCGCAGGGTGTGCCACGCGCGTCACACGCGCATGGACGCTCATAACGGGATCAAGCTGCATCACGCGGCCACTCAGCTCGCACGGCTGCATGCCATACAAGCCAACGCCGGCGCGGATCATATCAAAATGCATCGAGGGATCGAGCATCGAGGACGGCGTGTTGGCGCAGTGCACGATACCGCACTCAAAACCCGCATCCTTAATGGCCTGAACGGCCTCGGTAAAGCGCTGACACTGCAGCTTGTAGTCCCAGCCCGAAGGTTCATCGGCCGTGGCGAAGTGCGTAAATACGCCGTCGCACTGAATACCGCGATGGAAATTTATACCGCGGACAAAGTCGAGCACCTGCGTGTAGTGAACGCCGATACGATTCATGCCCGTCTCGATGGCGAGATGATACTTACCCACTTTGCCCGCCGCGACGGCACATTCGCCATACGCAAGAGCAAAGTCAGACGTATAGACCGAGGGCATGATATCAAACTCGAGCAACGTCGGAATGGCCTCGATAGGCGGCTCGCTTAGGATGAGGATGGGTTTCGTAATCCCGCCCTGTCGGAGCTCAACGCCCTCGTTAACCGTCGCCACGGCAAACATGTCGGCACCGGCCGAATACATGATCTTGGCGCACTCAACAGCTCCATGACCATAAGCATCGGCCTTGACCACGCAGCACAGGCGCTGACGTGGATTCAGCAAGTTCTTATAGGCCCTCGTGTTGCGGCGGAGCGCCCCGCGGTCGATCTCGACCCAGGACCAGCGCGTCAAATCGGCTTTGTTCATGATTAGTCATCCGACCCTTCGTCCATGATTCCCAGATCTTCGAGCGCATCCTTTGCCGCCAGCTCCATGGCAGGACCGATCAAGTCGATAAGATCGGTCGCGATGACGCTCTTCTCACCATACTCCGTCGCCGCGGCAAAACCGGCGTAGCTGTGAAGTGCGACGGCGTACGAATACAGCAACTCCCAACGATCCATCTCGTCGCGCATGGTGGCAAGCGTGCCGGCCAAAATACCCGCGAGAACATCACCCGAACCGGCAGTTGCCAGAGAAGCCGGACCCGAGAGCGGCAGCAGCACACGCTCAACGCCACAGATAGCCGTCGTCGGCCCCTTGGCAATGACCACCAGATTGTCGGAGCCTGCAGCCCAGACAACCTTCTGCGCGGCCGCAATCGCGGTACCAAGGTCGTTCACCTCGTCACCGGCAACCAGACGCGAAAGCTCACGATAGTGCGGCGTCATAACCAACGGCTGCTCGCGACGATACATCTCGGGATTACTATCAATACCGTCAATGGCAATCTTAGCAAGGCAGTTGAGTGCATCGGCGTCCAAAATAAGCGGCACATCAAGCTCGAGCAAGCCCGAAACCACCTGCATAGCGCCAGCAGATGTCGTCATACCGGGACCGCACAGTACACAGCTGTACTTCTTTGCAATCTCGCACACAGTCATGCGCGCAGCGGCGCCAAAGGAGCCGCGGGAATCAGACGGAATAGCAAAGACGGGAATCGAAGGAAGTGCCATGCGAATAAGATTGGCGCAGGCGTCAGGAGCCGCGACTGCCACGTAACCAGCACCCGCGCGAGCTGCAGACTTGGCCGCCATAATGGCAGCACCAGGATATTGCGCAGATCCGGCGACAATAAGCACAGAGCCACGGGAATACTTATCGATATTCGTAGGTAGTGGAGCAAAGTAATCAACTAAGTCACCGGGCTCGACAATCTCGGCGGCGTGGTCGACATCATCGATGACCTCGTCAAGACGGTCGTAAAGATTGCCGCAGATCAAATCGCCAGCATACTCAGGGCCATCAGCGCTATACAGACCAATCTTGGGCGCAATCATCGTCACCGTATGCTCGGCACGAATGCAGTCGTCATCAACAACGCCCGTCTCGGCATTCAGGCCCGAGGGGACATCAATGGATACGACACAATCGGCGCATTCATTGACCGTAGGAATCCAGATGGAGAACGGCGCACGCAGATTCCCGTGGAAACCGGTTCCAAAAATGGCATCGACAACAACATCGGCCTTATCGATCAAAACCTCGAGTTCGTCACGCGAGGGGCCGACGCAAACGTGCACATCGCGGCCGGCAGTACGACGAGCAACATGACGTGCCAGAGCAGCAGGAATCTCATCCGGCTCAACCGGAGAAACGATATCGACGTCCACGCCCTTATGGCTCAGAATATCGGCGGCAACCCAACCGTCGCCGCCATTATTACCAAAACCGACCAGAACGAGAACCCGATCGGGATTGAGCTTCAAGACCTCGTTGGCGGCAAACTCACCCGCTAGCTCCATAAGCTCGGCCTTCGAAGTCCCTTCGCGTTCGATGATGTCCTCGAGACGAACGACTTCTTCGGTACTCAAAACCGGTTTCATCTATGCTCCTAGCGTATCTTGCGAAGCATCGCCCAGGTGCTCCGTCAATGCTGAATTCTGCAGCTGCTCAAGCTCATCTAAAACAGAGCGAGCCTCTTTAAATGTCTGCGCTACGCGTTCCTTGGTGCTCACCTTTTCTTCCTTAGGCTTAGGTCGAGCATCTTCGGTAATCGCGATGGCATTCGCAACGGCTAAGTCTCCTGTAAGCGTAATGGAAAGAGCGACCTCAACAACACCCAGCTCTTGAGCGATCTCGAGTGCACGGCCCGAAAGCAGCGCCTTCGGTTTGCCGAGTTTATCGCGCGTTACCGAAACATCCTTGCGACCCACGCCTTGACTAAAACCCGTGCCAAGAGCTTTAAGCACCGCCTCGCGCGAAGCAAAGCGGCTGGCATAGTGAGCAGCGGGACGCGATGATGCATCGCAATAAGCACGCTCTTCTTCGGTAAACACACGCCGAGCAAACGACGGCGTCTTTTCAAGAATTGATTTCATGCGGGAAATCTCGACGATATCAACGCCGATACCAGCTTCAGCCATGTTCACCTCCATATCGCACAGACTAAGTTATTGTAGCCCGTTCACAGAAGATGCGACAAACGAGGGTTATAAAACACAGCTACTATGTGAGACAAAAGCCCGCAAACGCAAAAAGGGGGAGGCCGCGAGGCCTCCCCCTTCTCAGTTCAAGCGTACGGCTCGGTGCCGTCCACCGGTCAGCGGCGCCCTGGCCTCCCACGGGCTGACCCCGCAGTACTCTCGGCGCGATGGGGCTTAGCTTCCGGGTTCGGAACGGG